>NZ_JFHM01000004.1:0-441786 GCF_003664935.1 Mesotoga sp. H07pep.5.4
GTTACAGGTTCGTTTCCTCTGGTCCCTTCTTCGAGCGAATCCATGCGGATTAACTCAAATTTCGAAGTGTTCTTCTGTCAAGAATGTGGAGTTCTGCATTTGTTCAGGGAGAAGTAGCGATACATTCCAGGGGCCGGCGATATGTCTCTTGATGGAGTCGTTTATATCATCAATGGTAAGGGCTTCTATTCTTGCGATCAAGTCCTCCAGAGAGTCCGGTTTTCCACAAATAACTACGTCATCCAGGAATCTGCTCAGCGTCTGCAGTGTTCCTTCGGTAGACATCAATAGTTTTCCTTTTGCCCTTTCCTTTCCATAATTGAACTGAGCTTCGGTTACGCCCCGGCTTATGAGGTTCCCTATTTCCTTTTTCAGCGAAGCCACCAGATTGTCAAGGTTCTTCGGGCCGGTGGTTGCATTTATCATGAATGCGCCGGAATCTGCATAAGAGACGAATTCAGAACTGATGTTGTATACCATTCCAAGTTGTTCTCGGATATTATGGAACAGAATGGAACTCATTCCGCTTCCAAAGAGAGTGTTGAATATCTTGAAGGCATCGAAATCATCCTTGTTTCTTCTGCCCGGGGCGTCTCTAGTCAATAGAAGATGAACCTGCTGAAGGTCCTTTCTTCTTTCAACAATCCACAGCGGTCTTTGTGAAATCACGGGAGATTTGGCAACGGGTTTAGAACCGTTGACTCTCATGGAAAGAAGTTTTCTCTCGGTATTCTTCAGGAGATCCTCGCTATAGTTTCCCGAAACGGCAAAAATAACGTTGTTTGCGACATATTTGTGATCGTAGAAGTTGGTGAGCTTTTCCTTCTTCAAATTTCCGACTGTATCCTGGTAGCCGAGAATCGGCCTGCCAAAATCTCTGTCCCAAACCTTCTCAATGGTCATATCGTATATTCTGTCGTAGGGGTCGTCTTCAGCCGCGGCGATCTCCTCCATAAT
Organism: Mesotoga sp. H07pep.5.4; assembly: GCF_003664935.1. Lineage (NCBI taxonomy): Bacteria > Thermotogati > Thermotogota > Thermotogae > Kosmotogales > Kosmotogaceae > Mesotoga > Mesotoga sp. H07pep.5.4. Next base: position 958 of record NZ_JFHM01000004.1, read on the forward strand.
GACCCCTCTCTCGAGTTCCAGAGAGGCTTCGTCAAAACGAGGGGAGGTTATCAAATCGAAGAGGATCTCCAGAGCCTCAGAGGCATAAGTGTCGGGAACCTTTGCATAGTAAACAGTTGAGACTCTTCCCGTGTAGGCGTTAAGACTACCACCTATTCTCTCGATCGGCTCTTTTATTTCGAAAGCATTTCTTCTAAGGGTTCCCTTGAAAAGAGCGTGTTCAATAAAATGAGAAACGCCGCTGATGGAATCTTCCTCATCAGCGGAACCTACCTTCATCGCGAAAGCCATCGAGACCGTTCTTGTCTCTTCTTTTCGCTCACCTATAATAACTGCGCCGTTCGGCAGCTCAATATAATGATTATTCATCAATTACCTACTTTCTGTTTCTGTCTCCTCGGTTTCTGTCGTTTCTGTCGTTCCTATGGTATGGCCTTTTATTGTCTCGCTTACTGTCCTCTTTAACCTCGACACCTTCGAGCTTCAGACTTATCTTTCCCATCTGATCAGTTCCTGCCACTTCGACGGCAATCGTGTCTCCGACCTTGTGCTCTCTAAGGAAATCCTTGCCGCTTGCACCCATCTTCGAAATATGCAGGAGCCCGGTCTTTCCTGGCGCAATCTCTACGAAGAATCCATAGGCCTCCGCTCTCGAGATCTTTCCTTCGAAAAGCTGTCCGGGTTTCACTTCAGAGATTATCGCATCTATTACTTTTTCCAGCTGATCGAGTTTTTCTCGATTGCTTCCAACGATCTTAGCCTGAGATCTCTCGTCATCTATGAAGATCGTTGAATCATACTCGCTTGAAAGTTTCTTTATGACCTTTCCGCCGGGTCCGATAATCTCCCCAATCTTCTCGTAAGGGAGATTAATCGTCCTTATAATAGGTGCATAGTCGGAGACAAACTTTCTCGGTTCGGGAATGGCTTCGTACATAAGATCAAGTATCTTGAGTCTTGCCAGTCTCGCTTGCTCAAGCGCTTTTGTCATTATCTCGCTTGATACGCCGGAAACCTTCACATCCATCTGAAAAGCGGTTATACCGTCACGAGTTCCTGTAACCTTGAAATCCATGTCACCCATGTGATCTTCGTTTCCCAGAATATCTGTGAGAACGACGGTCTTTTCCGGTTCTTGAATCATGCCCATGGCAACACCCGCCACGTGCTTCTCCATCGGAACTCCAGCCGCCATTAATGAGAGCGATCCGGAGCATACGGTTGCCATTGAAGAGGAGCCGTTGGATTCAAGAACTTCAGATACGACTCTTATTGTATATGGGAAAGATTCGCCGTTAGGCACAATGTTCTTCAGAGATCGCTCGGCAAGATGACCGTGTCCAATTTCTCTTCTGCCTGGCCCCCTAAGCCTCTTCACTTCCCCGGTGCTGAAAGGCGGGAAGTTGTAGTGAAGCATAAACGACTTCGAACCCTCTTCAAACATCGTATCGACTATCTGTTCGTCCATCGTTGCCCCGAGAGTGACGATTCCCAGACTCTGGGTCTCGCCCCTGGTGAAAAGAGCCGAACCGTGTGCTCTTGGCAGGAGATCGAGTTCAATGTTGATCGGACGGATTTCGTTGTGCTTACGCCCGTCCATCCTTACATCGTCTTCTATTACTCGCCTTCTCATTACTTTCTTCTCTATGTCGTGATAGAAGTCCTTCACGAAACCAATGTTGTCTTCGATTTCCTCTTCGGACCATGTTTCTTTTGCTTTTTCTATAAACTGCTCGATTAGCTCGTCCCTGTATGTTTTCAAGGCTTTGTCCTTGTTCTTCTTACCAGGAGTGAGCATTATCTCGGCGAGCTTATTTCTGTCAACCAGTGTGTCGAATGATTCGAGAAATCCTTCTGGTGCAGCCGGTATTTCGAGCTCCCACTTTTCAGTCTGGAACTCACTGATTATTTCCTTCTGGAAGGCGACGAGCGATTTAATAGCTTCGTGCGCTGCTTCAAGCGCTCCGACCATTACTTCTTCAGAGACTTCTTTCGCCTCTCCTTCTACCATTGCAACTGCAAATTCCGTCCCTGCAACAACAATATCGAGTTCAGATCTTTCGAGTTCGTCAGCAGAAGGAAACACAACGTATTTTCCATCAATATATCCGACCTGCACGCCGGCGACGATCCCTTCGAAGGGAATCGGAGAAATATTTAATGCAAGTGACGATGCCATTATCCCCCAGATGTCGGGCGGATTGTCTGGATCGGCAGACAGGACAGTCACGATAACCTGAATCTCATTTCTCATCCCGTCTGGGAAGAGAGGCCTGATAGGTCTATCTATTATTCTTGCAGAGAGAACGGCATTATCGCTCGGTCTGCTTTCTCTTTTAAGAAAACCACCCGGTATCTTTCCCGCCGCATAGAACTTTTCCTGATACTCAACGGTAAGAGGAAGAAAATCAGTTCCCGGCACTGCCTGTTCATTTCCATTCACCGTAGTTAGCAGGACTGAATCGGCATACCTGAGTACAACGGCTCCATCAGCCTGTTTTGCCATCTTCCCGTTTTCTATGACGAGCTTCTGGCCAAAGAATTCCCTTTCCCATCTCTTATAACTCACAATAACACCTCTTTTTCTCATTTCATCAAATAATCAATTATATCAGCTGAGTAAAACCCACGCAAAAAAGGAGCGGTAAACCGCTCCAGACGATTTCTACTTCTATCAACCTCTCAGCCCGAGTTTGTTTATCAGTTCGAGGTAGACTTCAGGCTTCTTGGTCTTGATGTATCTCAACATCTTTCTTCTTCTTCCGACCAACTTTAGAAGACCCCTTCTTGTATGGAAATCCTTGGGGTGTTTCTTGAGATGCTCAGTGAGATGCCTGATTCTCGCAGTAAGAATTGCGATCTGAACTTCGGTCGAACCCGAGTCGTTGTCGTGAATCTGATACTCCTTAACTAGTTCTTGCTTGTTAACTTCCATGCATCTGCCTCCCGATATAATCCTCTATCTAGGAATGGGCTATGCCTCAAACCGAGAATAGGGCAAGGCTATTCTAAACCGATCAGACCTTCTTGTCAACTCCACCTAAGAAGTCCGCTACCATCTTCTTTGCAGTCGGAGTGATTGCGATCCCGCCTCTTGCCGTTTCCTTGAGTTCTTCGGGTAATCTTCTCCCAACTCTTCCGAGAGAGTCGGCAACTTCTTCAAAGGGGATGGCCGACTTAATTCCGGCAAGCGCAAGTTCTGCCGCTGTGAATGCAATGGATACACCAAACGCATTTCTTTTGACGCAGGGGATTTCAACGAAACCTCCAACGGGGTCACACACAAGTCCCATTAGGGACTTCAACGCGAGCGCCGGGGCATTCTCAAGCGCACTGTATTCTTCGGGATGCGTAGCGTAGACTATGGCAACTGAAGCCATTGCCGTAGCGGTACCTATCTCTGCCTGGCAGCCTGACACGGCACCGGAAATCGACGCCCTTTTCCTGATCCTCTCGCCCACAGCTCCAGAAACCAACAATGCGTTTCCAAGGGTTTCGAGGTCAATATTTCGATTGATGTGAAGAGAAAGGAGGGCTCCCGGAACGACACCACATGCACCCGCAGTAGGACATGCAACTATTTTTCCCATGCTTGCATTGTGCTCAGACATCGAGAGGGCAATTCCAACTCCTGAATAGACCAGCGAACTGAGAAACTCAGGACTGTGATTTCTCGCCTTTTCATCGTTATCTCCGACCCAGCCGGTAAGAGATTTCTCGGGTTTTTCGAGCCTGCTGCGGTAAGAATTCATCATCTCTCCGACCAGTTCTTTTGCAGTATCTTCGGCAAATCTTGGATCATTTCCAGTATTCATCATGTACCAGTTAGAGACGACTTTATGAAGCGGTGTCTTCGAGTCTCTTGCAGCTTTCACCAGGTCTTCAAACTTCATTATCATACGAGTGAATCCAACCTTTCGAGATAGGATACTTTCTTCACGACTTCAAGCCTTTTTATTGCCCTAAGCAGATGCTCGTCGGGTTCATTATCCAGTTCCACTACGCAAAGAGCCTCGTGCCTGAACGGGTCAACTCTTGAAAGAAAGAGATTGCTGATGTTCATATCGCTCGAAGAAATCTCCCCAACGATTTGAGAAAGAGCCCCGGGAATATCCGCATTCAATATCACCAGCGAGGGATACTTTCCAGTAACGTCGGTGTCGAAATCATCTATCGCAGTAATTTTTATTGAACCGCCACCCACCGATGCTCCTGTAACTGACAAGAAGAGTTCTCCGGAACTCCCATTGATCTTAACCGTGTTTGGATGCAAGTCGCCCATGTCTTCTTCTTCGAAAGTGAAATAGATGCCCTTGTCTTTCGCTATTTGGAAGGAATCTCTCAGCATGGGATCGGATTCCTTGATCCCCATTATTCCGCCGACGAGAGCTCTATCTGAACCGTGACCCCTGAAAGTTGCGAAGAGCGGTGAGTTGAGAACAAATCTCACTTCGTTAGGCACCTTGGCAAGGAGTGACCGAAAGGCCCTGCCTAACCTAGCCATTCCGGCGGTATGGGAGCTCGACGGCCCGACAATTGCCGGACCAATGATGTCTAGGAGCATCGCTCTTCCTCCAATGAAAACGCGGAACCTTACAGGCCCCGCGCTATAATGATTATCAATTAGAGATTATAGAAGGATTCCCTTCCTCTGAACTCTGCCTGTTCTCCAAGTTCTTCTTCGATTCTCAGAAGCTCGTTATACTTCGCGATTCTGTCAGTCCTTGATGCCGAACCTGTCTTTATCATGCCCGTATTAGCAGCTACGGCAAGGTGAGAAATAAAAGTATCTTCAGTTTCTCCAGATCTGTGTGAGATTACACAGGTCATTCCGTGCTTCTGCGCATACTCTATCGTGTTGAGAGTCTCGGTGACAGATCCGATCTGGTTGAGCTTAATGAGAATTGAATTGGCCGATTTCTTTTCGACACCTTTCTCGAGTCTCTTAATATTGGTGACGAAAAGGTCGTCTCCCACTATCTGAATCTCATCCCCTATCGCTTTTGTGAACTTCGCAAAGCTTTCCCAGTCCTCTTCGGCAAATGGGTCTTCAATCGAAATTATTGGATATCTCTTCGTGAGATTCGAGTAGTATTCTATCAGCTGGTCGGGAGTAAGCTCTTTTCCATCGATGTTGTAAAGTCCCTTGTCTTCGTTGTAGAATTCGTTTGCCGCACAATCAAGGGCAATCATGATCTCTTCTCCCGCCTTGTAACCGGCAGCGTCTATAGCATTTATGATGTATTTCAGCGCGGCCTCGTTATTTTCAAAACTCGGAGCAAATCCGCCTTCATCACCTACTGCAGTGACGTGACCGCTATCCTTCAACAGCTTCTTCAGATTATGGAAGACTTCTACTCCGGCTCTAAGGGCATCCCTAAAATACTTGAAACCGGCGGGCACTATCATAAACTCCTGAATATCCAGGTTGTTGTCTGCATGTTTTCCGCCATTCACGATGTTCATAAACGGTACGGGAAGAGCCTTTGCATTGACTCCGCCCAGGTATTTGTACAGCGGTGTATCAATACTGTCGGCCGCGGCACGTGCAACTGCCATCGAGACGGCAAGAATTGCATTGGCTCCAAGCTTGTCCTTGTTTTCAGTTCCATCGAGCTCTAGAAGAGCCGCATCGAGAGCTATCTGGTCAAAGGCATTCATTCCTATGATTTCAGGAGCGATTACTTCGTTTATATTTTCAACCGCCTTCAGCGTGCCCTTTCCGAGAAATCTCTTCTTGTCTCCATCTCTTAGTTCAAGAGCCTCGAACTTCCCAGTTGAAGCTCCTGAAGGAACTATTGCCCTGCCATGGCCACCGTCGTCAAGCCATACCTCGGCCTCAACTGTTGGAGTCCCCCTTGAATCAAGTACCTCCCTGGCTACTAGATCAACGATTTGAGCGTACATTTCTCCACCTCCAATTAATCAGGTAAAACTACCGTACCTGTTTTCCCGCCTATTATAGCATCGAACAGGTTACCCTTGTTGAAGAAGTCTATAACTCTAACGGATAATCCATATCTTTGGCAGATCGAGAAGGCTTCGATGTCCATGATTCCTAACCCCTTTTCGATAGCCTCAGAGAAAGTTGTCTTGTCAATCTTGGTGGCATCTCCATTCACCTTAGGATCTTTGTCATACACTCCATCAACCTTTGTACCCTTTATCAAAACATCGGCACCGATTTCGACCGCCCTGACAGCGGCAGCAGTGTCCGTCGTGAAAAAAGGCAGGTAGGTCCCGCCGCCGAAAACGACTATCTTTCCCTCATTTAGAGCATCCTCAATGGTATCGTATCTGTGCTCAACTAGAGAAGAAATCCCTGCGATCGAGGAGACAGCTATCGTTTCGAAACCGTTTACGCAGAGTGCTTCCTTCAAATACAGGGCATTCATTATGGTGCCTAGTATTCCAAGCTCATCGGCTCTTGATCCTCTCATATTCGACAGTTCACGACCCCTTATAAGATTTCCCGCACCGACCACTATTGCAAGTTGAATACCCTTTTCAATAACCGGGCGGAGTTCTTCGATGAGAAAGGAAGTTCTCTCTGAATCAAATCCTCTCGCGCCTTCTCCGCTCAAAACCTCACCGCTGAGTTTCAAGAGCACTCTCTTATACATAAGCACCTCCGAAAAAAAGGTGAGCACCAGGCTCACCTTTCAGACTCAGTTCTCAGACTCTCCAACTTGCCAGCGGACGAATCTGCTGATTTTAATGTTCTCGCCGGTCTTCGCAATCAGTTCGACAAGGAGATCGTTTATCGTCTTGCCGCTTTCAAAAACGTATTCCTGCTCGATAAGGCAATTGTCCTTGTAAAAACTCTCGAGCTTGCTTTCAACGATTCTCTCTATTATGTTTGCTGGCTTTCCACTATCTTTCATCTGTTCAGTGTATATTTCCTTCTCTTTATCTATGATCTCCTGAGGCACGTGTTCGCGGGAGATAAATCTAGCTCCCATAGCAGCCAACTGCAGAGCGATCTTGTGAGCAAGCTCTTTGAATTCTTCCATTCTCGCCACAAAGTCGGTGACACAGTTGAGCTCGAGAAGTACCCCGAGTTTGTCGTTGTGATGAATATAAGAATAAACAAGTCCTTCGGCCGTCTCTCTTCCCGAAACCTTGTCTGCCTTCAGTATCCCCTTCTTCCTGAGATAGTCCTTTGCCTGATCGAAATCTCCATCGGTTTCGACCAACGCCTTTTTACAATCCATCATGCCCGCTTGAGTGGCATCACGGAGTTTCTTTACCATGTCGCTGGTGATATTTGCCATTTTTCATGTCCTCCTCCATTAAAATTCCAAGAAAAATTATAACCCAGTTGTACAGTTAATATTTTCCGTGATGTTAAGTCATTTCCCGAGCTTTCTTCTGAATTCTTCCTGTACGCAAGGCGGAACCCATTTGGAAATGTCTCCCCCAAATGCCGCTATTTCGCGGACCATAGAAGAAGAAATGAAAGAGTTGGAAGTGTCTGTCATTAGAAAAAGCGTTTCCAGCTCTTGAAGCATAGCCTTATTGGCGTGAGCCATTTGAAGCTCGAGCTCAAAGTCTGATACGGCTCTGAGACCACGAATTATGATCTTAACATCATTGGCTTTGGCGAAATCAACTAGAAGCCCGCTGTAAGTTATGATCGTAACGTTCTCCAGATGAGACACGCCACACCTTACCATTTCAATTCTCTCTTCATGACTAAAAAAATGTTTCTTGTTTACGTTTTCCATGACGAGCACCAGAACCTCGTCAAAGATTTTGCTGCATCTTTCGACCAAATCTATGTGACCGTATGTTATCGGATCAAAGGAACCTGGATAAACGGCTTTCATTTTATTCGACGCCAACGACTCTTTGTTTGTCGGTCAGGCGCCCCTCCTTTCAAAGTCTTCTACTCGAGATTATCCTTCATCTCATTTGATTCCAAGGGGTTCTGAGCAATTTTATCGCCGTATTCAAGCAGATTCTCGAGAGTCATAGAACCGAGTTCTCTCATCATTGCGTTGTATAGTTTGAACCATACATACTTAACAGTACAATTCGGGTCTTCAAGACACTTTCCGTTCTGCTGAAGACACGGATATGAATTCATAGGTTTATCGAGCTTCAGTATAACGTCTCTCAGTAGTATCTCGTTTGCAGGTCTCGCCAGACAGTATCCGCCATACCTGCCTCTTACGGCTTTTATTATCCCCGCCTGTCTCAGTTCACCGAAGATCTTCTCCAGAAAATCTCTCGGAATCTCATTTCCCTGGACGATCTCGACGAGCGAGAGCTTATCCTTTCCTTCGCGGGTCGACTTTGCCATTTTATAAAGTGCTCTCAAAGCATAACTGCTTTTAAGCGTAAAACCCATTTCTAAGCCTCCTCTGAACCCTCTTCCCCGGTAGACAAAAGAGCGTTCACGAATTCCCTGCTGTCAAAGGGTTTCAAATCATCTTCCTTTTCTCCTACGCCTATATATCTCACCGGTATCCCAAGTTCCTTTACAATAGCGAAAATAATACCACCTTTAGCGGTACCATCAAGCTTCGTCAGTACGATCCCGGTGACATCGACAGCTTCTTTGAATTTTTTGGCCTGTACCAGACCATTCTGTCCCGTAGTTGCATCAATTACAAGCAATACTTCATTAGGAGCTCCGGGCGATGCTTTGCCGATTACTCTATGTACTTTCTTCAGTTCTTCCATCAGGTTGCTTCGGGTGTGCAATCTGCCTGCCGTGTCGACAATCACTACATCCTTTCCCTTACTTACTGCGTGCCTTACAGCGTCAAAGGCCACTGCTGCGGAATCGGCGCCCTGACCCTGGCTTATGAAGTCAACGTTCGCTCTTTCACTCCAAATTCTAAGTTGTTCTACTGCGGCTGCCCTAAAAGTGTCACAGGCAGCGAGAACCACTTTGTTTCCATTGCTCGAGTAGAGTTTGGAAAGCTTGCCTATTGTGGTTGTCTTTCCGGTGCCGTTAACGCCGACCACCGAAACTACGTAAGGTCTCGATTGTGGCACCTCAAAGGGTATGTCAAGTATCTCGACAAGGACTTCTTTCAGTACCTCAACGGGTTCCTTCCCTTTATCCATTCTATCTTTCAAAGCTTCGATGACTTCCTCAGCCGTTTCGGAACCCATATCGGACAATATCAGGAGCTCCTCGATTTCTTCAAGTGAGTCAGAATCAAGCGATTCAAAAGAGAGAAGTTTTCTTACCCTCTTGAAGAAGCCTTCTCTGGTCCTCTTCAAACCATCGTTAAGTCTAGAAAAAACTCCCATTATTCGGCCTCCATCTTGCTAACAGGTCTGTAATTAGAGAGCTCTTTCTTGATCTCTTCCAAAAGGGTATCGAATCCATCTACAATACTAACTTCAAGTGGTTTCTTCTCCGTTCTTGGTTTCACTTCGACTATACCTTGGGCAAGCTTCTTGCCGAGCGTTATTCTTACGGGAATCCCTATAAGGTCTGCGTCTTTGAACTTCATTCCGGGAGATATCTCTCTATCGTCGAGGAGAACGTCGAAGCCCGCGTCACTTAAAATATCGTATAGTTGTATGGATTTCTCTGAGACGATAGGATCCTTTATGTTGACCGCAGTTACGATGATGTCGAACGGAGCTACAGCTAGCGGCCAGATGATACCATTTTCATCATGAAGCTGCTCAACTATGGCGCTAATAGTTCTAGACACACCCCAGCCGTAACAGCCCATAATATAATGAATACTATTACCTTTTTCGTCGGTCACGTATCCGTTCATCTTTTCCGAATATTTCGTCCCGAGTTTGAAAATATGTCCTACTTCGATGCCCTTTGCCGATTTCATAGGTGCCCCGCATTTAGGACAGGGATCTCCTTCAGTAACCATTTTGAGATCGTGCCAGGAATCAATTTTGAAGTCGCGTCCGGGAAGAACACCGGAATAATGATACCCCTCTTTCAGTGCACCACAAACCGCGTTTTTCAAACCTTCTATTGTATGATCTGCAATGATTGTGACTTCTTTTGGAAGGCCAATTGGACCGACAAAACCGATCGGAACTCCCAGTAAATCCAGAACCTCCTGAGGGGTTGCCATAACGAGAGTCTGGTCCTCTAGAGCGGCCTTCAGTTTTGATTCGTTCAACTCTTCGTTTCCGCGAATCAGAGCCATATAGTAGCCCTTTCTACCTTTATATATTAGGGACTTCACAATATCCCTCGAGGTCACTTCAAGGAAAGCCGAAACCTCATCTACCGTCCTGGAATTCGGCGTAGGAACTATCTTTAAGTCAGCAACAGCCCCTTCTTGAGATTCTTCTTGCAACAGATACTCCGCTTTTTCATCGGAGGCCGCGTAGCCACAGTCGCAATAGAGCAGAGTGGATTCACCGTAATCGGCTAGAACGTTGAATTCGTGAGACTCATTACCGCCAATGGCCCCGGAATCAGCTTCCACAACGAGAAATTCCAGTCCTATCCTTTGGAGAATCTTACTGTATGCACCATAGAACTGCTTGTAGGTCTCATCTAATGAGGACCATGAACCATGAAAACTGTATGCGTCCTTCATAAGAAATTCTCTTGATCTCATGAGTCCGAATCTGGGGCGAATCTCGTCTCTGTATTTCATAGCTATCTGATAAAGCGAAACGGGAAGCTGCTTGTATGAATTAAGCTCGTTTCTTAGAAGATGGGTAATGATCTCTTCATGGGTAGGCCCTAGCGTGAAGAACCGCTCATGCCTATCCTGCATTCTCATCATTTCCGGTCCATAGTCGTCCCATCTGCCAGTCTCGTGCCATAACTCAGCCGGCTGAATGATCGGCATAAGAATTTCTTGAGAACCAATAGCGTTCATCTCCTGACGGACGATATCCTCAATCTTCTTCAGAACACGAAAACCGAGCGGAAGAAAGGAATAGATGCCTGCCGCTACTTTTCTCACAAATCCACCACGAACGAGTAGTTTGATACTTATCAAGTCGGCGTCGGCGGGAGCTTCTTTCAATGTTGGGGCGTAAAGCTGTGAAAACCTCATTAGATCTCTCCTCTCGAAAATAAGCTAATCAGGACTAATTCAGTGAGATTATAGCATAGTTCCAGCAAGCTGTTTGACGTTTTGATATAATGAAGTATATGTCTTATAAGGAGGACGAGCATGAGTATTTCCTTGCTTCAGGAAGAGCTTAGGGACTATGTAGAAAATGTCAAAAGAGCCGCTCACTTCATAGAAAAGGAAGTCGATTTGCAGCCTAAAGTTGCGGTAATTCTTGGCAGCGGTCTTGGAGACGTGTCGAAGAGCCTTGAAAATGCCGTTTCAATTCCTTACGATGAGATCCCCGGCTTCCCGTTGTCTACCGCTCCGGGTCATAAGGGCGAACTGATTTTCGGAAATGCCCTCCATCATAGTGTAATGCTTATGAATGGTCGCTTCCACTTTTATGAAGGTTACTCAATGAGAACAGTCACCTTTCCCATAAGAATAATGCAGGAACTGGGTGTGGAGGTTCTCCTGATTACAAACGCTTCCGGTGGCCTGAATCCGGACTTTGAAGTAGGTAGAGTCATGCTTATAAGGGATATTATCAATTTCATGGGCGACAACCCTCTAATAGGTCAGAATGTTGACGAATGGGGCCCGCGTTTCCCCGATATGAGCGAGCCAGTCGACAGAGACCTCTTGAGCAAGGCTCTTCTTTCTGCGAAAGAACTTGGAATCGGAGTGTATGAAGGTGTATATGTTGGAGTGGCCGGGCCAAACTTCGAGACTCCAGCAGAGCTGAGAATGCTGCGACGGTTCGGTGCGGATGCCGTGGGTATGTCGACAGTTCCGGAGGTCATCGTTGCCCGGCATGCAGGTATTAGAGTATTGGGACTATCGGCGATTTCCGACAGGGCAGTAGCCGAGGATCTGAAGCCGCTAACTGCCGAAGAAGTTCTGGAAATGGCAAAAAAAGCTGGCAACGATATAAGCAAATTGATACTTAAGACTCTAGAAAAAATATAGGGAGAGCTACACTCTCCCCTTTGGTGGGTGCGGTAGGGATTGAACCTACGGCCTCTTCCTCGTCAAGGAAGCGCTCTTCCACTGAGCTACGCACCCGAACAAGATTGATTCTACCATCGTCTTAAGAGCGTTGTCAAGAACAAGTGAAAATGCTTTGGCTTCCGAAATAATACGTACAGGTTAACGGTATTTTGAATTTGGAGGCTCCATAGATTATAATTGTAGTATCACACTCATCTCTATTTTGAAAGGGGGCAACATTAGTGAGAAAGATTTTACTGGTAACACTTACTGTACTTTTCGTGTCGTTAGTTGCGTTTGCTAGTGACCCAGACACATTTGTAAGTCTCGGTATTGGTGAACCGGAAACTCTCGATCCGCTTCACTCTTATGATACGGCCAGTGGTGAGGTAATATTGAATCTGTATGACAACTTGATTCAGTACGACGGTGAGTCTGTTACTGACTACCTGCCGATGATTTCTACAGAAGTACCTTCTGTGGAGAACGGCCTGATCAATCCAGAGGGGACCGTATACACATTCCCGATAAGGGAAGGGGTCAAATTCCACACTGGAAACGTTCTTACTCCTGAGGACGTCAAGTATTCGTTCCATAGGTACATTCTTGGTGACCCATCTGGTGGACCTCAGTGGATGATCATCGAAGCTCTAACCGGTGGTGCTCACGCAAGCGTTGAAAGCTGGTTCGAAGCTTACTCAGGTATGCCATATTCAGAAGCAGTTGATGCCGACAAGAACGTCGTTTCTGATGAGGCAAGGCAGAAACTGATTTCCTTCTATGAGGAAGTTGTAAGCCCGAAGGTCAAGATAGAGGGAAACAGTGTTGTATTTACTCTTGATGCTCCTTGGGGTCCTTTCTTGAACACGATAGCTCATTTTGGTTCTTGGGCAGCTATAACTGATTCCAAGTGGGGAATCGAAAATGGAGCATGGGACGGCAAAGCAGACGGGTGGTGGAAGTGGCATGATCTCGAGCCGCAGGAGAGCCCGTACCATAATGCGGAAGCTGGTTCAGGACCATTCAAGCTTGTAGAATGGGACTCTGCAGAAATGAAAGTAATTCTAGAGAGATTTGACGACTACTGGGCAGGCCCTGCAGCGATCAAGAACGTCGTGATCTGGGGAATTGACGAATTCTCAACCAGAAAAGCGATATTTGAAGCAGGAGATGCAGATATTGCATACTTTGGCGCTCCATATCTAGATCAGGCTGAGGCTCTTGCAGCAGAGGGGAAAGCAGTTGTCACGAAGGGTTATCCGACAGCAAGTATTACTTCCCTTCACTTTAACTGGCTCGTTGCAGAGGGCAGTGAATACTTAGGCAGTGGAAAACTAGACGGGAACGGAGTGCCAAGAGATTTCTTCTCTGATATCCATGTTAGAAGAGGATTTGCCTACTGCTACGATGGAGCCACTTTTGTAGACGAGGTATTGAATGGCCTTGGAGAGCTTGTTCCATCTGACCTTCCCAAAGGTTTCCTCGGATATGACGAAACGCTACCCCTGCCGGAATTCAATCTCGCAAAGGCTGCTGAAGAATTCAAGAAGGCCTGGGGCGGAGAAGTCTGGGAGAAAGGTTTCAAGATTCAGCTTCTCTATAACACAGGTAACGATGCTAGACAGACTATTGCTGAGATGCTCGCTTACTTTGTGAACTCGATCAATCCGAAGTTCAAGGTTGAGCCGCTTGGTGTACAGTGGCCGACATATCTGGCGGCTCAGAGAAACGGTTTCCTTCCGTTGTTCACGATAGGCTGGTTGGCTGACTATCCAGACCCGCATAATTTCATTGCGACTTACTATGCAAGTTACGGTGTATACGCATCCAGACAGGGAGTTCCTTTCCAGGAATGGGCAGCTGAAAATGTTGATGCCGAAATAAGTGCAGCTGCTGTCTCTATTGACAACCAAGAGCGTATAAAGCTTTATAGAAGCATTCAGGAAAAGGTAATTGATGCCGCAATCGGTATCCCTCTGTATATGCCAACAGGTCTCAACGTTAGAGCACCTTGGGTTGAGGGCTGGTATCCTCATCTTGTAAGGTCTGGATTCTACTATTACCAGCTTTCCAAGAATCAGTAATTGAAATATCCCGTAGAGAGCCGGGTTTTTCTTGCCCGGCTCTTTTTTTGACTAGAGATATAGATTATAATAAACTATTGCCTTTGTTTTGAAGAAAGAGTGGTGATTTTCGGGTGACTGCTTACATAATCAGGAGACTTCTTCTACTGCCATTGATAATGATAGGTGTTACTCTGATTATTTTCTCTATGATCTGGGCCCTTGGCCCCGATAGGCTTCTTGCCTCTTACGTAAAGAGTCCTGAAGCTTTGAAGACTCCAGATGCGGCAGAGAGACTGATCAAGAAATACGGTCTTGATGAACCAATGCCTGTTCAATACTTGAAATGGCTTGGAAATATCCTACAAGGTGATTTTGGATACTCCATGGTTGGGAAAAAGGGAGTACTCCCGTCTATGCTTGAGCGATTCCCGTATACACTGGAGTTGACAATCTATGCAATTGTTCCTGTAATTCTTGTTGCAATATGGTTGGGAGTGATTTCTGCCGTTAATCAGAACAAATTTACAGATCAATTCATAAGGGTCTTTGCCCTTGTGGGTTGGTCTCTTCCTGATTTTGTTTTTGGGCTTTTGCTCCTTCTTGTCTTCTACTCAATTCTTGGTTGGTTTCCCCCGGGTATGGTAAGCACGGAGTTTGATCTGGTCATGAGATCAGATGAATGGAGAACAATAACAAGTATGCCAACATTTGATGCATTACTGAATGGGAGACTTGACATATTCATCGATGCATTGAGACACATTATACTTCCTGTCCTCACCCTTGCGTACCTTTGGTGGGCTTATCTACTAAGGATTACGCGTTCGAGCATGCTTGAAGTGCTGAGGAAGGACTATATACGGACGGCAAGAGCAAAAGGCGTGCCCGAAAGAACGGTTATCAAAAAGCATGCCAAGAGAAACGCTATGATTCCAGTCATTACGGTTGCTGGAGGATCGGTTATGGGGTTGTTGGGAGGAACAGTCTTTGTAGAGACGATCTTCTCCCGCGTCGGAATGGGAAGATTCCTTGCCGATGCAGCAAGTCTTCTGGATTACTGGTCGATTATAGGTGGAGCATTGTTCTTCTCCTTCATAATGGTTGTTGGAAACCTGATCGTAGACGTTTCTTACGCTCTGGTTGATCCCAGAATAAGGCTTGAATGAGGGGGAAAATGCAGATGCCGGCAAAGAGAAAGAGTGAATTTAGAAAGATCATGAAGAAATACTGGACAAACGGAACCGCGGTTCTTGGTACTTGTCTGTTGATCTTCTTCATAATCATTGCAATATTTGCCCCTCAGATAGCAGGCGTCAATGAGATGGGTGATAACTACCAGATTCCAAGAGCTTCCTGGTCATCAAAACCAATAGCGCCTTCTGCAGAACATCCCTTCGGAGTAATCGGTGGGAGGGATGTCTTCTACGGCGTAATCTGGGGGACTAGAACGGCTTTTAGACTGGGTTTGATAATTACCAGTATGGCTGCCCTTATTGGGGTGATTGTTGGCTCAATATCCGCGTATTTCGGAGGATGGGTTGACGAAATCCTAATGAGGATAACGGACATATTCTTGTCAATCCCCTTCCTCGTTGCAGCTATGGTAATGACTACGGTTTTGGGAAAGGGGCTAGATAAAGTCATAATCGCGCTGATAATCTTCGGCTGGATGAGCACTGCACGTCTCATTAGGGGAAACATTCTTCAAGCTAGAGAAGAACAATATGTTCTCGCTGCCAAGGCTCTGGGACAGAAAGATTGGAAGATCATTATTAAACATATCCTTCCCAACACGATTTTTCCAGTCGTTGTTCAGATGTCAATGAGAATTGGATCTTATGTCATAACTGCAGCAGGACTGAGCTTTCTAGGAGTTGGTGCAGAACCGGGTTATGCCGACTGGGGAACAATACTTTCTTATTCAAGGAACTGGATGACTATGCTCGACCAGTCGTGGTTTGCCATTGTTTTCCCTGGTACTGCCATGGTGCTCTTCGTTCTTGCGTGGAATCTTGTTGGAGATGCCCTTAGGGACATCTTTGACCCGAGAATGAGAAGCTGAGGAGGTTTGAGTCATGAATGAAAGGAAAGCACTGTTGCAGGTTGAGGATTTAAGAACTTATTTCCATACAGAAGATGGAATCGTGAAAGCCGTCGATGGAGTCACATTCGACGTCTTTCCGGGTGAGACTCTCGGAATAGTCGGAGAATCGGGTTGCGGAAAGAGCGTGACATCGCTCTCTATTATGAGACTTCTTGACGAAAAGGGTGAGATAGCAGGTGGCAAGATCATCTTCGACGGCGAAGACGTCATGGCAATTCCTGAATCGAAGATGATGAAGATCAGGGGAAACGAAATGGCCATGATCTTTCAGGAACCCATGACTGCTCTCAATCCAGTCTTTACAATAGGATTCCAGATCATGGAGGCGATTCTGCTTCATCAGGATGTAGATGAAAAGAAGGCCCGGCAAATGGCCATAGATATGCTCAAGAAAGTCGGGATTCCTGAACCGGAGAAAAGGATAGATGAATACCCTCATGAGCTTTCCGGAGGAATGCGCCAGAGAGCGATGATTGCAATGGCTTTGTCCTGCAATCCTAAACTGCTCTTTGCCGACGAACCTACCACGGCTCTGGATGTGACAATTCAGGCTCAGATTCTCGAGCTGATGAAGTCTTTACAAGATCAATATGGCATGGCACTCGTGATGATTACTCACGATCTCGGGGTAATAGCCGAGATGGCTCAGAGAGTGGTGGTTATGTATGCGGGAAAGGTCGTTGAATACGCCGATGTACACACTTTGTTCAAAAATCCAAGGCATCCTTACACATGGGGGCTTATGAACGCGATTCCCAGGCTGGATGAGGACAAAGAGGTTCTCTATAATATTCCCGGTGTAGTCCCCGACCCTCTAGATTTTCCCGATGGATGCAGATTCAACACAAGATGTCCTCTCGCAACGGAAAAATGTCGAAAGGAAGAACCACCGTTGGTTGAGATAGAAAATGATCATACAGCTGCCTGCTGGCACATAGATAAACTTATCGAAACGATCAAAGTGGCAAGGGCAGGTGAGAGCGCATGAGCAACGATAACAAAAGCAAACTTCTCCTCAGAACGGATAATTTAGTGAAGTACTTTCCGGTGAAGGCAGGTGTTTTTAGAAGAGTCGTTGCTCAGGTCAAAGCTGTCGATGACGTAAGCTTCAGTGTTTACGAAAAGGAGACTCTTGGACTGGTCGGTGAATCCGGCTGCGGAAAAACCACAGCCGGTATGACTGTTCTCAGGCTTTACGAGCCGACTTCGGGAAGAATAATTGTGGGCGACGAAGACACTACCCATTTCTTTATGCCTTCTCTCAAAGCCAGAAAGTATATTAAGCAAACTTACATCGAGAAGTTTTCTGACCTTAAAGAGAAGTCGGGATCGGTCGAAGGCGCTATCAGCTCCATCGAAGACGGCTTTGACAAAAAAATGGCAGAGAAGTACTTCAAAGAATTCAACGAGGACGCCGGGGAATTCATAAAGAGTCTTCTGGGAAATAGAGAGGAAAAGAGAAAAGCATTCAGAAGAGATGCTCAGATAATTTTCCAGGATCCCTTCTCTTCATTAAATCCCAGGATGAGAGTCAAGAATATTATTGGCGAGGGTGCGAGAATTCACGGACTCGCTACCGGCAGAGATGTTATGGACAAAGTGGCCGACATAATGACAAAAGTCGGTCTGTCAAAGGATCATATGTCTAGATTCCCTCACGAGTTCAGCGGTGGTCAGAGGCAACGTATAGGCGTTGCCAGAGCTCTCATTTTGAATCCCAGGCTCATTGTCTGTGACGAAGCCGTCTCGGCTCTCGACGTATCGATTCAGGCTCAGATTCTTAATCTCCTCAGCGATCTGCAAAAGGATTTTGGCCTCACGTATCTCTTCATTGCCCACGACCTCGGTGTCGTGAAGCATGTAAGCAAACGAGTGGCCGTCATGTATCTTGGGAAAATAGCCGAACTTGCAGACAAAAAGAAGCTTTTCGATAACCCACTTCATCCTTATACTGTCTCTCTAATGTCGGCAATTCCAGAGGCCAACCCCGAGAAAAAGAAGCAGAGAATTCTTCTTGAAGGGGATGTGCCAAGTCCCATAAACCCGCCAACCGGTTGCAGATTCCATCCGAGATGTCCAATTGCAAAGGATATCTGCTCCAAAGAAGAGCCTAAGCTGCAAGATATTGGCGGAGGTCATTACGTTTCCTGCTTCTTCCCAGGAGAACTGAAAAGAGGGTTTTAAGACTATATAATTCCGCCGATTCCGTTTATTATTATCTGGACATCGGCGGGATGTCTCTTTTGGATCTTTTCGAGGAATCCGCAATCACTATCTGAAGGAAGTTTTATCGTTATCTTCATTCTGTAGGAGTTTTTAAGCTTCGAAAGCACTGGTGTGAGAGGGCCGAAGACCTCTATTGTATCGAGTCTTTCTGCTTTGACTTCACTTAGAATCCTCTCTGCCAGCTCACCGCTCTTGTCTTCCGTATCACCGTAGCATATGATTTCTGCGATCTTAGCGAATGGCGGATTGTTTAGCTCCTTCCTGAGAGCTATCTCATCTTTGTAGAAGGCTTCGTAGTCTCTCTCGAATGCTGCTTTGATTATCCTGTTCTTCGGGTTGAAACTCTGAATGAAGGCTTTCCCTATGCCGGCTCTGCCGGAGCGTCCGCTGACTTGAGATATGTGCTGGAATGCAGTTTCGGGACTGTCGTAACTCGGGAAACTCATCAGCCTGTCTGCATCGACCACGAGAACCATCTCAACATCTGGAAAGTCAAGGCCTTTGGTGATCATCTTGGTTCCAACGATTATCTGAGACTCCTTCTTTGAGATCTCAAGAAGGGCTTTTTCATAAGCCACTGGGTTATCGATAGTCTCCCTGTCCATCCGCATAATCTTCGCTGAAGGAAAGTATTTTTGAAGATCGTGTTCGACTCTCTCTGTTCCAAAGCCCCTTGCAGAAAGCGTCATTGATCCGCAGCTGGGACAGGTTTTTGGAATAGGCTCCTTATAACCGCAGTAGTGACACTTCAGTGAATTGTCGGCCTTATGGTAGGTCATTGAAACCGAACAGTGTGGACAGGTAATCGTATTTCCGCACGTAAAGCAAACAACGTAATTTGAATAGCCCTTTCTATGAACGAAGACGAAGACCTGCTTCTCTGCCGAAATAGTTTTCTTGATCTCTTCAAGAGCCCTCTTGCTGATTATGGGATTCTTTTCTTCCTTCATATCGATAAGCTCAATTATTGGGAAGGAACCGACGGGTCTTTCGGTAAGGCTGAGAAGAATCAGTTTTCCAGATTCCGTCAAGTGATAGTGACTCACTCTTGGAGTTGCCGAGCCAAGAATTATGGGAACATTCAACAGCTCGGCCTTCTTCATAGCGGCTTCGACTCCATCATAGTAAGGCACGCTCTGCTGATAGAAACTTGTGTCATGCTCTTCGTCAACGACTATTAGACCGGTGTTCTTCATCGGTACCCAAAGTGAACTTCTAGTACCGACAAGGATGTCAACATTTCCTTCAACTGCGTCTAGCCATATTTGCTGTCTCAAGCCTTTAGCCATATAGCTGTGGTATTGTCTTACATCTCTGCCTGGAAAAGCACCTCTTATTCTCGCGAGAAGCTGTGGTGTTAGAGAGATTTCAGGGACGAGATATAGGACTTGTCTGCCCTTATTCAACAAGTACTCCATAACTTTAAAATAGACTTCAGTTTTTCCCGTCCCGGTAAGTCCATGGAGCAGAAAGGCTTTCGATCCGCTCTCCATTATGCTCTTGTAGACCTCTTTCTGCTTACCGTTAAGTTCCGTCACTGCGGGAATCACCCAGTGAGAATCGTCTTCTTCCGTCTCCTCTTCAGTTAGAATTCCCTTAGAAATCAAGGTTTCAATCGGACTTCTGCTTTTGAGCTGCAGCTTTTTTTCAAGTTCGGAAACTTCGGCAGATTCAACGGAAAGAAGATAGTCGACTATCGTTTGCCAGAGTGGAGTAAGGTTCTGCTTCAAAAGGTCTGTTTTCAAAGAGAGCGATATGCGTCTAATTTTGCGTTTTTTCGGAGTTCTCCTTTCGAAGCTATGCATGATCTTGACGTCACGCAATGAAAGAAGCTCTGTAAGTTTTTCCTCTCCATATTGCTTAATAAACTTATCTTTCTTGGTTGGAGAGAATCCCAGCTCGTCGGAAAGCGGCACGACAAAGTCATCTACAGATAGGAGTTTTCCAGGCGGGAAGAAGAGATCGAAGACCTTTCCAGGAGGCGCGATATATTCTTTCATGACGAACTCCGCCAGTTCGAGATCCTTAGATGAGAGAAATGGCCTACCGTCCAATCTCTTGTTTATACTCTTTATCCTGTATCTCCCAGTCTTACCTTCCAGCGATACAACATAACCCACAATGTTGCGTCCCGAAAAGTTCACTTCAACCCTTTCTCCAGGTTCGACTGGAGAATCAGTCATATAAGTATATGTGTCATATAGTGGGGAATTCGATATCGCAACCTGGATAAGCACTGGTTAAGAGTCCTCCTCGTTGTATATGACTCTCGATAATAGGTCGGAGCATCTCGATCTGCTTTCGGGATATTTGAAAAGGCTTGCGTAGAATCTAACGGCTGCAAAATCCCTTTCTAGCTGAGCCTCTAAAAGATCTGCATCTATTTTCATTTCCTTCTTCAATGCTCCATCTACGACCTTTCTCCATAGAGAAGCCGTAGTTATTATTGGAATCTTCATTGAGTGCTTGATGTTCGAAAGATGATTTCTTCCCTTTTCATTGAAGCCCAGTACTCGAATGTATTGGGGGCCGAATTCGTTGCTTTTTCTTATAAGATTATCGGTGAATCTGAAGACGGGATAATACATAAGTCTTCTTATTCTGGACAGAGTAAACCGCTTCGACTTGACGCAGTGGAGAAACTCTTCAAGGCTTCCTGAAAGGGAACACTCTTGAAATCTCGCATCCAGGCCTTCAACGAATCCGTAATAGCTACTGTAATCGTCCCTTGACAAAAGTCTGTAAAATGAGATGAAAAACGATTCTACGTCCTCCTTGAATACAGGACCTCTTCCGCTTCTGATTTCCCGCAAGATTATGTCAAACGACTCTTTGGGGATAGCTTGAGAAGAGCTTTCAATGTTGCCTTTCTGAATGAGTTTTCTTATTGCCGTTGCCGATGAGAACTTGCCTCTGTGTTCTTCATCCGTATAAGAAGAGCCCACTCTCTTGATCGAGAGAGGTGCGATCTTGCTGCCAATCTCGTTAATTGCCCTTAGATATTCGACGCCAAGGATATTGTTGGACGAACCAATCTCTTCTATTCTGTGAGAAAGATTTTTATCTTCAATATGTATGAAATCCCTGAGAGCGTACTTCCTTGCGTTGGGGAACGAGTGGCCCTTCTTCAAATGCTTTTTAAGTAGATCTCTATAGTATTCCGGTTCTTCGATTAGGATTTTCGAAACTTTTTTCAGCAGTTCCGTATCATCTGTTTCGCTGCCGAAAACTATGTCCGTCACTCCAATGTGGTCAAGAGTCCAGATAGCTCCCGTGGCAAATCCACCAGCATCCTGCAAAGAATAGACCACAGGAAGCTCAACAACGAGATCGATACCCTGCTTTAGGGCTGCTTCCGCTCTTGCAAACTTCTCGACGATGGCCGGTTCGCCTCGCTGGACGAAGTTTCCGCTCATCACCGCAACGGTCACGTCGGGCTTCACAAGGTCCTTTGACTTCTCGAGGTGGTAGAGATGTCCATAGTGAAAGGGGTTGTATTCAACTACGAGACCGAGTACTTTCATATATGAACCTCCCATATACAGCGCTCGCCGGCAGCAATTCTATTCAACTACATGTTCTGCAAGCTGCAAGCTTCAAGAAGGACTACCGACTCCATCAAGAGTATGAACTCCAAAAGTTCTTACCCGTCCTTCGAGCAAAGCCCAGATCCCGGATCAAGTCCGGGATGACAGTGTTAGGTAATTACGAGTACGTTACATTCCATCATGCTGAATCAGTAGCCGTCCTTTGTCCTTCGTCCAGCATCATGGACCCGCCCCTCGAAAGAGCCGCTGCACGCTTAAGAGCAAAAACCCGCTAATCGCTGCACGTCCAAGTTCTCGGTTCTTTGTCGAGGATTCCGTCATGCTGAACTTGTTTCAGCATCTCGATCCAAAGATTCGCTGCACGCTTAAGAACAAAAACCCGCTAGTCGCTGCACGTCCAAGTTTTCGGTTCTTTGTCGAGGATTCCGTCATGCTGAACTTGTTTCAGCATCCCGGCGGGCCTTACGAAAACATCACATCGCGTCATTCTGAACTTGATTCAGAATCTCGCTCTCTTGTTGATGTCAGTAACGAGCTTACTTCATCGCCATTTAGAAAAAGGTCTTCTTCTTACAACTTGCATTTTGGAACTTGCAACCGTTCTTTTCTGAGGACGGAGAACCGCTTAACGATCAACCAGTTTCTCTTGTTCTTTCGAACTCCCTACCTGCTACCACGGACCACGGTCTTCAAGAACCCAGATCCCGGATCAAGTCCGGGATGACAATGTCTCGTGATTGCGATAACGTCACATCCTGTCATTCTGAACTTGATTCAGAATCTCGCTCTCTTGTTGATGTCAGTAACGAGCTTACTTCATCGCCATTTAGAAAAAGGTCTTCTTCTTACAACTTGCATCTTGGAACTTGCAACCGTTCTTTTCTGAGGACGGAGAAACGCTTAACGATCAACCAGTTTCTCTTGTTCTTTCGAACTCCCTACCTGCTACCACGGACCACGGTCTTCAAGAACCCAGATCCCGGATCAAGTTCGGGATGACAATGTCTCGTGATTGCGATAACGTCACATCCTGTCATGCTGAACTTGTTTCAGCATCTTGCTCTCTCTTTTCGTAGAACTTTTCAACTGACAGCGATTTCCCTGTTCTTACTGCCACGGACCACCGACCTCTAACCTCGTTCCCCTCCGCTGCCTTCACAAGTCTATTTGACTATCACTCCGTACAAAGGTCCAGCCGATACCCGTTCTATTCTGATCTTAACAGGTTGACCGATCAGATCAGCTTCGGCCTCGTAAATTACTATCTTGTTGTTCATTGTTCTTCCGTAGATTTTGCCATTCCCTTTTACCTTGCCTTCTCCAATGACATCGATTGTTTCATTAAGATACTTTTCGTTCTCTTCCCTATTAATGTGTTTCTGAATTGCAAGGAGATCGTTTAATCTTCTCGTCTTAACTTCTTGAGGCACATCATCTTTCATCTTCTTTGCAGAGAGGGTGCCTTCTCTTGGCGAATACATAGCGAGATTGACGCGCTCAAACCTAACTTCCTTTACTAGCGACACTGTCTCTTCGTACTCTTTTTCAGTCTCTCCGGGAAACCCGATAATCAAATCAGTACTGAGAGTAGCTCCTTGAATCCTATTCTTAACCCTGCCTAGTAGGTCTAGATAGTATTCCCTAGTGTAACCTCTGTTCATGTCTTTCAAAATTCTGTTGCTTCCAGATTGAACCGGTAAATGAATCGCACGAGACACTTTTTCCGAGGATGCTATCACATCTATTAGTTCGTCACTGAAATCCCTGGGATAAGATGTCAAGAACCAGATTCTCTCAATCCCGTTTATCTCAATAGTCTCTCTAATCAGTTTTGCAAGGGAAGAACCATCTTCAAGATCCTTTCCATACGAGTCCACATTTTGTCCGAGATAGGTGATTTCTCTGTAACCATTTACGGCAAGTTCTCTCGCTTCCGAAAGTATATCATCCATATTTCTGCTCTTTTCCCTGCCTCTGGTGTAGGGTACTATGCAGTATGAGCAGAACTTGTTGCATCCAAATATTATGGTTATCCATGCGTGATGCGCGCTTGTCCTGATTCTAGGAGTGGTTGAATCGAGTTCGTCGATAAAATCACCCATCTCAATGAATCTCTCACCTGACTCCGCTCTGCCGAGCAGTTCATCTACTCTAGTGATTGCACGAGTCCCAAATACAAAGTCAACCTCTTTGTGAGTGAGTAACTCTATCGCATTCTTTTCCGCTACACATCCACAGACACCTACGAGAAGTCTTCCTTTCCGCTTCTTCACTGCTTTCAACTGCCCGAGTTTGCCGTATAACTTGTCTTCGGACTTTGCCCTAACTGCGCAAGTATTTACGATGACGGCGTCAGCCTCTTCCTCACTGGCAGCAATTTCGTGACCGGCTTTCGATAGAACGCCCATCATTGCCTCTGTATCGTTGATATTCATCTGACATCCAAAGGTTCTAAAGGCTACTTTCAAAAGATCACTCCTATTCCGATATCATTGCTCAGCTAAATTGTACCTCATTAGTCGGGGACGAGTAACCACGTTGTGTTACCATTCTAATAGGAAGAATTCACTGTCAGCATGGATCATAAATGCTGTCCAAGAGTTAGAAGAGATGAGAAATTCGGCGAGTGCTATTGGAGGTGCAACATGTTTTCAGAAGCTTTTAGAATTGCAAGCCAGTTTACAAGACCGGTAGTGGTACTTACGCGGAATGGAGCGGGAGAGGTCGTCGCAAATTGCGGATCATTCATTGTGTTGAACAGAGAAGGATGGATAGTGACAATGGCGCACCTATGGCATTCTTATTTCATGTTCAAGCAACAGCACAACCAGAATAACATAGAGCCTGCGAAAAGAATCGAGAATCATTCATTCTGGTGGGGTGGAGATGGAAAGGTCCTCAAGGAGATCAGGCCATTTCCTGAGGATGACCTGGTAATCGGAAGACTTGAACCATTTGATCCGGATGAGATAGTTGAGTACCCTGCTTTTGTGACACAAGATGAAATGAAGATTGGGACAAGTCTTTGCAGGGTGGGATACCCCTTTTCCAGAATTCGTGCTTCCTTTGATGAAAAGAACTCTAGATTCATCATGGATGGCAAGAGTCTGCCCTCACTTTACCCAATCGATGGAATTTACACCAGAACAGTTGAAGCACCGGCTTTCAAAGGGGCTAAAAATATGACGAAGTTCATCGAGACTTCTTCTCCCGGCCTTCTCGGTCAAAGTGGAGGTCCCATATTAGATACGAAAGGAAGAGTGTGGGGCATCCAAAGCAGAACGGTGCATCTGCCACTCGGTTTCAGTCCGAAGGTGAGAAGAGACGGTCGTGAAATCGAAGAAAACCAGTTCTTGAATGCCGGTTGGGGAGTTCATGCGGAAAGGATAAGAAGAGTTTTGCTTTCTATCGGGTAAGATTCGATGGATGTCGAGGATATTACGAAATACAGGAGAGAAACTCCTTCTTGGGAGGCGCGGGAGTGACTCTTTTACATTCAGCAAGGCAATGTAGAGAGGTATCTCTACTCACTTAGCATCGATTTTTCAATTCATGAGAAAGGTTTCATTACCGGTCGGGCAAGGACAGTGTTCAGCCTGCTCCTCATCTTTGAGGCAATGCAAAATTGCAAAACGCTGAAGATTGCGATATGCTCCTTTGAATCAGGATAGTCAGACTTGTATCTTGCCTCAGTTGGACTAATGCTTCGATAAGACAGTATCGAAACTCCTTCTTACGATCGAATATCGCTTATCTTTAGATGGGTTCGCCTTGTGCAGAATGGACATTTAGAAGTGTGAATGGCAGTGTGACGGCGCTATTGAAGACAAATGATCAAAATTCTTTCCGATAATCCTCCCTCCAAGAAACAACGGGGCGCAATCCTCGATGCAATGTATTTGGAAACAAGATTCCTTCGCTGGAGAAACTGTTTTCAGTTAAAAGAAAAAGCAAAATTGGTGTTGGTTGCTTAGCTCAAGTTCTTAGACATCTGAACTACATAATAGCTTTCCATCTGATTTGTTGTCAGAACAATCAATAGTTCGTTGAAGAAATCAAAGGCTGTCTTTCGCAAGTGATCATTTGAATATAACGATTTGCAGTTATTTGTTGGCAAAACCCGATTGCTTTTTGCAATGTTATACCCTTGTTAAGATGCAGTAAATATAACCAATTAGACGAAATTCGATCTGGAATAAAAAATCATTCGTACGTTCTACTAAAAATTATTAATTCCTATGATCCGTTAAATAATGTTTATTTTACTTAGAATGTATGGAAATATATCGAATTTCGTATTCTTAAAAACTAATCGTATGATTACATCATAAGAATATATCAAATAGATAATACTTATGAATGAATCGTATATAATATTCCTGTACACCCGGTTTTTCACAAACCGTCCGGAGGAGATCTTATGAGGAGATACAGGAATACAATTCTAATAAGCGTTTTACTTTTCATAGCCTTGATCTTCAGCAGTTGCGTTCCCAGATTGAACCTATTCACTGTGGAGGTTGTTTCGGAGCCGGATGCAATTTCGGTTGCCCTTCTAAAAGACATCGAACAGGCGAATTATGAAGCTTCAGATGTCCAGAAAACCCCGCTAGTTCTTAACCTTAAACCCCAGGAGACTGTAGTCGTCAAAGTTATAGAAGAAGAACCACTTGAAGAAACTGAGGTTATACATGTTTTCGATGGCTGGGCCGACGAATCTAAGGCGAATCCAAGAGCAATTACGGCCGATTCGAATAAGAAACTGGAAATCAAGACAGTGAAGAATGTTAGGGTCTCTATATCAACGAGTCCCAGAAATCTTGTCGAAATCGCGGGAAGCGGTTTTTATCCAGTTGATACGGAGCTTGACTTGACCGCACCTGCTGAGGTTGGAGATTATCACTTCTCTTACTGGAATATTGATGGAAGTAGAGAATACAGTCAGGAGCTCTCTTTGAAACTCGATGGACCAACAAAGATTGAAGCTGTCTATGAGAACAGACCTCTAAGAAGTTTCGAGATTGATTCACAACCCTCCGGACTGAATATGAGTGTGGATGGCCAGGAAATTCTCACCCCCTACACTATCAAGTTAGAAGACGGGGAATCACACACAGTTGCCTTTCTTCCTCAGGAAAGGGATCTTAGTAACCTCGTTAACGGTACAGACACTAGATACTTCTTCAAATCCTGGAGCGATGGTGGTACAAGTAATCCCCGTACGGTATTGCTGAATACCGATCTGTCTTTGAATGCAATTACTGGAATTGAATATCTCACTGTGACTTCAACCGTTCCAGAAGGAATAGGTAAGTTTTCTAGTGCAGCCTGGAAGACGGCTGGTTCTTCAGTCTCTTTTGTTGCTCCCGAAGTCCCGGGCTACATCTTTTCACACTGGGAAATCGATGGCGAAGCTGTACTGACGGAGGAGCTTTCTGTGATTGTTGATTCACCAAAGAGTGTTGTTGCTAACTACAGCCTTGTAGGACATGAGCTTTCTTTAGATACCGACCCGTCGGGACTGGAAATTCTGATAAACGATAAGACTTTTACTTCGCCCGCTTCTCTGTCTGGCAGTTATGGTGACCTTTTTACTGTCGAAATACCTGAACCTCAAACAAGAGATGAATCGGAGTTCGTTATAGGAATAGACGCGCGTTACACATTTGGCAGATGGAACGATTCGATAGAGACTAACAAGAGAACGATAAAGCTCGACTCAGACAAGTCATATACGTCGACAATGGAAATCGAATACCTCGTTGAAACGGATACAATGCCCGAAGGACTTTCAGAAATCCCAGGGGCAGGATGGAAAGCCAAAGGCTCTTTTATTTCTTACGAGTCAAGTGATTTAATCGAATATACTTTTTCACACTGGGAAGTTAACGGAGAACGTGTAGACGGAGAGATTCTTGATCTGGTGGTTGAGAGACCAATGAAGATCATAGCTGTCTACAAAAACAAGAAAGAATCGACTCTTGAGATAGCGTCCAATCCCGAAGGTCTCGTGTTTAGCCTTAACAGCGAAGTCTATTCCGCTCCGAAGAGTTTTGTCTTCGAAAGCGGAACCTCCATCGGGGTTTCCTTCCCAGCTTCACAGGAGAAAGACAACAGTGAACAGGTATCGGGAAATGATACAAGATTCCTTTTCTCAAAATGGGCAGATGGATTGGCTGAAAATACCAGAACTTTTGAATTAACCGAAGATACCAGACTCGAAGCCACAGCGAATACGGAGTATCTAGTGGAGGTGTCATCGGAAACCGCTCAAATCGCAGGAACTGGTTGGTATAGGAAGGGCTACTCTCTTAATATAACTGCGCCGGAGGTTTCGGGATATAGATTTGTTTCCTGGAGTGTTAATGGGACCAAAGCAGTCGGAAATCCCTTATCAGTAACCGTTGATTCTCCTAAGAAAATTGTTGCAGTATACGAAGAAGCAGTTGTTAGCAACAAGACTCTGACTGTTTCAACTACCCCTGAAGGACTGCTTGTCAAGATTGATGGCAACCAAATGGTTTCGCCATACCAGATCACTGCCGCAGAAGGATCCTCACACGCAATATCCACGATTACTCCTCAAGAGAAGGACATTTCAACACAGATTGTTGGGAACGATGTCAGATATGACTTCTCCGGGTGGAATGACGGAAGTACTGTAACTACAAGAACTATAGAACTGAACTCCAACCTTTCTTTCGTTGCAGCTTTCGGCAAAGAATTCAAACTCGAGGCAGTGACCCAACCCTTCGGTATTGTTCAGATTGGTGGCGCAGGATGGTATCGCGATGGCGAGAAAGTTGTATTGAATGTTGTGGCAGTGGAAGGCTACAACTTCCTTCACTGGTCGGTGAACGGAGTGAAGGCAGGAGAGAGCTCAACTCTGGAGTTCATCATTGATGAGCCGACGGTAGCACAGGCAGTTTACAATTCACTTCCAACGATTTCCCTTGAAGATCGAGAGGTTTCCAAAGGCGGAGTATTGGAGTTGCTGCTAAGCGAACATTCGGCAGATGCGGATGGTGATACGCTCTCTTACTCGCTATTATCCGGCCCTGGAAGTATTTCAGGCGGAATCTATTCAGTTGACACGAGTGAACTGAATGCGGGAGTTCACGAGATCACAATAGAGGTTAGCGATGGCAGAGGCGGGTATGCAGCGGATGGATTTACGATAACTGTGACAGAGCAGAACAACCCGCCAGCCGTTCCGGGTTCACCATCGCCCGCAAGTGGTTCTGTCGATCAGGAGTTATCCATAGAGCTTTCCTGGACTTGTTCAGATTCAGACGGCGATGCTCTTGTCTTTGACATTTATTTCGGTTCTTCTTCAAGTCCAGAAAAAGTTGCATCAGATATCGTAGCCAATAACTGGCAGTCTGGGGACCTCAGTGAAGGGGTCACATACTACTGGAAGATCGTTGCAAAGGACAGTAAGGGAGCTACTTCCGAAAGCTCTGTATGGAGCTTCTCGACGAAGAATTCCCTTCCTGCTGACGGGGTCGACAAGGTAGGGCCCGTTTACTTGGGCAATTTATTGCTTATAAGCAACGAAAACCCAGATTGCTATTCTTACGAAAATACGGGTTCCCTGTCTGAGGATTTCGTTCAAACAGCATCTTTACCGGACGCCCTTCCTTTGGAAGCTTATGCTATGAATCCAATCCTTCCGGAGCCGGACGGTTTGACACTTGATAAACTCGTAAAACTCGGGGACAATTTTGAGATTGCAGCGGTTGGAAGCACATCGGAATTCTGGGTCTATAACTTCAAGACTAATACCACCGAGAAACTAACTGCAACTCTTCAGTATTCTGGATCTAAGTCTGAGATTTGGGTTGAGAATACAGAAGAGATAGGTCAGCAACAAGCCCAGCAGCTTGGTAGCGAGTTTGACGATAGTATATATCCACTTATTGCTAATTACTTCTACACTCCTTCAGATCTTGACGGAAACGGTAAAGTGAAGATCCTTTGCTTCGATATACAAGATAATTTTGAGACGACTGGCTCGTATTATGCCGGTTACTTTAGCTCGGGTGACCTGTTCAATCATTCAATATCTAACATGGGTGAACTTTTCTATATTGATACTTATCCATCAATGCACTATCCTAAGACAAACCCAATTGATGTTTCCAGGGCTTTCTCCACAATTGCACATGAGTTTCAACACATGGTGAACTACAACAGAAATGTTCTTGTTGAAAAGGGTTCCACAATGCCAACATGGTTAAATGAAGGGTTATCTTTGGCTGCTGAACATCTTTACTCTGGTGTTCTTTCCAGAAGGATCTCGTACTTCAATAGTTCTCCTAGGATCCGAGACGGACACTCAGTTCTGTATTGGGGTGACAATGGAGATACTCTATCCAGCTATGCTTTATCATATATCTTCCTTCAATACATAAGAGCTCAGGCAGGCAATGATGCAATATTCAGAGATATTCTTCTTAGCAATGACAATTCATCAAATGTCATCGTTTCTGCGTTAACTAAGTATGGTGTCACGAAATCCTTAGGCGAAATTCTTACTGATTTCAGGATTGCTCTGGTTCTCAAAAACGGCTCAGGACCCTATGGCTTCCGAGGCGACGGTGATTTCAACTCAATAGCGGTTCAGTTCTATTCTGGAGGATCAAAGGATCTCAGAGGGGGAAGTGCTGTTTACAAGTCAATCAATCCAAGTTTTACCGATCCGGGTAATTCAGGAAGCTCAATACAGTATGTAGGAATATGCAATTGATCGAATAGCCATTTCCTGTTTCTGGAAGCAAAAAGCCCTCCGTGGGGAGGGTTTTTGAGCTATAAAGGTCATAGTATGCAGCTGCTATTCTAGTACTTCTACATCCAGATGAATCGCAAAGTATCTTGCCGGACTAACAGAAACGACCAGATCAGTGCCTTTGTAGGAGAAGTGACCTCCTTCTGGCCTTTCTGTCGGTAGCTCGCCTTCAGCATATCCCTGAATCTTCACAGCCTCATCTGTATTCTGCAGACGCATATTAGGCCCAAGGACTATTATCAACTTTCCGTTCTTGTAAGTTACTGACGCTCCGGCGACCTTCTTATTGCCCGCGTAAATATCCTGAATGGCGGGACCGTTTGTATCGAAGTAGTACCACCATGGCTTTTCGCCGCGTTCATAGTTTCCACCCCAGGCAGTCTCTTCTCCCCAGGTTTCGGGGTTGGTAGGAGTCAACTTTATTTCAACTACTGCTTTGTCCCAAAGCTCGTCTGTTTTGGTTACTACTAGAGTTGCCGTGTTTTCAATATAGAACTCTTCCTGACAATCTAAAACGGTTTCTAGGATCAGATTCTGATTGTTTGAACTTTGGGCCTCTATTAGGACTACGTCTCCGCAACCAGGAATAAACGAGTGATCGGCGGTACTAATTATTGATTCAACGAGAGACTTATCTTTTCTTGGAACACCGGGGTCGAACTTAGTCCTCCATGAGCTCCAGTCCAGATAACCTTCCATTATCGCCCATATTGCGATCTGAATATGCCTGTAGTCGGCTCCGGAGTAATCTCCATCTCTATAGGTGTTGAGAATGTAGTTGATCTTAGCCATTTCTGAATCTGGCGCTCCTCCGTCGTAGATATCGACTATCGTGTAAGGGCCTTCAATACCTGAGGTATTTACCTCAATACACCAGCCAGGGTAAGTGCCTTCCATATCGCCAGAAACCGTTGCACTCAAATAGGCGCCGAGATCACCGACTTCGTAAGAAACATCATCTACTGTGCCGTTGTAAGAGAATTTCCTAAGCGTTATAGAGAACTGAACAATTGTGGTATTCGTCAGCTCCATTGGGAAAGAAAGCAGTTCGGGATCTGTATCCACAATCTGGAATCCGTCCGAAATGTAAGTGAATTCATCATCCAAGGTTGCTGTTGCGTTTGTCGTTTCACTGGAGGTTACGTTAAGCGATGAACTGTAGAAGTCATCGGCAGTGTTTGCCGGGGCATCGGCCGAAGCTACCACTGTTATCTTGTGTTCCGCGAAAACATCAACCGGAGTGAAGACTGAAGGTCCGAAGTTGGTAACGGTAGACGATCCAGATGCCAGATTCCCAAGAGAGACTTGTGGAAGCGTCTCAATAGTGATCCAGTTAGTGCCATTGTAGTATTGGAGTTCTATGAGCAGTTTCACATTCTTAGCTTCACTCAGGCCGCTATTGGTAACCGTTACTGACCCTTGATAAGAATGCTTACTAACATCTGATTCAAGTGTCCTCGTTGCCGTTATTGTGTAGTCGATTTCCTTTTCAAACTCAGTTACGTAGTAGGTTATTGAAGTTGGATGAACCTGCTTATCTATCTCCCACGCATATACCTTGCTGTTATTCCAGAAGAATTCAGCAGCAACTTCTGCACTGAGCTTGACTGTTTCAGGAACTATTATAGTTACTTCTTCATCGTCACTGTCTAACCCATCTTTAGAATCTTCACCATGGATAACGACCGTGTTGTCAAGCGGGTATTCTCCAGGAGCGGCTCCGGTGTTGGTCGCTACAACTGTGTAGCTTGCACTCCAGCTATTTGTGGAAGAATTCCAATCGCTGCCTTCTATAATGTTGGTCCAGATGTTTGACATATCTGTCCAGCTTTGTGGGAATCCTAACTCTATCCCAGCCGGAATACCACTGTCGTCGAATTCATCTTCGACGAAGGCGTCCTTGTCAATCTCCGTTAGGTTTGGATTAGCAGGCAGTGCTGGATTACTTGTGTGGGTATCACTCGCTCCATCTGTTGCTGTTGCAACAAGTGTGAATGGTGCACTGTATAATGTCGGGTCAAACGTAAAGCTGTACGGGAATTTCTCATATGTGCCGACGGCCAGCGTAGTAATTGAACCAGTGTAAGAATCAATCTCATTGTCGTCTGCGTCCTTCAAGACAATCTCTACATTTATGTTCGTGAGGTCAATATCGCCTGTATTAGTTACGGTTGCCAGGCCTGTAAGGGTAGCCACGTTCGTCTCTTCAGAGACTGTCCTTGTGGCAAGCAGAGTATATAAGAAGGTACCGTCTTCTCCTTCCTCAAGTTCGACACTCTCGGGATCTACGCTCTTGTCTATCTCCCAGCTGTATACCTTTTCTTTGTCCCATTCCATATCATGTTCGTTCTCTATCTTTAGATTTGGATTATCTATGGAAGGCTGCGGAACTGTTACTATCAAACGTGCATCATCTGAATGCCCCGTCTTGCTGTCTTTCTCAGTGAGTGTAGCATTGTTTGTCAAGAAATAAGTGCCTTGATCCGCTCCGATATTTTCTATCCTAATGCTGTAAACGTATTTAGTGTTGGTACTTATATCTGTGGGCCAAGAGGGGTGACTCACAATATCAGTTATGCTAAAACCGGTTACCGAATTTCCGATTACATCTTCGATATTGTCCAAAAGATCATCTACATTTGCTTCTTCATCGTACTTCTTTGTGATGTTTGGATAATGAGGTCCCGAATGATCACTCGTGTCCTGCGTGGGGAAAGGGCCATCTGCTTTGACATAAGCGGTGACCCTGTAGAACTTGCCTTCTATCGGTGTAAAACCAGGTATTGAGAAAGGATATGTATGTTCTTCACCACTAGAGAAAGAGTTCTTGGAAGAAGTGTCAACCGAGACTGTAGCTCCTTCTGTACTCCAATCGCTACCATTAATACTTGATTCAAGCTGCACATGGATTTTCAGGTTATCAGCCGTAGTAATTCCCGTGCTGGTAAACAAGACTTCCACCTCTCCGGTTAGGCTATGAACATCAGAGCCTGAAGCGACGGGAGTCTCAAGCCTTGTGGCGGAAAGTGTATAGACAAATGTCTGAGAAGCTCCTTGAGTAAGCGTCACGCTACCAGGAAGAACACGCTTTTCGAGCTCCCAATCATACTCAATTTCCCTGTTCCATACAATTTCGTGCGTTGTGGTGGCTTGAAGGGTTCCTGAATCCTCACTTCCCCCAATCACGATAATCTGCACTATGGCATCGTCAACTCTCTCATCTTTTGTGTCTGATTCGGTAAGAGTTGCCGTGTTTGTCAACCAGTATTCTCCTGCCTGAAGCTGCTCAATGCTTCTAATAGTTACGAAATATGTCTTCGTAGCCAGTGAGGTGTCGGCAATATTCCATGGCCAACCCGCACTAGAATGATTCAAAACTTCAAAACCCGTAGGAGGAAACGGTTGATCTTCAACTGTGGCATTAGCATCCAAAGGTTGCATTTCAGCGGGTTTGGGCATCAAGAAAGTCTCATACACAAATGTTGTAGGGAAATTATCCGAAGTTATCTTCATCGATACCCTAAAATAATCTCCTTCATTACCACTGAATGAAAAAGAAAAGGGAACACTTTTGTATCCAGGATCAATGTCCCCGAGGCTTCTCTTTTTCGGGCTGCCGATATCCTGCCATGTCGCCCCAACCGACTTCTGTAGCTGCAGTTCCACCTGAACGTTCTTGGCAGTTGCATCGCCTGAATTAAGAACGCCGGCTGAACCAGAGATTGAAAAAGTTGTGCCTTCCTTGAGAGGCAGCCTCTTTGCCTCAAGAATGTATTCAATCTGCTTCTCAGTTCCACTGCTCGAGGGGAAATTGGGAACTACTGTTGGACTTGCCGTTTTCGTAAGTATCCAGTCATATTCTCCTGATTTGCTTCCCTTAGCATCTCCATCGATGAATCCATTCAGCCAGGGATCTTTCTGCCCGTTCTCGTTGAAATAGGTAACTTGGAACTTGCATACTCCATGTTCATATTTGAAAAGTTTGGAACTGAAGACGTTTTCCTCCACTTCCTTTTCCAGAAAAAGATGAACTGCAAAGTAAAAAACCGTTGTGTCTTCTTGAATGAAAGACTCTAAACTCTTTCTGTAAGTAAAATTAGCCGACTTGGGATTGACAATTACGTGATCATCAAGATCATCCTTTTCAAGTTCACCATCACCGTTTTTGTCCAGTCCTTGCACGCTCAGTGAATAACCAAGCCACAGTTCCGTTAACATCCAGTCACTCTCGAAAGTGTGATTTACAACCAACTCTTTTGTATCATAGTCAACCCAGTAAGTCATCTTACCAATGAACTCACCGTCAACTTCTACAAACGAATCTGGAGCTCGAATGAAGAAAACATATTCTCCAGAATCTTCCTGAGTCAAGAAAATGATTTCTTGCGTGTGTTCCACAATTCCAAGATCTATAACCTCTACTTTCTTCTGAGGCTGAAAACAACTACTCAAGAACACCGCCAAAAGTAAAATTGCCGTTGAGAACAAAAAAAGCCTTTTCATTACAACACCTCCCTAAGAAACGAAAACCCACCCCAAAAATGACAAGCTAATCGGTCGATCAAAGTTATCTAGTCTCATTCTATATCATTGGGGGAAGAAAATCATACGAACGATACACTTTAATAGGTAATTTTACAGTTACTCAAAGATGAATGGGACATTAAGATCATTTTGATTTGAAAAACACGTCCTTTTCTCGGTAAAATGAGGTAATGGTTACTTTTAGCGCCACACAGTGCCATCTATGCAATTTGCGAGTAGTCCTCAATGAGATGATCGGTGAGAAAAGAATAACGGTTAATCGCACACATCGTCAGCATGTAATAAACAATCGATGGACATAATCTAATACTACAATATGAACATGTGACTTTGTGATAGATTGCATAAGCTGATTTCAGCTCAGTATAGAAGATTGTTGACTTAATGATGGAGAACATTATAGCGATTTCCCGTTATCGAACCGCAGAATGTTGGCATCGTTTTTGTCAGTCTTAGTGTGTTATTTCACGTTATTCAGCGAATGAAAGAGGCAAGTATCTTAGCTAATTCTCAATGAATAATAGTGAGATTCTAGAGAAGCTTTCATCGAGCGGAATAAATACCGAAAAGGGCAATATCAATCAAACTAGATCCAACTGAATCGTCATTATCGAAGTCGCAAAGAGTTGAAAGCATATCCCAGGTTTCGTCACCATACTTAGTGAAGTACTTCTCGAAGAAGACTTGATGATCAGACCCATCGAATAGTCCATCATTGTTGACATCTGCAGGATTGGTTCTACTGTCGATGAAACTCTCCATAAGACTACCGTCAGAATACTCAACGGTTAGAAACGCGCTCTCAAGAATCGATGCCTTTGAGTTCCCACTAGACAAAATGGTAACAACTGCTCCTGGTAAGAATTCATCCGATTCAACAGAAAGCAGTGAAAGCTTTATCTGAACGCCGTCGGCAGAGCTAGCTATTTTTCTTCGAGTTTCATCAAACCTTTCGCTGACTATGATTTCATCAATCTGGACACCGTCCAGTTCGAATAACAGCTGAATGGATGCGATTGGTGTTTCAGTTTCGATAAGCTTGAGAGCCAAAATTCCATTTCCGTTTCCACTAATAACCGTATCGAACAACACGAAATCCGTCTTCCTTGAGCCCAAATCAAAGTGGATCTCATTGTCGCGATGGGAAATCGATGAAAGCTCTAGCCCACTTAGAGATTCATCATACCAGTTTGAGTTAGGGGTTGTTTCTGAGCCGAATGATACGTTATTTGATGAACCAGGATAAGGGTCGCCGTCGTCTCCCCTGTTCTCGCGCGATGAGGGATCCATCAGGTCATCCCTTCCGTCGGCTTGAAGCAGATAGACCTGCTTGCGCTCTCCGCTATTCCCGTAAACGTCATCGTCGATATGATATATGAGGAGACCTTCTCCCGGGAGGGCGTAGTCAAAACCGAATTTCGTTCTATTTTCGATGAGGAAGTATTCCTCCGGTCTGCCAATATTAGAGAACTTAAGAAGCCTGCCGCCGATCTTCACATCTTCGAGAAAGAAATCTCCAGAAAGTCTAGAAATCTCTAGCGGTTCAAACCAGCCCAGTTTCGCCTTGGACCAAGCCGAGAAGTGGGCGGGCATATCCCCCGGTCTATCAACATAGTTCCAGCAACCGTAAGCCATCATTCCCCAGTATCCGATTCCCCACGTTGCCCCGGAATAGTCATAGAGGTCTGGCAGGCCAAAAAGATGACCTGTCTCATGTGCCATTACCCCAATTGTCGCAATTCCTTTAACGGGATCTCCCCCATTCTCCCTCGGCCAGTCAACCCTCTCCGGCTGAATTGTGAAGAGATCTGCGGTTACTCCATCATTCGTCTCGTAATCGAACAATCTCGACTGAAAAGACCAGATATCTAGCTGATCTCCAGAGAGTTCTCTCCCCATTCCCTCGTGAATAACGATTATCATATCGACAACCCCATCATCATTATTGTCATAAAGGGAGAAGTCGATATCCTTGTCGGCTTTTGAAATAGCTTCCCTCACGAGTTCGAATTCATTTTGTGAATAATAGGCCTTTGATTTATCGGCAGTGTACCAGCCGTATACTTCTCCTGACAGATCAACTGAACCGTTAGACACTTCACTATAATAGTCTCTCATAGAACCAAAAGGAGCGAGCTCAGGGTATGATGAGAAGATTATCTCTTCAAAGTCTTTTACATGATAAGTATGGGGGTAGTCGGGGTAGTCAATCAGTATCACCGGTATCTTGATAGTCCCTTCTGTAGACACCGCGGCGTCTCGGGATTCAGTAGTGCTCTGTGTACTAAACTTCAGTGATTCGAGAAGCTGCCGGGGTTCAAACGAGGGAATGCCAATAGGCTGGTCTATCCCTTTCAGGAGATCTGAGCTCTGTATCTCACCGTCGACAACGACACCATAATGCCAGAAACGGCTCTGAGGATCTTGCTTAAGAGGTCTTCCGTATAGATCCAGGATAAAGTTTCGATACTCATCGCCATACTGTATGAATTCGATTCGAGTGCCGTCAGGTTGATAAGCTGTAATCACTCCACCGAAACTGGGCGCTCCAATGAGAACCGCCGAAAAAAGAACAGTGGCGATCATGCATAGAAGGGTGAATCTGCCGATCATCTGACGGCCACCTCAAGAGTTGCTGAAAGTGTATTAATATTCACAGTCGATAGATCATTATCCAGAGCGTAATTCGAAATGATACTCAAACTGCCGTTCTCACTGGCGCTAAATATAATTTCAATAAAAAAATCCTTTCTGACTTCCTCCTGCTCATCGTAAGGGAAAGCCCCGTGAATAATTACCATTGACTGGATATGGCTTCCAGCAATCAAGGTCAAGCAATCCAGATTTGATTCTACGTCCGTTATCTCGACTCCTCCAGAGGCTTCTAACACTATTTCGAAAACATAGATCCTTTCAAAATTCTTTGCAATTAATCTGGTTGAAGAACTTGAACCTTCTTGGACTGTGATAATCGATCTCTCAAAAGCTAATTCAGCTTCTTCCGACGGCTTCTTTATAAACCAGCACCCGGACGTCAGCAGCAGAAGCGCAGTTAAGAGGACGAAAAGGCGAAAAACATTATTGAATTTCTTTAAGTATTTGCTCACAAATGACTCACTACGCATAAGGTAATTATACATTACTAGATAAGGTTACCCCGATCACCGTAAAAGAAAGAGTGTGAAGGACCTGGTATGGCAAGTAACAAGTAACAAGTAATAAGATGCGTATTAAGCTAATCCTGTTGCGATTCTTATGTGAATTTGCTTTATCGTAGATCGTGAATTCCAAATTGAAGGGACTTCAGTTGAATCCTTTAATAATATTCGTACGACTTGGTAAAACCAAATGAGAACGAATCACGTGCCGGCCAGCGCAGAAGATTGTGATTGACGGATGGGAGATTGTCATTAGTTAAAGGCCAAATCAAGCTCTCCTTGGTGTATAATAATTCTCATGAAGGTTATTCGAAGCGATGATTTGCTCTTAGAAGAAGTGGTTCACAGTATATCTCGTAATTCAAATGAGGCTTTGACTCGCTTGAAGAAGCGGTTTGCTCCTTGAAATAGTTTGACATCTGGTTATTAGAAATGGTACAATATTCTCGATTCATCTTGTTTCTAGCGGTTTGAATGTGGTATATAATATTTGAGGTCTTTTGTTTGTTCGCTAAATCCATTGTTACCTGTTCGTCTGTTCGGGATCGTTCAAAGCGTTTTTTAGGTATATATGAGTCTCTATATGTTCTTTAGCAAATACTTTTCACAACCAAACGCCTTATAGGGGGTGTGTGCAGTGGCAAAGAAACTCTTGAAATTAACCACATTGCTAGCTATTCTTCTCCTCGTGTTCATGCTGACTGGTTGTCCCAAACCACCGGCAGAATACACGTTGACTATTGAGAAGACTGGCAATGGAACCGTTACTGCCGATCCTGCACCCAATACAAGCGGCAAATACACAGCGGGAACAGATGTAACGCTGACCGCTGAAGCCGATGCAGGATGGCAATTTGTTAAGTGGGTAGTCGGTGAAACAGAGGAAACAGAAAATCTTTTAGTAGTCAAGATGGACGCCGACAAAACTGTTAAAGCGGTCTTTGAGGAAGTAGCTGGCGTGCAATTTACCCTGACGGTAGCTAAAGCTGGAGATGGCGATGGTACCGTTACTCCGGAAGAGGGAACCTATGAGTATGACGAAGGGAAAGAAGTGACGCTAATCGCTGAAGCTGACGAGAACAGCGTCTTTGACAAATGGGTTGTTGACAATGTCGAGTATGAAGACGCTACAGTAGTCGCAACAATGACGAAAGACATTGACGCAACTGCTTACTTCGATCTCAAACCCGGTGTTTTGCCTGAGATCATTCTTGAGTGGACATTGGGAGATCTCATGGTTCTTGGAGCACCTTGTACTGCGCCTGAAGATGGTCTTGGCTTTCAGTACCTGGTAGGCGACTCTGACAGCTCTTTGACGGAAGCGTCCTGGAGCATAGTAAAAGGTGAGGAAGTCGTTTACGGGCCTATAGCAATTCCTTCTTCAAGATTCTACAATTCTTGGACTGGCGCTATTACTGCAGCAATGCTTGGTGCGGATCCAGTTGGTGGAATCTATTCGCTGACGATGACTGCAACGAAGACCGGTGGAATCTCTAAGACTGAGAAAATCGATTTCTATGTCCACACTGATGAAGCGGTAATTGACGGGGTCGATTTCGCCGGTGACATAGTCTTGTTTGAAGGAACAGCTATCTTGACCGGTGACGAGGCTACTCTTGAAGCAACGATAACTCTTGACTCAAAAGTAAGAGTTAGAATCTATGCTTATGAAGGTGTGTGGGATTGTGAAAGTGCTGATAATGCCCTTCTTTACGATGGATTCTTAACTAGAGAAGCTTCGTCAACTGAGAAAGAGACGTTTGAGCTTGATCTCACTAAGCTCAAGTCTGGTGTAGGTTACGATAAGCTAAGAATTGTTGTCTACAACGAAATCTGTGGGACGATGCCATGTAACTACTGCCCAGACGATGAAAAAGACATCGAGTTAGTTTTTGACAAAACAGTCACGCTGGACTGTGAACTTTGTACTTGTGCGCCTTGTACTCCGTGCTGGAATGGTGAGTTTAACCCTGGTGTGAGAATAATGAATTTGCTGTTCAAAGACAGCGATTTCTTTGATGTCTCTGCTACAATAAACGGGGAGACTATTCCTGCAACCCTTATTGAAGCTCCGGTTGAAGACGGAGATGATCTGGTAATAAGAGCAATTATTCGCGAGGAAGACTTCCCAGAGCTTGCTGGTGATGCTCTTCTAATATGGACTGTAACCACGGTAACAGGTCAGAGTGTTGAAGTAGAATGTGACGAGGACTTTGACTTCATAACACCTGAAGTTGATATCCTTCTTGAATGTGACTGCGATGCAACTACTACTGTAGTTCCGATCCGGTTCACCGATGGGGCCGGTCTGAAGGATGCCAATGTTTGGTTTTATGAATCGGTTCCTGGATTAATCAAGAAAGTCACGTTTGATGCAACACCGACGGGTCAATCGACGACCACATTCACTTCTGACACTTCTGACTTCGATGAAGGATGGGAGTTCCCCGCGACTGGTACGATATACGAGGTAAATGCGACCATTGAACTTGATCCTGCCAAGATCGTAAGCCCGACGCTCGGCGGCAGCTACACTGTCTATGCATATGCAGAGGACACATCATGCAACGTAAGCGATGAGGCAAGCGAAACCTGTGCGATAGACTTCGTGGCTCCGACGATAACGTACTTTGGTCTTGATTGCGTTGGAACTGATTGCGATCTGTGTAAAGCAACAGAGACAGCTCTTGTTTGGCACATAAGAGATGTCAACTTTGACTATGCAGAGATAAGTGTAAACTACGGAAATCTCTGTTCTGATGGTCAGTGTGGCAACACATTTGTAACCGAATCCACGGACGGAACTGTACTCTGGGAATTCCCGTTTGCGGATTGTAGAGAGATAACCGCCACAATCAAAGCAGTAGATGACTGTGAGAACGAGAGTTCTAAGACCATTAAGTTCGACGTTGACAACGTGCCTCCAGAACTCGATCTCGAATGGTGCGTCGAACCTGAAACATGTGACGCGACGTTTGCAAGATTTAGCTGGACGATGGACGATCCTTGCACTCCTACTGTTTACTTCGACACGTGGATTCCGATTGGACAGCTTGACTATGTAGTCATGGAGAATGGCGAGGAAGTGTTGTATCCTTATACACCTGATGGAACGACCACACAGAGTGGAATAATTCAGTGGAGCTGGGAAGACTGTGTCTTTGATTGTACAGAACTGACGATTTTCGCAGAGGCTGTAGATTTCAGATGCGAGAACTCCACAGAAGCGAGTTTGACAACATTGAAGATTGACAAACTGCTTCCTGGAGCGTTCTTGTATGTTAATGGTGAAGAAGCTGATGAAGTAGATGAAATCTACGGAGATCCGCTGAGTGATCCAAGCTGCGATGCAACTTGCGTGTGGGTAAACTGGGTAGTATTCGAAAACTGTCTGGAATCGATTGAAATCTGGTCGAACTATCCTTCAGTATGCGAGACGGGAGGAACGGGTGAGTATCTCGAGGATGAATATCTGCTTTTCTCCTACCCCGGTATGTCTGTAAATACTGAAAGCGGATGGGGATTTGATGCT
Source organism: Mesotoga sp. H07pep.5.4 (assembly GCF_003664935.1). Classification (NCBI taxonomy): domain Bacteria; kingdom Thermotogati; phylum Thermotogota; class Thermotogae; order Kosmotogales; family Kosmotogaceae; genus Mesotoga; species Mesotoga sp. H07pep.5.4. The sequence goes on from NZ_JFHM01000004.1 coordinate 42,924, forward strand.
ATGTGTTACGAAAATGCCGGCCTGATAGACATGGATAGTCAAATTACTTATACAAAGGATGAGGATGATGATCAACCAGTCAAGGCCTATTGGGGATCGATAAAGGTCTGTCTGCCCTCCAATCTCGACTGCGAAGATTTCGTAGCAACTATCACAGCAGTGCAGACATGCAAGCCTGACATCGATGATCCAATGACCTACACTCGTGTTGTTGACGATTTTGCTCTTATCGACAGAAAGGCTCCAGAGATTCTCACGTTCGATTGGTTGACCGTTCCGACCGCTTGCGCTACGGAAGCAACCGCCACCATTGAAGTGTACGATGGCTCTTTCGTGGGATTCATCGGGACGGTTTCCGCTACCATCACAACTGAATTCGTGTACAAAAATGGAACGGTAACTCAGCCAACTGAAACGCCAATTACTCTGTATGTTGACGATGAGACCGGAATCGCAACGAATACTCACTTGATTGAATTTGAGAATGTTAACTGTGCGACACTGGTGGCCACGCTAACTGTTGGTGATGTTTGTTGTGAAGGTGTAGATCCGAATCTGTCTGATGAGAGACTTGAGATCGACATCGACAACGTCAAGCCTAAAGTCAATAGCTTCTACTTTGTTTCGGAGAGCGGAACAAGTACTGCACTGATCGGGCCGTTGACTGGAGACGGTACTATCACAGTATCTACAGATGGAGCTTCTATTACGGCATGTGCTACTGACTTCGTTTACCTTTACTGGGATGCGGACGATATTTATATTACAGATGGGGCTACTGGCTGCTATGCAGGTGTGGAGATCCTTATGGAGCAGGGCGATGGAACAGTAGATGTATTTGAGTCCCCCGCAGCGACTGGAACAGTTAAGTGGGAGTTTGGCGAAGTTGCAGGTGATACATTGCTGGCAACGATTACAGCACAGCAGGCAAACGGGTGCCTGGAAAGCGATCCTGCGACAGTAAGCGCTTACGTGAGCAATGTTGGGCCGCAGTTTGTTGCGCTCCGCTTCCAAGTTCCTTACGATCCGCCACTCGCTCCTCCAGTTCTTGGTACCATTTGGGTTGACTTCAACGTCCCAATTGACACTTCAGAAGCAACCGCCAACATCTGGAGATGGGACGATACCAGCACAAAATGGATGCTTGAGACGTATGTTCATGGAGATCTATGGAAATGGGCTGAAGGCATCACTGGTGACGATAATGTAGACTTGAAGAGAGCGCAGCTAGTGAGCACAAGTGCTTCCCCAACCGGTTATCCCATAGTTCTTGATGGGCTTTACAAGCTGGAGCTTTACTCGATTAAGTCTGTAGATGGGGCTTGTGAGGGAATATACATCGATCCGCTTGTGCGAGAAGGTACTGGACGAAGTACAGCTCCTGAGTTTTGATTAATTGAATCTTGCTCTAGACGAATGGAGACCCTCCTTAGCGAGGGTCTCCATTTTGTATGGTATTGGAATTGAGCGGAGCTTTGACAATGTGCCGGCTAGGAAGATACGGTATTTTAAAAAGACATTTTTTAGGTTTCGCTTGAATATAATCAAGAGTTCGGAGGCGTCAAGAGAGCCTATCTGCATTCAGAAGTACCATATAATTGACTGTCTTTAATCCTTAAGATGGGGGGCTCGGGGCTTGAATTCAAAGTCATTTTGTCTAATGGTATTGTGTGTTGTTTCATTAGTATTGTCAGGATGCTTTGGGGGTTTTTTGGCACCGCTGAATCTCGAGATTCCTGATCAAAGAATACTTGCGGGTGAAACTTTACTCTTGAACCTCAAGCAGTTTGTCGATTGTAAAGACAGCGACGATCTTGTTTTCCGAATTGTCTCTGGAGTCGGCATTATCGACGAAGATGTTTACAGTTATCTCCCCGCTTTGGATGAGAACGGGCTGTACGAAGTTCAGATATCCGTGAATGACAGCAAAGATAGAGAATCGAGTTGCATTTTCGAGATCGTAGTTGACCTCATTTCTTGCGAGATCACTTTGAACGCTTCACCCCTTGAAGGCGGAGTTATATCTGGAGGAGGGATCTTTCAATACGGAGACATGGGTACGGTTCAGGCAACTCCAAGTCAAGGATACAGTTTCTCGGGATGGTATGAGGGAAACGACTGTTTGGCTTCGACGACTACGTTCACCTTCTTTGTAGAAAGAGACGCGACATTAGTGGCTTGCTTCTTTGAGGAGAAATATCACGTCAGTAGAGAAGTAAATGAAAATGGGAGTATTGAAATATCTCCCGATAAAGAAACATACTCTTTTGGAGAGAAGATTGTATTGACAGCCCATCCCTCTTATGGCTGGGAGTTTTCGGAATGGGTGGTTGATGGTAATCGCTTTACCGATGAATCGATCGCAGTAGTAGTGGACGGTGACAAATCATTATGTGCATCATTTGAACGAGAAGTGTTTGCTCTAAACATCTCGATAAGTGGAAATGGTAGCGTCTCCTGTTCACCTGCCTCTTCCGGTTGTGTATATGAGTATGAGACGCTTGTAGAGATTGTGTCTGTACCATCCGCAGGATGGGAATTTGAGATTTGGCAAGGAGATCTAGACGGATTAGATAATCCGGGAAAAATTATCATGGACTCGGAGAAACACGTGACAGCTGTTTTCGTCAAAAGGGAGTATCTGGTCGAGGTTACTGCGGACCCACCTGCTGGGGGAGTAGTCGAAGGTGGTGGTTGTTATTTTAGTGGAAGCGAAGTTGAGATTGTGGCGGTTCCAAATTCCGGATATCGGTTCAAGGAGTGGAGCGAGAATGGTGCAACGTTCTCCAGAGAAAACAAGATAAATTTAATAGTATCGCGTAATTTCGAGCTTACTGCGCATTTTGAGGTGGATAATGCCGTTCCTGTCGTCGAAAAGCTCAATGGTCCCGAAGGAAAGGTTGAGAAAAGCAAGGTAAGGTTTGTGTGGAATGGAACTAACCCCGATGGATATATTGAAAGATATGAGTACAGAGAGGATGGAGGAGACTGGATAGACATTGGCACCAAGACTTATTTCAACTGGAGCGGGTACTCGGAGGGCCCGCACACCTTTGAAGTAAGAGCCCGGGACAATCAAGGCGCTTATTCCGAGACGGTAGGCTGGAGTTTCGTTTACGTTCCTGCTTATATTGAACAAGGGGCATTCAAAGTAGCAAACTCATGGGGAACTGGCGGGTGGGAAAGCATTCCTGATGGGTTCATATTCATTACGTATGAAGCTATGAAGCAGAATGAAGTTCTTTGTTTTGTTTTGGATCCCAGAGACAACTATGAGCCCAGGGCGATTGCTGTCTTCGAAATCTCGCATCCACTGAGAGAAGAATGCAAGATCTGGGTAGGAGTAGGTGATCCAGCTAATCCGTTGAAACTCAAGAGCTTCGATGATTTCTATTATCGTGGTGGTGGTTGGCCGTATCCAGCCAACAAGATGGTCATTGATATCACCGAGTTGCTGCCATTCGATGAGAACACAGTTTTTCTCAAAGTCTTTGATGGAGGTTCAATGTCTACCGGAGTTATAAGTCATTTCTCCGTCGAGGTATATGACAACTATCCTTCTGGATCTCCTGTTCAGGTATTCTCTGCTGTCGAGACTCCAAAGGATACTATGAACGGTTCGTATGTTAGCGTAAGCATCAACGATGTCTCGGTCTCATCTACAAGCATTGGCTCTTCCTTTGCATCTTCAGGACTCTCGACTTCTCTTCTTTTGAAAATGAAGGAGACGCTTGGGATCTATGAAGAAGGTGTCGACTACAACGAGATAATAGAAGGACATGGAACAGGTTTGAGGCCTCCATCGGAAGAAGAATGGCGAGCGATCGAGAGTTCTTGGCATGAAATTGAGGGCTTCTCACCTCAAGATGGACTGCCTTATTCAGTTGACCATTCAGGCTCGGTGTACTTTCCACCTATAGGAAATCAAGGAAGCGAAGGTTCTTGTGTCGCCTTCTCTTTGGGCTACTATACATCGACATTCTATGAGGCCCGTGACAGAAACTGGAATCTCTCTGGGGCTGCCTGGGAGGGGGGCTTCTATGGGGCTCCTTCAGACTCATATCAAGACAGAATATTCAGCCCTGATTTTGTCTATCACCAGATAAATGGAGGTAGAGACACGGGCTGTTCATATGTTGATGCGATAAATCTCATCGCTAGACTTGGAATATGTAGCTGGAGAAGGATGCCATACAGTGTAAGCGATCACACCTCATGGCCATTAGAGAATGCCTGGAGGGAGGCACCAAGGTACAGAAGCCGCAATGAGACTGTGGGAGTGATTTCTGTCGAGGATGATCAGGATATCAATGCCCTCAAGTCATACATTAGCTCGGGTTATTTGATCTCGATTTCAATAGATGCCAGCAAGTATGCTTATCTGACGGCAAACGATGTGTGGAACACGAAAAACTATACGAACCCAAACACAAATCACGCAAATACTATCGTGGGATATGACGACACTTTTGACGGCACCGAGTAGAACTCCGACAAATCAATCTGTCTGGGGATAATTTGTGAGTGTTTTAGTTCATTCCAGAATATTTCAGGAACTGCGGAAACCAATTGCTGTGATTATTTGGAACCTGAGAATAGATGAGTTTTCCAGGTAACAATCTGGTAGTATCAGTTCATATCACAGGGCTTCGTTCCGGGTTTTAAGATTGCTGGTTTTTTGGGCGATTACTTGAGTGTGATTCTACACAGAACCTGACAGCCTAAAAGAACCCATCAATACATTTAGCAGGCAGATACAATCTTCTCAAATCCTATTCCGTACAAATCCGAAGGTCATTGTGAGTATAATCACAAACATGGTATAATTTTTTAAAGTCCCTCAAGGAGTGATGCTCATGCTTGACCGGAAGTCCCTTAAAAGTGTTTACCCAATCTTCTTTGTCCTGATTTTGATTGCGTTTTCTTCGTGCAGTGGCTCGAAACCGCCTGAGATTGTCATTCCTGATCAGAGCGTGAGACAGTATCAATTGCTTCAAGTTGATCTTTCAAGCTTTGTTTCAGACAGCGAGAGCGACCTCCTATTTTCCCTGCAGGAAGGTCCGGGAAGAATTGTGGGATCAGTCTATGAGCTTGTGCCCGAATCAGATCTGTCTGGTCGTGCTCGGGTTTCACTTCTGATAAGAGACAATAAAGGTAATGACTTCAGCTCGGCTTTCTTCGTGAACATTTCTGAAGGGCAGCTTCCTGACAATTCAAAAGCAAGACTGGATTTCGTTGTTCCTCAACAGTATGTCGAAGTGGGGGATGTTATTAGATTGGGCCTCCCTGGATTTAGATTGGCGTCTGATGATCTGGAGTTTGAGATTATTGAAGCTAATGCTTCTCTGAATGCGTTTGTAGAGGACGGAGTACTTACTCTTAAGCCGTCAGACGACGCTGTCGGGGAGGATGCTTTGCTAATAAGGGCATCTGATGGCGAGGATTCAGTCGAATTCAAAGTACCCTATTTTGTTAGAAGAAGAAATCTTTCCCCAACTCTCAGTATAGGTGATCAGTCTGTTGTCGAGGGGGACTCTGTGAGGGTTGATCTTTCCCAGTTTGCAAGGGATCCGGATGGTGAGATCGTGAAATATGAGGTCCTCGGCGGGCCGGGAACGGTTAGCGACGAAGGTATATACATACTGACCGCTCCTCACGGATCGAGCGGAACGCATACAGTAACAGTAGAGGTAGAGGATGACAGGGGAGGTCTCGGTCGCGGATCGTTCAGAGTGCACGTAATGCCTGCAGACTCATCTGAGAGGAGGACGCTCATCGTAGGGGGCGAGGAAGCCCTGTACACTTCGATTCAGGCTGCGATTGATCAGGCAAGGGACGGCGACGTCGTGCTAGTCATGCCAGGTGAATACTGTGAAAATCTAATTCTGGACAGGGCAATAGAGCTCAGAGGATCATCCCGAGACAGTGTCATACTGAGAGGTCAAAATCAGAATGCTCCTGTAATAATGGTCAGGACGGGGAATGGGTTCATGATTTCTGGAATGACTGTTGAAAGCAACTTAACCACGATTCAGGTTTCGAGAATCACCGGGACAATAGTTGACTGTCATGTTGTGGGCGGTCGCTTTGCTGTTTCATATAGCAGTATTGACAATTCTACTCTAATAGTAAAGAATTGCTCATTCTCCTCTCTGCCTGATGCTGAAGGGGAAATAAACTCTCGATTGACTGGTCTTTATGCTTACGGCAGCGGGACCGTAAGAATTGAGGGGTGTGATTTTATCAGGTCGGGTACGGGTATATATATTACAAATGACGTCAAATACGAGATTGTCGAAAGTGTCTTCAGGGAGAACAGAATAGCTGTTTCTGTTGCCGGCAATACTAACGGGTATATTTCCAATAATAAGTTCACAGGGAATGCTGAAAATGGTCTGCTTATTAGTTCGGTTGGAGTCACTGAAGTGAGTAACAATATGTTCTATGAAAATGTTATTCACGGACTCGACCTATATTTGAGTATGTGCACGGACTGTGGTTGTGGTGGGAAGGTATTCAAGGGCACTGTAACTGGTGGGGGAAATGTTTTTGATAGCACGGAAGGAATCTGCCCGCAGAGCCATACGTGGCCTGAGAATTTCTACGTGGTTGATGAGCTTCTAGGAAGGTCTGCAACAGAGATGAATCTGGGGTCGGATTGAATTGTCTAAGATCGCGTTTGGCAGAAGGCTAGCAATCCTTGCAGTCTTGACGTTTCTCTCAGCCAACTGTGTGGGAGCGATCGAGATAGACTTTTTCGGCGTTGCGACATGTCAGGAATGTTTTGAAGCTGAAATGATGATCGAGAGCCTTAAGTATGAAGTAGAGGATGAGGTTATTCTAAACAAGTTCATGCTTAGCGAGGCAGAGAATCAGGAGCTCAAGCTGAAGTACGCGAAGGTGTACGGGGTATCTGAAAGTGAACTCGATCTTTACCCAATGATATTCATTGGAAAAGATGCCTTTACCCCGTCAAATACCACTCCTGACAGTGTGCTGGAAAGTATGATCAACTACTCTCAGGAAGAGCGAGAAACAAAACTTCGGGAGATAGAGGCCCTAGGTGATGATGTCACCCACAGGCTGAACGATAGATACGAGCAGTTCAGCCTCTTCGTCGTTCTCGGGGCCGGTCTGATTGACGGAATAAATCCGTGTGCGTTTGTTGTTCTCATTTTCCTTGTCTCCTATCTTTATTACGTTGGAAGAGGGAGAAACGAGATTCTAATTGCGGGAATATTCTTTGCCGTGGGGATCTTTGCGGCCTATCTCGCCATGGGAACCGGTCTTCTGGGAGCTGTGGGATACGTCGAGAGCATTTCCAAGGTGTTCCAGCTAATCTTCTATCCCGCTATGGCGATCTTCACAGGGCTACTCGCTGTACTTTCGGTCGTTGATTTCTACAGGATGAGATACAGGAACAAGAAGGCGATCCTTGAGCTTACACCTGGTTTGAAAAAGAAGACGCACGAGATTATTAGAAAGAACGCGAGGGCGAAGACCATATGGATCGCATCGCTCGTAACTGGAATTCTCGTTTCTTTTGTAGAGTTCATGTGCACCGGTCAGGTTTACCTTCCCACGATCGTCTATATCATAAACAGCTCCGGCGTAACTGGAAGGGCGCTGGGATTCCTTGTTGCTTACAATCTAGGCTTCACAGTTCCGATAATTGCAATCACGCTGATAGCTTACTTCAGCTCGTCGACGAAGAAGATTCAGGAGTTCATGACGTCCACGCAGGCCGCAGCGAAGATAAAACTGCTAATGGGAGCTCTGTTCACAGTTTTCTTCGTAATAATGCTAAATATCACCCTGAAGACATTTAGTCTGATATGATCTAGATAACCATACGGATCCCGTATAGATTGAAGAGATTCTGATCTCAAGCGTTGGTAAGCATTAGATCTTTTTCGTAAGCAGAACAGATTGTCTACACTTCTCGCGAAGATTCAGCTATGAAAAAACAAGGGGCATTTTGCCCCTTGTTCAAAATGATCATGATCGATTCCTTAGCAGAAACCTACCGATTGTATTATTCGTCGTCCTCTTCGTCGTCAGAGACATCTTCAAGGTCCTCTAAAGAAGTATCGTTTTCCTCGCTGGAAACTTCAACGGCTTCTTCTTCGGTAGTCACTTTCTTCGATTCGATTGCAGCCGCTTCGAGGCCCTCGCGACCCTCGAGGATTGCGTCTGCCATCGTATGCACTATTAGCTGGATCGCTCTTATAGCATCGTCGTTTCCCGGGATAATAAAATCGATGACATCCGGGTCACAGTTGGTATCAGCGATTCCGATTACTTTTATTCCCAGTTTGTTTGCTTCCGCGACGGCGATCTCTTCCTGTTTCGGATCAACGATGAAGATAACGTCGGGAAGCTTCTGCATTTCCTTGACACCGCTGAGGTTTTTTCTCAGTTTGTCGAGTCTCTTGTTTATCATGCTCTGCTCTTTCTTAGGCAGGGCAGAAAGCTTTCCAGACTCTTCCATTTCTTCGAAGTTCTTCAGAGCTTCGATTCTTTTCTTTATCGTGGTGAAGTTCGTTAAAAGACCACCGAGCCAGCGGTTGTTTACGTAGAAAGAGTCGCATCTCTTGGCTTCTTCCTCGACGATCTGCTGAGCCTGTCTTTTCGTACCTACGAACAAGAAGGTAGCCCCTTCCTGAGCGGAGTTTCTGACGAAGTCGTAGGCCTCTTCGATGAGCTTCAAGGTCTTCTGTAAGTCTACGATGTAGATACCCTTTCTTTCACCGTAAATATAGGGTTTCATCTTGGGGTTCCATCTTCTCGTCCTATGTCCGAAGTGAACTCCGGCCTCGAGAAGCTGCTTCATTGATACTACCGACACAAATACACCTCCGTTTTGGTTTTCCTCCGGCTTCGCCATCGATCGACCCCCGCAATGAGGGCACCGGGACCGAATGCGATTATTGCCGTGTGTTATCCTCGTCTTTGACGAGATCTCTGTATGTGTACCTCTTTGCGTTCAACCATAGGTCCTCGAGAGAATAGAACTCTCTTCCCTTCTTACTGAAAATGTGGACGATGAAATAACCACCGTCAATCACCATCCAGTTGTAACCCTTACCTTTATCGTAGTAGATAATCTCTACGGCTTCCCTTTCAATGTATTGCAGTATCGCCTCCCGTAGCGAGTCCATATGAGGGTCGGAATTTGCCGTAGTCACCACGAAATAATCTGCAAGGTTTGACACCTTCGAGACATCAAGTATTACTATGTCTTCTCCAAGTTTTTCGTCAATTATCTCAGCAATTTCCTTAACTACTTTATCCAAGATTGATTCCCCCATTATAGACACGTTCTCAGTTCTCCGTTGACCGTCCGCCTAATTCACAAAATTCTCAAGCCCACTTCACTGATCATGAATAGACACTTGCCCACGAACGAATAGCCGAACTTCCTTACTACTCCTGAAGGTCCCTTTGATCGAACAAACGACGAGTATCCACAGAGGAAGCACTTTCTGAAGATCACACTCCCCCGGTTCAAGCAGGACTCAGTAGATTTCTTTCGCTTTCATTCCAGAGTAGTAGCTTCAACTCATATGTTTCATACAATGCCTGTTTCATCTATCATGTTACACTAATCGTCAGATTTAACTCTATTCAACTGTGACGCTCTTTGCTAGATTTCTAGGTTTGTCGGGATCAAGTCCCTTCTTGACGGCGACATAGTATGCAAAGAGCTGTAGATAGGGTGACATAACGAGCGGATAAATTGGATCCAGAACTCGCGGTACCTCTATTCGGCTGTTTACCGACTTTGCTACTTCCTTGTCATTCTCGGAGCACAGAGCCAGTACCTTTGCGTCTCTGGCCCGTGTCTCCATGATATTTGAAATCATCTTCGATTTCAGTTCGTCTTCGGGGACAATTGCAAAGACCGGGAAGTCTTTGTCAAGCAACGCAATCGGCCCATGTTTCAGTTCTCCGGCCTGATAACCGCTGGCGTGAATATAGCTTATCTCTTTGAGCTTCAAAGCTCCTTCAAGAGCGGATGCGTAGCTATATCCTCTACCTATGTACATGAAATGCTTATAATCCGAGTGTTCGGCCGCCAATCTCTTACACTGCTCGTCTGCTGTTGGGAGAGTATTTTCGAATACGGTGGGCATTCCTTCCAGCTCGTTTACGATCTTCGGGATGTCGAACCCGCTTCTACCGGCAATGTCGGCAATGGCCGCTCCCAGGAGAAGCAAGACCGCCAGCTGGGCAACATAAGTCTTAGTCGCAGCAACACCTATCTCGGGACCGGCATTTATGTAGATTACCGCATCGCTTTCTCTTGAGATAGTTGACCCAACGACATTTGTAAGTGAAATGATCTTTGTTCCAAGCTTCTTTGCTTTCCTAATGCCCTCAAGAGTGTCTGCCGTCTCTCCGGATTGTGAAATCGCGACCACGAGATCGCTAAACCCTTCCTGCAATCTTCTGTATCGAAATTCTGAAGCGACTTCAACCTCTGCTCTTATTTCTGTATAGTCCTGGAGGAATCTTTGAAAGACCAACCCGGCGTGAAAACTCGTACCACATGCAAGAATAGTGAGCGATCTGGCCTTCTCTATTTCTTCTCTTAAATGCTCGATCTCATTGAAGTTCGGCACGCCACCCCGTATCCTGCCCATCAGGGCATTCCTCAAAGTCTGGGGCTCTTCGAATATCTCCTTAAGCATGAAGTGCTCGTAACCGCTCTTTTCCGCAGAGTCTTCACTCCAGGTTATCCTGGTGGAGGGTTTTCTGACGCTCGTTCCGTCCATTCTGGATATGCTTATGCCTTCCGGGCGAATAACCACGAACTCTCCATCATCGACGAAGTATACATCTCTTATATACCTCAATAAAGGTGTGACATCTGAGGCGAGAAACCCGCTCTCCCCGGTAGATCCTACAACGAGAGGACTGCCCTTTCTTGCTGCGACAATTACGTCGGGATGATCCTGATGAACTACGCCGATAGCGTAGGCACCTTCAAGATCCAGCAGAGCATGTCTGACTGCGGAAATTATATCTCCCGAATAGTGTTCTTCGATGAGATGGGCGATAGTCTCTGTGTCAGTCACAGATTTGAAGATATGACCCTTTTTCTCGAGATCGAGACGAAGAACATCGTAGTTCTCGATAATCCCGTTGTGCACAACTGCAATCTTTCCGGTGCAATCCGTATGAGGGTGCGCATTGAAATCGGAGGGGCCTCCGTGAGTCGCCCATCTGGTGTGGGCAATTCCCTGAACTACACTCGAGTCGAGATCGTCCCCAAGAAGCTTCTCGAGGGAGGAAATCATCCCAACGGCCTTCATAACCCGGAGACCATCACGACTGTTAACTGCGACGCCGGCAGAATCATAACCCCTGTATTCGAGCTTTTTCAAGGCATCGACAAGCTTCCTTATAGTAAGGTCTTTCCCTACCATCCCGACTATTCCGCACAAATCACTTTCCCCCGAGTTTCTCTTCTAGCTTTTTTATCAAGTCGCCTTTCACTCCCTGGTAGGCGACTCTGATTGCATTCTTTATTGCAAGGGCGTTTGAATTTCCATGAGCCTTGACAACCGCTCCCTTGACTCCGAGAATGAATGCCCCGCCATATTCGCTGGGATCCATCGTTTTTTTCAGTCTTCCGAGCGCACGTTTGAGAAAGAGAGCACCTATAATTCCATAAAGACCACTTTTCTTGATCTCTTTCTTAAGCGTGGCGGAAATCAACTTGCCCGTTCCTTCCATAGTCTTCATCGCGATATTGCCGTCAAACCCGCTGCAAACTACGACATCAACGTCTCCATAATTGATGTCGCGGCCTTCGACGTTTCCCGCAAAAGAGTCGCCCAGATCATTCTTGAGATAATCAAAGGCAAGTTTCGTGAGTTCCGTTCCCTTCTCCTGCTCTTCTCCGACATTGAGCAGCCCTACCTTCGGTTTTTCTCTCCCCAGGAGTTTCGCGTACTCATAACCCATAGTGCCGAAATCCCTCAAGTGTTCTGCCCTCGCCTCGGCATTTGCTCCCGCATCGATCAGTATGGTGAAGCCATTCTTGGAAGGAACAAGAACCGCAATTGCTCCACGATCGACACCCTTGATTCTGCCCACGACAAAGAGCGCCGCTGCAAGCACTCCACCGGTGTTACCTGCAGATACCAGAGCATCGGCATTCGCATCTTTTACTTGAATAGCTGCCTTGTATAGAGAAGTCTCTTTTTTCCTCAGCAAAAGAGAAGGTTTCTCCGACATTGGAAAAACCTCTCTGGCATCTACTATTGAAATTCTTGAGGTCTCAGGAGATTCTTTTATCAGAGGTTTGAGATCCTCTTCTCTGCCTACCAGTAATATTTCGAGATCCTGAAACTCCTTCAAAGCAAGAAAGGCACCGTCTACGTTGACCTGAGGAGCATTATCTCCACCAAAGGCATCGAGGGCAATTCTTATGCTTTGCATTTATTACTCACCGATCTCAAGAATCTGTCTTCCTCCATAGTAGCCACAATGTAGACAAACCCTGTGTGGCTGTTTTGGTTCACCGCAGTTTGGGCACGTAGAAACAGCGACCTTTATTGAGCTATACATTTTTGCTCGCTTCAAGTGAGTCCTGCTTCTGCTTCTTTTTTGCTTTGGAACGGCCACGCTAATCCCTCCAATATCTAACTCTTCAATTTTCCCTTAAGCTCAGCTATCGCTTTGTGCCAGCCATCAGGCATTTCTTCCTTCTTCTGGCAAGAATGATTTGGCTCCTCGTTAAGATCCGCTCCGCAAAACGGACAAAGACCTGCACAATCCTTTTTACAGAGAACCTTTTGAGGAACCTCAACAATTATAGCCTCAATTACTCGATCTGACAAGTCCAGGAGATCGCCTTCAAGTGGCAAGAGATTCTCCAAATCATCGCCTGCGCCTTCTCTTACCAGTGGAAGAGAATCCCTTTGCACATACGTTGCCTCAACTGTTCCTTCAACTGGAATGGATAGTACTTTCAGACAGCGGGCGCATCTGTCTTCTACGACGGTTTTTACGGAACCGGTAACGATAATCGAATCTTTATCTTTGTAAAGCTCGATGTGCACATCTACGTTGCTCAAGAGCTTGATCTCATCGGTGAAACCCGGATCCAGAACTAAATCTATAGTCTTCTTGAATTCGAAACTGTTAAGATCAACAATCAACTCATGAATCTTAGCCATACAAATCACCTCTGTGCCAGCAAATACTACAGCAAGGGTATTGCGAAACACTCTCGTTTCAATGAAGATAAGAAGAAAATTTCTTCATTCTGGATAGCAGATCTCTAGAGATCAAGTCGATATCGTCGGGACTCCTTTCCAGGGGATCTCCCAGTTTGATTTCGTCGACCTTAGAGAACCTATCTTGTACAAGTATTATATCCGTTGAAAGCCTGGCTGCCTCTGAAGGATCGTGAGTAACCATGATGATGCTGATTTTCCTGCCAGTCCATAATTTCTGAATATCTTCGATGAGTCGATCCTTTATCACGACATCAAGAGAGTTGAAGGGTTCGTCCATGAGAATCAGATCGGGGTTGAATGCGAGTGCTCTTGCGATATTCAGTCTCCTCCTCATTCCACCGCTTAGTTGTGAAGGATACTTATTCTCATGACCTTTTAGGCCCACAAACGAGAGGTACTCCACAGGATTAGATTTTGGAGACACTATCGAGATGTTCTGGAAGGCGTTCAGCCATGGAATCAATCTGTCGTCCTGGAAAACAAATCCCAGCCTCTCGCTTTGGAGCTCGACCCTACCTGCATCCGGTTTCAGTATACCGCTTATCATTCTCAAAAGAGTCGTTTTTCCGCACCCCGAGCTTCCAAGAATTGTGAGAAAGAAATCGCCTTCAACAGAATAGGAGAATCTGTCTACTATTGTTTCTCCGTCGAAAGCCTTGCTGAGATTGCTAACTCTTAAGAGCATACCGGCTACCCCTTTTGATGATCATGTCGAGAAGCCTTTCCGTCAAAATACCCAGAACAACAAGAACAAGTGTATACGCGAAGACCCTTTCTATGTTTATGGAGTATTTTGCGTCTGACATTGCTCTTCCTATCCCTGATGCTCCCACCATAAACTCGGCTACCGCAACTGATTTCCACATTATTCCTATTCCCGCTCTCATGGAAGATACGATAAAAGGAAATGCAGAAGCGAGATAGATCTTTCCGAAGACTGTATTCCTGGGAATCTTGTAAATCTTGGCCATTTCGACAAGCTTCTTATCCACGTTTCTTACGCCCTCTGCTATGTTTATTGTGAAGATCGGAAACAAGGTAAGGAATACTATATATACAGGGGAGGAGAAGCCAACTCCCCACCAGAATATTGCCAGGGCCAGCCACGACACAATTGGTATAGATTGCAGGATAACTACTATCGGCTTAATCAGCTCATATAATACATCGATTAGTCCCATAACGAAACCAACAGCAAGGCCAAGACCCAGCGCAATGAACAATCCGAGGAATGCCTTTGCGCAAGTTTCCGCGATGTCCGACCAACCCTTCCTGCTCGAGATGATTCTTAGAAATTCTTCCATTGTCTCTAACGGGCCGGGCAACAACAGGTCGCTCGAGACTATTGCAGATGCGATGAACCACCCCAGCAGCAGAAAGCCTACCGAGACGATTGGGGCCAACGTCCTCTTTCTAGAAGAAGAGAGCATCGATATCGAAATCACCCGTTAGCTCTGGATCAAGTTCCTTGAGTCTATTAAGGTAGATCGCAATGTCCTCTCTCGCATCTTCGGCCGTCAAAAAGAGGAAACCTGCCGTATCCATTGCCTTTTGCAGTACCGGTGCAGGGAATCCGCCCATCTTTTCCGATACGGTTGCAGCGGTTTTTTCCCTGTTTGTAAGAGAGAGATTCATAGACTGCTGATACAGAAGCAGGAACGACTCCGCAACGCCTCTGTCGAGAGTGCCGCTGACGAATATTCCCGATGTGGGGATGTTAATCCTCTGTTCGTTGAAACTCTCCCAAAGATCTTCTATTGGCATCGATCTTATCGAACCTTGCACACGTGTTTCGGCAAGCGATGCGAAGGGCTCGGGCACGAGAATTACCTTGGCCTTGCCCCCGGCGAGCAACTGAACTGCCTCTGCCCCACCGACATAGACAATATCCAGGTCTCTTCCGACTTCGTATCCCTTCGACTCGAGAGCACCGCGAAGGATAGTATCTGCAGTCTGTCCCGGTGCCTGAAGAGTATATACTTCTGTATCGACCAGGTCCTCAATGTCTTCTATCGTCTTTTCTGTAGATATGAAATAGAAACCGTTCCACATGCTGACGGCTGCTAGCTTTATGTCTACACCGGACGATGCGAGTTTAACCCCTACAGTGACGGGAAGAAGGGCAATTTGTGCCTTTTCGGTAACCATCATCGAAATAGCCTCATCTACGCTTCTCCAGAGATTGATCTCGAGACCGGGAATCTCTTCTGATAAATTAGAGGAGAGCAGCTCGGCTATCGGAATCAACGTTGGGCCTACTGGATTGATGTAATTCACCCCAAAAGAAAAGAGAGTGATGAAAAGCAGAGTTGACACTGCAACGAATTTCCTCATTAAGAACCACCTCCATACCCAATTATACACTGAATTAGCGTCTCCGACGACGGCTTATCAGCTATGAAGGCCAAATTGAGAGCCCGGAGCCGAATTTGCGATCTCAGCGTGCTTTTTTCTCCCGCAAAGGCCAAGATCGCCCTCTATGAGGAGTTTGGTAATTTGAGCTCTGAGTGGTAGAATAATAGCGACATCTCATGCGAAGGGGGGAACAGAATGAACAAAAAAGAACTCATCGCTGAAATCGCTGAGAAAACAGGTGTTACTAAGAAGGATGCTGGAAAGACCCTTGACACGGTGATCGACATCATCGAGAAGACTCTTTCAAAGGGTGATGTCGTAAGACTTGTTGGCTTTGGCACATTTATGGTGGCGTCAAGGAAGGCCAGAAAGGGTGTCAATCCGAGAACCAAGAAGCCCATCACTATACCGGGCGGAAAAGTTCCGAAATTTGTACCTGGAAAGGAACTGAAGGAAAAGGTAAAATAGTGTCGTGGACTCTGCGGCGGCCGGAGTTGCCGCCGCTTTTGTTTTGGAGTGAAGGATTTGAAAGGATTATGGTTTTTTCTTATTGCCTTGATCATTGTTGTGGCCTTGGGTTCTTTCTTTAATATCTATTTTCTGAAGCAGTTCGGCGATGAAATGATTTCTAGCCTAAGCACGAGAGAGATCGAGAGCAAACTTCAGCAGATGTCTGAAAGAGTCTCCCTCCTTAACACGAATTTAGATTCTCTTTCCTCTGTTGAAGTGAGAGAGGATCTTTCGAGAATCATTACGGACTTTGAAAGAATAATCGCAGATATTAACTATGTCTCGAACTCCTTGAGCAGTACTCCCGTGCTTGATTCCATCGCACAGCTTTCCTCAGATTTGAAGCTGATAAAGAGATCCATCGACTCACTGGACAGTGGAGAAAGCGTCGACTATTCGACTCAAATTGAAGGGGTACGGGGAAAGATCGTATCTCTCGAGTGGCAGGTTGAAGAGCTGAAGAAGCTGCTCGAATCGAGCACAGCTGATCTGAAGAAAGCGGTCATGAATGTTAACGCGTTTTCAAGTCAGGCTGATCAGTCTTATAAAGAGGAAGTCGGAAAAGGCGTTCGCATAAGAATAGAATCGGGCTTCAAGGGGAGCAGCATTCTTCATGACAGCGATATCCTGATGATCTTGAACGAGTTATACGCTCTGAGGGCCACGGAGATCTCGCTCAACGGTAAGAGGATAATGCCATACACATATGTACGCTGTGTAGGCGCAACTGTTATAATTAATGATGAACCGACTCAAATTTCGCCCATTGTGATAGAGGTTTTGGGCGAGTATGATTATCTTGTTTCCGGTCTGGGTCTCTTGAAGGAGTTTTTTGCAGGCAGGGAGATTGACATGACTTTTCTGCCTCTTGAATTTATCACTATTCCCGCGGGAGGGGGTTGATTCAGTTGAGAAAAAGTGCCCTTCTATTTCTTCTGGTACTTATCATGGTTTTCTTCACGGGGTGTGACTTCCCGTTTATTACGAGGGATGATTTTACCCAAAGAATGGATGCGCTCGAACAAAAAATCGATTCTCTGGCAGCTGGCCAGAAGAAGCTTGCCCAGCTAGAGGATGCCGTCGAGGAGCTTGCTTTCAGGATAAATTTCGTTCAGGCAATTGAACCTACATATGCCGGTTATGAAGAACTTGAGGCTGTTAGGGCGGAGCTTCAGATAATCAAGAACATGCTTGCCGAGTCGGTTATAGATTCAGCATCTTCCGCAGCGATCGTTAAAACACTCTACGACAAAATCGACGGAGTTCTAACCAGTACTGTGGAAAACAACATAATTACTCGGGAAATCGATGACCTGAACAGAAAGGTTCAGGCGCTTGAATCACTAAACTCTTCGAGGTACTCGGAGTTAGTTCAGAGAATCTCCGAGATTGGCACTTACGATAGTTCCATTGACGAGGCGAAGTATGAAGAGCTGCTCCAGAGGATCGAGGAGATAAAGAGCGCAGAAGTTGTCGTTGTACAGCAGGAATCCGATGAAGATGATCGCAGGTACGAAGAACTCGTTAACAAGGTTGAGGAGCTCGCCGCCAGAACCGATATCTCCGTTCTTGACAGCGCTAAGTATGATTCCTTGGCAAGAAGACTTGCCGAGCTGGAGCAGACCGTAGGTTCATCTGTGATAGATTCTGAGGTCTTCAACGAACTCGTTTCTAGAATAGACGAAATGGATTCCAGAACGCGCGAACTCGCCGATAATCTCCAGAGCATTGAGCGGCAGGAGGAGCCTGAAGAGAAGAACTTTGTGACGATGGCCACTTTCCTGGGAGAGATTTCCGATATAAGAAGCAGGCTCGGTGCAGCCGCATACGAGACAATTGAACCGACTTCCCATGTATCTTACATTGTTAAATCGGGCGATAACCTGTGGAGCATTGCTCAAGCGTATGGGGTAACGGTGGAACAGCTTAAGGCGATGAATCCTGAAATCAAGAACTGGGATCTGATCTATCGTGGCGATGAGATAAAGATCCCGCTTTCTTTGGACAATCTCATGGCCAAGGCTTCCATTGCCACTCATTTTGGACTGAATCTTGGCGTGGATTTTCTTGTGGATTCGATAGAATCTAATTTTGGAAGCTACGACTATGGTTATGCAAATCCCGGTATGGACCTTACCGTGCCTCCAGGCTCAAGAATCACGGCTTTTCTTCCGGGAAAGGTCATACTTTCGGAAAGAGTAAATGATTTGTATGGCGAGATGGTTGTGGTGGACCACGGAAACAACATGAAGACCGTATACGCGCGTCTGGGCAGCCGCATGGTTATGAAGGGTGATTTTGTTAGGGTTGGGGATACTATCGGATCGGCCTCGGATGCCAAAGGTAATCTTCATTTCGAGTTCTGGAAAGCCGATGTGCCTGTCAATCCAGCCGATATAATATTCGAGAATGTCGGGACTTTTGAAGTGACTATGTACACCGAATGGGATGATGCAAAGAATCCTACGTCGCCATCATTCAAGATGACTGCGAGCGGCGATTTCGTTAAGGGATATAGAACGGTAGCAGCAGATCCAGTTGTAATTCCTCTTGGTTCAATTGTCTATATTCCGTTCTTCTCATCTTCTCCAAACAAGGGCTTCTTTGTTGTGGAGGATACCGGGAGCTCGATCAAAGGAAATAAGATCGATGTATATACCCATGACTTCGATACGGCATCGAATTTCAAAGAGGATCTTCTTGTGTACGTGGTGAAGAAGCCTTGAGTAGATTAGTAACTGTTATTCTCTTATTTGCCTGTATTATAGCTGTTTCGGGAATGGGAGCGATTACGCTCGGCCAGAGGTATCCCTTGGGCATAATGCCATCCGGACTGCTGAAAATTAAGAACAGCAGTGGTACTTATTACATAACTCTCGTTAAGGGCGACTCCGAGTTAATAGTCTTCGATGCAAATTTCAGACCTGTGACGATCTTCGACTCGATGCGCAATGATGGAATCAACGATATCATCTACAGGGACGGGAAACTCTACTGCTTCGGATTCTACAGTGGCAGGTTGATTGTTGTGGACGCTTCCGTTCATCCTAGTAAATGGAAAAAGATCGACGAGATTCCAACATCCAGCAGGCTAATCACCGGATCGTTCATAGATGGAAAGGTTGGAATATTGACTAATGAGTTCGAGTTCCTGCTGCTGGACATATCCAAGAGGGAGATAATAAAGAGGCAGAAGCTCCCGGTCATAGCTCTATCTATAGCGGAAGATTCTAATTTCTTTTTCGTATCGCTCTTCCATAACTATAATCTTCTTACACATTCCCACGAGACCGAAAAAGGGCTTCTCGTATTTGATGAATGGGGTAATCTGGTAAACGAAGCAAATGTCGGTAAACGGCCATCTTACATTCTTTTAGAGGGAGAAAGAATCTTCCTGGTTTCATATGTGGATGAAAATCTCAAGGTTCTTTCTAAGAGTGATTTAGCTGAGATCACCACGGTTCAGCTGGGTAGATATCCAAATTTTCCCGTGATTCACGACGGAAAGATCTGGATCGCATTGACCGGCGAAGACCAGATAATGACAGTAGACCTGTCCACCTACAGTACCAAGAAATTTGATTTAATGGGTCGCGGTCCGATAAAAGTCGTTCACAGTGAAGATAAAATTTACGTTCTGGAGACCGTTACTGGAACACTCGAGGTTCTTGATAGTCGAGGAATTACGATAGAATTTGTAGAGTTAGATGGGTATCCGGTCGATCTCGTCTTCAACGGAATGGAAATGGCCGTGCTGCTTCAAGAAGATTGGCAAACCGGAAAGAACACGGGAGCATTGCTGTTACTTAAATCTAGTTGAGATCTACGCTTAAATATCTTTCGTAGGTGTCCGGGGCGATTGTTGCAATTCGCTTGAATCCTTTTTTTGATAGCTGTAAAGCTCCGGCGACGTTGGCTCCGGACGAAATTCCTACGAGTAGCCCTTCCTTTTTGTGCAGCCATTTCATGATTGAAAGCGCCTCTTCGTCTTCAATCGTCATCACTTCGTCCAGCAATGAAAGATCAAGCGTTTGCGGTTTGAAACCGGGACCGATTCCCTGTATCTTATGACTTCCGCTTCTTCCCTTTGAAATGAAGGGAGATCCTTCGGGTTCTATTCCCGCGATGTACACGTCCGGTTTCTTCTCTTTGAGGAACCTTCCGACACCGGAAACGGTTCCCCCAGTACCCATTCCACATATGAAAGCGTCGATATCTTCCCCAACTTGAGAGTATATCTCAGGGCCTGTCGAAGCGTAATGGTATCCTGGATTCGACTGGTTGTTGAACTGATCGAGCATGAAGGAGTCCGTGTTGTTTTTCAGATAGGTCTTTGCCCCGTCATAGGAACCCGATATCCCCTTTTCGGAGGGAGTTTTCACTACTTCAGCACCAAGCGCTTCCATTATCTTTACACGTTCGATACTTGCAGATTCCGGCATGAAGAGGACCGCTCCGTAGCCTCTTGGGGCCGCAAGCATTGCAATTGCGATGCCGGTATTTCCACTTGTCGGCTCCACAATGGTCATTCCCTTTTTCAGGATTCCTCTACTTTCAGCATCAAGAATCATTCCAAGAACGGCCCTGTCCTTGATGCTGCCGCCGGGGTTATTCTTTTCAATCTTCAGGAAGATCTTTGCAGAATGGCCAAAAGAACTTAGTTCCAGAAGCGGTGTATTGCCTATCGCATCAAACAGGTTCATCCTGATTTCTCCCCCTTTCTACGGTTGGTACATGAATTCTTGCGGGGATACCCGCTGCAAGAGAGCCGTGAGGCACGTGTTCGAGCACGACGCTATTTGCCCCCACTCTTGCATTATCGCATACATATATAGGACCAAGAATCTTGGCTCCCGCACCTAGCACTACGTTTCGTCCAACGTCCGGATGACGCTTTCCCGTCATGACGTTTTTTGAACCAAGGGTTACGCCGTGATAAATCAGTGTTCCTTTGCCTACCGATGCGGTGGAACCAATTACTACCCCTGAGCCGTGGTCAATGACGACTCCTCCTTCAATTCTTGCGGCGGGATGAATGTCCATAGAATAAGCAACTCTTGAGAAATAATGTAGAATTCTCGCGAAAAGACCGAGGCCTCCATTCCATAGAAGGTTGGAGATCCTGTACAGCAGTAAACCATGGAACCCGGCAGAAAAGAGAAAGACATGCCACTTTCTGGAAACTGTCGGATCTTTTTCTAGATAAGCCTTTAGATCTTCTGAAATGTCGATTCCAGTCTGTCTTATATTTTCGAATGCCTTCATCTAACCACCCTCTCTTTTTTTGCCTCATAGAGAAAGTATACTAAATGAATCGGGATTAGAGTTACCGGTTGGTAAATCTCCCTCTCTTACGAAGGGCCGCAAAGAGTAGTGAAGAAAAGGCGGCCATTACCATTCCCGAAATCCCGGCAATGGTGTACATTCTCCTAATACCGAATGCACGTATCAAAACGCCTCCCATGACTGAACCCAGGAGATAACTCAGCCCCATAGTTGACATCCAGTAGATTGTGAGCGCCCTTGTTGCTTTGTTTTCTTCGAAATTTTTGTGGATGAAGTTTGTAACGGAATAATAGACCACAATGTAGTTGATTCCGTGCAAAGCTTGAAATAGTAGAAAGACTGGAAAAGATGGAGCAATTGAAGTCAGGAACCATCTTAGCCCCGTAGCAAAGATTCCCACAAGAAGCAGTCTGGTATTGCCTATTCTATCTATGATCTTTTCGGCGAAAAGAAGAAAAGGCACCTCTGAGAGTGCCATCAACGAAAAGGAGAAACCTACCGATGAAAGGTCGTACCCCATTTCACTGGTCAAAAGAGGGAGAAAGGTTGATCCAAACGCACCGACTGTAATCGATGCAACTCCTGCCAGCACAAGCAAGTAGAATTCGACTGGCAATGGCGTGGAATTCCTTTCGCTTTCACTCCTTCCAAGCATCCGCTTTGACGGATAAGCTCTGCTCACTGCGGCAGCTGTCAGCAGCGATACGCTGGCAATTATGAAGATCATTACGAAGCCTGCCCTCAATGCGATTCCAGAGATTAGGGCAGTTGCCGAATAACCTACAGTACCGAATGCCCTTGCCATGTTGAAGCGTTTTCCCTTGCTCCTCAAAGACGGTACTACTACGGATTCTGAGATTGGGACGATGCTGACCGCAAAGAATGCAAAAAGGGACATCGCAATCAATGAGGTTTCAAAGGTTGGAGTCAGAAAGACACCCCATACGGTGATCGCGGAGACGATCGAAAGCGTCCCCATTACCAAAGCGCCGCCTCTTTTTCTTGACCTCTTGAACCAGAAGGGATTGGCAATTACTGAAAGTATAGGAGTAACCGCCATTAGAATTCCGATTTCGACTGAAGAGAAGCCTTTGCTCTGGAAAAACTGACTGAAAAGAGCCATAACGCCTAGATTTGAGTAGATAAAGATTTCTGTAGCTGTCTCACGAGCGCTGGAAGAGGCTCCAGAAAGAAAAAGCGGCACCAATTATCAGTCCTCCTGGTGTAAAATTCTTATGGGGGTGAATCCATTGTCGAAATGTTGTTTATCTCTATTGATGCTTATCATACCACTAATGATTCTGGGAAGCACCGGCCTGCACGTGACTCTTTCACCTTCATTATCTCTCGATAATATCCCCTCTGTCGCGAGCAACTACGTTCCCGATTTAGAAGATTTAGACAGGTATATGCGGATTCCGGCGATCTTTTCGGGGGGTATGGAGATAGCGATCGGTAATTCGCAGTTGTACGTGAATATGGACTTGAGACAGGAGTTTTCGGATTACCTGATGGGAGACTGGTTAAGCAATCTGCCGCTTTCCACGACTTCCTTTCTTCCTGCCATTGACGTGAACTTTCCCAGACTGGGTTACTTCGAACGGAGAGATTCAAATTCATTCATATCGTTGGGAAGAAGGAAGCTCGGTCTCGGAGTTTCAACTTACAGCTTTGTTATCTCAAATTTTCTTCCGTATTTCGACCACCTGTGGATAGAGTTGAACGGGCAGGCAAAATCAGGTGAGTATCTTTATGATTTCTTCGCAGTATCTGCCGACAGAACGATAAGCGGCGGGCCAAAGACGCTTTTGGGTCATCGCTTCGGTTACATGAACGAAAACTTGAAAGTTACGTTTGGTGAGGAGAATCTTGTTTATGGTGTCTATCCCGATCTGCAGGACCTCGGACCGTTCTTGATTTACCACCATACCTATCAAAGCAACTCAAATGTCACTGCCACACTTGCAGCAGAGGTTAAACTAAGCGATGTAATGGCTTACGGAGAGTTCACACTTGATGACTTCAGACTTACATCAGAAAGCTCGAATTCCAATCCAACGGCATTTGGCTGGGTTGCAGGTTTTCTCTGGAGAATTTCCGATGGCAGGCCATATACTGGACCTAAACTAGATGAATCGGAGCATGAAATTAGAGATAAAACTCTTCTGCAAGACGGTGGCCTCAGAGTCAGGATGGAGCACTACCATTCCACCACGTATCTCTACAACAGGGGAACAAATATAGGAAAGTTCACTTATCCCTATAGATTCAATGTATTACATCTAGACTCTTGGCCCGTCATCACGGGATTCTACGGATTCCCTTATGGCCCGGATTCGACACTAACGCTGATAGGCATAGAATACGAGAGCCAGAACGTTTCGTTGAAAATCGCTGCAGAACTATTGCGAGCCGGTTCAGTCACCATAGATTCTCCGTATTCTCCACCCTTCGATCCTGAGTGGTATGGACCGAAGAAGCCGATAACCACTTCTTTCATTCTGACTGGAGAAGGTTTTTATGCAGCAAATCAAAATACAACTCTCTTCGTTGCCGGTAAGCTGACCTTTTCCAGAAAGGTTGATTTCGGGATAAATGTCGGTTTTATTAGAATGTTTTCACTACTATAGGGAGGTATCGCAGATGAAGAAGTTTACCTTGCTTCTGTTCTTTACACTGTTAGCGACAGTGTTTGGTAGTCAGGGAACCCTGATGTTCAAGGGCACAGATCAATACAACTTGTTTTTGGGCAGAAACCTGGTTGATGGGAGAACTCTCTTTACTGCAAATACTGCAATTCCAGAGGGATTTGCTTCAGTCCAGGTTGAGCAGCCTACGGTAAAGACCGCGGCTGGAACCGACGTTTTTCTCCGAGTTACTCCGCAGTTCATGATACATAACTTCGAACCCTTCAAACAAAAGGGGTGGTTGCAGTCTGTTGTTCCTCTTTATTTGAGGTATCGGTACGATACTTTGAAGCCCTGGCTTGTGCTGGGTTTTGAGAGCGAAGTATCCGACAATGTCACGGGCTTCATAAATCTCGACATCCCGAAAGACTACAGGAGCTACATCAGTCACGGCGATAACTTTGATTCGAAGCCGTATATGAACTTTCCAGTGGAGCTCTTTGAGGGAAAACTGGAGGCGCTTGACATGAGTTGGCCAACACTCGGTTACGTGTCCTACTCTAGTGATAACTTCTATGCTTCGCTGGGTAGATACAAGGTGGCCTGGGGACCTATGAGAAATGGATTGACTATAAGTGACGCATCGTCTTATTACGACAATGTCTCTTCTTCATATACTACGCCTCTCTGGAAGAGCGGCCACTTTACCTATTCTTTTCTGGTTATAACCCCGACTTCACTCCTGAACGATGAAGAGTGGGTAAAACAGGGGAAAGTGTGGGATCTGAACCAGAGAAGGCCGTACACCGAAGGAGCGAAGACTATCATTGGGCACCGCTTCGATGTTCAGTTTTCGACGTGGGGGAGGATCGGTGTAGGAGAACTTAACGTCGTTGGAGGGAAACACCCCGATCTGAACGATGCCAATCCATTCATAATCTTCCACAATACATACGGCGAAGACTTCTCAAACGTCATGGCCTCGCTTGACCTTTCTCTGGTTCCTTTCAAGGGTATTGAACTCTACGGAGAAATCGCCATAGATGACGTCTCTTTCGGTTCTACTGAGGCCGGGGCGCGGGGCAAACCAACTGCCCTGGCTTATGGTGGTGGTTTTAGATACGCGGTGGATATTAAGGGAATGTTGCTTCTTGCCTCTGTAGAGCTCTATCACACTGACACGTGGATGTACAATCGCTGGCAGCCGTTTCTCACATTCACAAACAGAATCTACACTAAGTCCGAGCTTCCAGGAAGCAGGGATTTCACAGATTATCCTCTGGGATTTAAGTACGGACCTGATCTCAATGGGTTCTCGATTATGGCTAATGCAATAATGACCAATGGGCTTTCAATCTCCTTTGTATATGAATACTTCAAACAGGGAGAAGTTACTCTGAAAACCCCTTACTTGAACATGGAAGAGCCGGAAGACGACCCCGGTGAGTTTACGGCTCCTGAAGATTGGAGCGGGCCAGTTGGTGAAACTGTTAATGCGAACATCTTGAAGCTCAATGCAATGATCCCTTACAGGGACTTTACGTTCGGAAGCGACTTCTCTCTATACTTTGGAGATTATTTCAAGAAGAACGGAGGGTATGAAAGACCGATTTTCGAGATCAGGCCTTATATGTCCTACGTCTTCTAGAAAGTGCGTTACTCCTGTAAATGTCTTCATAAAAAGGGACGAGAAATGACCCGTCCCTTTTTTCTAACAGGACTATATGAAGCCAAATACAAGGAATCCTATTAGGAATCCGATTATCAGTCCTACAATCAATCCTCTTGAGAACCTGTCGGTTCCTCGGGGTGGTGTTCTTTCCTGATTTTGGCTTTCTTTGTACCAGTCTCTATCGTAGATTCCCAATTACTACCACTCCTTTCACTGAGAATGAAATCCATCCAGTACCTCTTTATGAATATAAGGATTGGAACTGCAAAAACAACGCCAAAGACGCCCAGCAGTTCGCCAAACCCTATTATCGATACCAGCACGATGAACCAGTTAATCTTAACTCTGTTCGAGAGAATTTTCGGCGACAGGAACCAGATCTCCATCTGGTTGGCGAAGACCAGCAAGACGATGGCTCCAACAACCCCCCAAAGCCCTTTGCTTACGAAAGAAAGCACGATCATCGGAATCGATGTAACAACCACGCCAAGATAAGGGACAAAATTAGTGATTCCCGCCAGCAAACCGAGGAATATCGCATTCGGGATACCGAGAATGGCCGATCCGATAGCGATTATTGTTCCAACAACAAGAGCAATTATCAGCTGGCCGCCAATGTAGGTCTGAAAATCCTTGTACAATGAATGAAAAAAGCTGCTCACCTTGTCCTGATCACAACCGGGAAAGAGCACGGGCACGCTTTTCTGGATCATATTGGTCTTTCTTGCGACCACAAAACCCGCAATAATCAGCAAGACAACACCTGTAATCCATGAAGTGATGTTTGAGGCAACGTATTGCCCAATCATGATTGCTGCATCACTCAACCACTGGGATGCGCTCTCGACTATGTCGACTATCGCTTCAGAAATGAATGGGGGAAGCTTCTCCAGCCACTTGTCGAATGTACCGCCATTGAAAAGAGAATCCAGCTCCAACGAAAGGCCTTTCACACCATTGATGGTTATTGGGACTACTCTGTAGATAAGGAAGAACATAAACGATAGAAGAGCTATGCCGGTTACTATGCTTAGGGCTCCCCTAGGGATCTTTCTACTGACAAATTGAGCCGGTGTGTTGATAATTAGCGAAAATATAAAGGCCAGTCCGAGAACCCTTGAGGTAGTAGGAAAGAGAAAGAGTGTCATGAACACTGCTATGAAATATCCAAGAACCCAGAACTTTGCTTTCTTCATAATAGCCCTCCACCGGAGAATAGTGACAAATCTGTTGTATACTCAATATGTATAATATCTTTTGAGGTGCCTTTATGAAAAGAGTATATATTATCCTGACAGTCTTTTTTCTTATTGCATTTGTTTCATTTGGCTCGATGCATTCATCAAGGATGATGGCTCCTGGATCTGTCAGAGCAATGGCTGGTTTCAAAGACGTTGGACTGAGAATTGGAATTCTTTCCTTTCTTGAAGCCGGTTGGTTCACTGATGAAGGTCCTTACTTCACCGTGGGCTACGATGAAAACTTTCATTTTGCTTCCCGCGTTTCCTTCTCCTCACTTCAAGAAGCGAGAGTAATCGCGGAGTTAGGATATGATTTCAACGTTGTTTATCTAGAGGTAGGAGGGCTTTATGAATACGCCGCTCCCGATGCCTCGTTTCTTGGCGGACAATTGAAGGCTGAAGTGTTTTTCGATAATGATTTGAGCATTGTCAACGCTACCCTTGGCAGATTTCAGAAGGTTGCTGGCGAGACGCAGAAGCAAAGTTATACCTCTGTTGGTTTCTCCGCCAGGCGAAGGCTGGAAATTGGAAAGCAATTTTACTTTATCAACCTCGAAAGTGTCGAGCTTGTTGGTACATTAAAATGGGAGATAGAAGATGACCTCTCTTCCTTCAGCCCCTTTCCTGCGTACAGTTTTGTAGGAATCCAGTTTAATCTGGGATTTATAAACCAATAGAAACCCTTCCGATAATCATCGGAAGGGATTTTACGTTGCCTTTCCTGATAGTTTTTCCGCAGAAATCAAACTATGAAAGAAGTTTGGCTATTTCGTCTACTTCCTTTTCGTCAGGCATCTCACCATCAACTGCCATTTCCATGATTTTGCCTGCTATGTAAGATAGAAGACGATGAGACACTTTGGAAGCACGTCTCATTGACATTGAAGATCCTAGCGCTCTCTCTAATCTATCGTAGAAGTCGGCCCTCGCATTGATAAGGATCTCCCTCACTCTTTTGTTCTTCATTCCGTGAAGCCAGAGATATACAAGAGAAACCATTATATCTGGCCTTTCAGAATAGAGCTTCAACAGTTCTGCGTAAAGATCTCTTGTAATCTCTACAGGCTGTTTGCCTTGATCGATGAGTGGTTCGATTCTCGGTAGGACGTAGTTGTTGAGAATATGCCTTGATAGATCGATTAGCATTCCCTCTTTGGAACGGTGGTGATAGTGAATAGCCGCAAGGTTCACTTCTGCTATCCCTGAAACCTTACGTGTGCTCAGGCCTTCGATCGTTTCTTCAGCGATGACCTGTATAGCAGCCTCCATTATTCTCTCTCTTGTTTCTTGACCGCGCACTGTCGTCACTCCTTTCAATCATTCGTATAACACAGATTATATCACATGGTTACAGGAAAAACAAAAAAAGCCGGAGAATCTCTCCGACTTCTGTCTATGCAACGATTCTTGTGCCCGACTCTCCTTTGAGCGCGAGATCTACATTTTCCAGAGAAGTAATGATCGCTTCCTTTCCGGTTAGAGAGACAAATTCAATTGCGGATTCTATCTTTGGCAACATGCTTCCCTTAGCAAAGTGACCGGCTTCCATCAACTCTCTTCCTTCTTTTACAGTCAATTCCTTCAGTTCCCTCTGGTTGTCTTTTCCAAAGTTTATGTACGCGTAGTCTACTCCTGTAAGGATAACAAGTGCGTCCGCTTCAATTAACTTCGCCAGCAGGGCAGAAGCTCTGTCTTTGTCAATGACGGCTTCGACGCCTTTAATTTGTCCCGATTCGTCTCTGACCACCGGTATTCCACCGCCGCCAGCCGCCACGACGATGGTGCCGTCCTTTATCATCTCCCTAATAGGTTCGATTTCAAGAACGTCAAGGGGCATAGGTGAAGGCACTACACGTCGATAACCTCTTCCGGCATCTTCTTTGACGGTCCAGCCTTTGGTTCTCTCGAGTTCTTTGGCCGTCTCACTATCATAAAACGGTCCGACGGGTTTGGAAGGATTCTCGAAACCCTTGTCGTTCTTGTCCACAACTATCTGAGTCAGAACGCACGCTATATTCTTTCTTGTGTTTCTCTTGACAAGTTCATTGTTCAAAGTCTGGGTTATCAAGTAACCAATTGAACCCTGTGTCATTGCATCGTTTACGTCGATCGGAAAGGGAGGGAAAACGTCCTTCGCGATATCCTGCTGAACAAGGAGATTTCCAACCTGCGGTCCATTGCCATGAGTAATTACAAGCTCATAACCTTCCTCTACAAGATCTGCAAGATAGGCAGTCGTCGAGAGCAGGTTCTTCTCCATAACTTCTGCTGTAGGTTTTTCATTTGGTTTGTTGAGCGCGTTGCCGCCTATTGCAACTACGATTCTCTTCATACTTCCCCCTATAGCAGTGTGGCTATCATTACTGCTTTTATTGTATGTTTTCTGTTCTCGGCTTCCTCGAAGACTCTAGAGGCAGGACTTTCGAAGACATCTTCGGTTACTTCATTTCCCTTCACGGCAGGCAGACAGTGAAGGAAGATAGTCTCTGCCTTTCCGGTCTTTTTCATCATCTTAGCGTTAACCTGATAAGGTTTAAGCAGAGCAATCCTTTCTTGAAGCTTGTCCTCTTCACCCATCGATGCCCAGACGTCTGTATAGACTGCATCGGCGTCCTTTAGTGCAGAGTCGACATCTTCAGTGACCTCGACCGTAGCTCCGGATTGTTTTGCGATCTCTTTGCACTTGCTGACAATAGCCGGATCGGTGTGAAGTCTCTCCGGACCGCACGCTACGAAATGCAACCCCATCTTCGCGGACCCTATCATGAGGGAGTTGGCCATGTTGTTTCTGGAATCCCCCACAAAGACCAGCTTTCGTCCTTTCAGGCTGCCGAGGCTTTCTTCGATAGTCATGAAATCCGCAAGAATTTGGGTTGGATGGTATAGGTCGGTAAGCCCGTTATAGACAGGAACGCCAGACCACTGCGCCAGAACTTCAACAGTCTCTTGCTTGAAGCCCCTGAACGCTATCGCATCGAACATTCTTCCTAGTACTCTTGCCGTGTCTTTCAAATCCTCTTTCACTCCAAGATGAATATCGTCCTTTGAGAGAAAGACCGCATGGCCGCCCTCTTCACCGAAGGAAGTTTCGAAAGCAGTTCTTGTCCTTGTTGAGCGCTTCTCAAATACAATGGCAAGCGTTCTCCCTGCAAATCTACTTGTCGGCGTACCGGCCCTCTTTTCGACCTTCACCTGTCTTGCAATATCCAGTAGATAGCGAATCTCGTCTGTCGTGAAATCAAGCAATGTCAAAAAGCTCTTTCCTTTAAGGTTTACGCCCATCTTAACCCTCCTTGTTTTAGTTATCTCTAATATAATACATATATAAGACTATGCTTTCAATTGCGTTTATTCGTACGAGGAAACGCAGATTAAACCATATCACAACAATGCGGTGTTATGCTTTTGTATGCTAAGGTATATTGGCCAGATTAGGAGGTGGATTGTGTTTAAGGAGAAGCTGGAGAACTCAATAAAGAAAGTGCTGAAGGAATTTGACATTTATGATGACAAAATCGATTTTAAGGTTGAGATACCTCCTGAGGGGTTTGGTGATCTTTCTACAAATGCCGCGTTTATTCTTTCGAGGATCTTGAAGAAGAGTCCGAGAGAAATCGCTAATATAATCTGCGAGAGACTCGGCAACGAAGCCGACTATAGCAGAGTGGAGGTTGCCGGACCAGGATTCATAAACGTTGATTTCTCCATTACATATCTATCCTCTGTACTGGCGGAGTTGATCGATGCGCCGGATTTCTGGAAGAGAAAGGGCGATACGAGAATTCAGTTTGAATTTGCAAGCGCCAACCCAACGGGACCCTTTACAGTTGGTCATGGGCGCCAGGCAGTATTTGGAGATGTTCTGTGCCGAATCTTTTCTTCAAGAGGATACAGAGTCCAAAGAGAGATGTACATAAATGACGCGGGAAGGCAGATTGGACTCCTGGGCCGCTCTTTGTGGGTTAGATACAATCAATACCTCGGTGTAGAAGAGGAGCTACCTGAGGATGGCTATCAGGGTGAGTATTTGATCGATATTGCCAGGGGACTTGCCGGTGAGATCGGAGAGCGTTTCAAGGCGGTTTGGAACTCGGAGGCCGAAGCTTTTTTCAAGAAATATGCTCTCGACAAGATGCTGGAAGATATTATGGGAACACTCAAGAGGCTGAGAGTGGAGTTTGATAACGTCTTCTTTGAGAGCTCTCTGATAGACGATGGAACTGTTGACTCTGTAATTGGCATGCTTGACAGAAAAGAGTTGATATATGAATCGGAAGGGGCGAGATGGCTTAAAGTCTCAAACTTTGTGGAGGATGATGATAAGGTCCTCGTGAGATCGAACGGAAGCTATACTTACTTCATGACCGACATTGCTTATCATTACAATAAGCATGATAGGGGTTTCAAAAAGGTATTTGATATCTGGGGTGCGGATCACATGGGCCACATTCCTAGGATGAATGCTGCTATGAAGGCCCTGGGAATAGAAGATGGATTTCTGAATGTGATTGTCCACCAGTACGTAAATCTCAAAAGAGAGGGTGAAGTGGTAAAGATGTCGACCAGAAGAGGGGAATTCACAACCCTGGATGAGCTGGTTGAAGCTGTTGGAGTGGATTCGACGAGATACTTCTTCGCGATGTTCGATCCTGACACTCACATGCTTTTTGACATAGATCTGGCAAGGCAGAGATCGAATGACAATCCTGTCTTTTACGTCCAGTATGCCAACGCAAGAATAAGCAATGTATTCAGAACTGCTAAGGAGAAGAACGTGAAAAGATCGAGAGATTCGCTTGAGCTTCTCGATTCTCAGGAAGACAGGAGGATCATCAAGCTGCTGACGATTTTTCCTGAGATTTTGGATTCGGTAGTCGCAGATTACAGAACAAACCGTCTAACGTCTTATCTGGAGGATCTGTCCAGGGCATTTCACGGTTACTACAACAAGAATATCATTGTAGACCCGGAGAACCCGGCACTTTCAGGTGCAAGGTTAGCTTTGTGCGAAGCGATTCAGAACATTTTAAGGAGCGGATTAGAGCTTCTTGGCGTTGAGGCTCCCGATAGTATGTAATGGAAGAACTTCGTATTGAGAAGCTAATCGCAGGAGGTTTCTCTCTCGCCAGAACAGCTGACGGGAAAGTAGCTTTGCTCGATGCGGGTTATCCAGGCGAAGTTGTTGAAGCTAGCAAGAAAAAGGGAAGAAGCGACTTCCATACGATGAAGGTTGAGAGAGTGCTTGTCCCTTCAAATAGCCGGAGAGAAAGGCTTTGCAGGAACTTTCCGGTATGCGGCGGATGCGACTGGCAGACACTTGACTATTCAGAACAGCTTTTCTGGAAGAGAGAGGTAATTAGTGAGCAGTTCAAAAGAGTAGGAAAGATTGAACTGGAGGACTTTGAGATTGTTCCTTCACCAAGAGAGACGAATTACAGACTTAAGATGGAGTATGTGTGTCACGGGGGGAAAGATGGGCTTTCTCTCGGTCTTTATAGGAGGAATAGCAACTCTCCCGTTAGTTGCCAGGGTTGTGTGTTGGGCCTGAAAGACTTCGAAAAGGCCAGATCGGGTTTCGAGGAGATACTGAGGAAAACGGCAATCATTCCATATAACAGGGTTACTGGAAGAGGCGAACTCAAGCATGTAATTCTAAGAGGCAACGGAAGAGAAATCATGGCAATACTTGTTACAAAAGGAGAATGTCTTCCCGATGAAAACCGTATTGTCTTGGAGGTTAGGAAGAAGCTTCCCTATGTCTCGACGCTCGTTCATCTTATGAATGCGAACGACAGGGTAGTTATGAGAGGCGTTTCGAGAACGCTTTTCGGGGAAGGGGTAATCGACCAGGAGCTTTCCGAAAGAAAGTTTGAGATTCCGCCCGTAGCCTTCTTTCAAAACAATCTCGAAGTTACGGAGTCGATTGTCAGTCATATATTTAATGAGATGAAGGATACGGCTGGCGACTCTCTTCTTGATCTTTACAGTGGCATAGGAACATTCTCTATCACCGTTGGGAAGAAGATGGGCAGTGTCACCGCGGTAGAATCGAATCCCGTATCTGTTAAGGCTCTCAAGGCAAATTCGAATCTTAACGGAATGTTTGGGATCGAAATCGTGTCGAGCGATGTTATTGAATTTCTCAAGTCTGATCAGCGTCACTACTCTACGATAATTCTCGATCCGCCCAGATCCGGAGTCGGTTCGGAGATTGGGCTTCTCGATAAGTTCGGCGCTTCCATGGTGTTTTATGTGTCCTGTGACCCTACTACCCTGGCGAGAGATACCGCAAAGCTCAGAGAGTCAGGCTACAAAATCTCTACGGTAAAGGCTTTCGATATGTTTCCCCAGACATGGCACGTGGAAACAGTTGTGTGTCTTGTCAAAAAGCGATAAAGTCGACCGAGTGGAGTTTGCTTCACATAGCTTGGAAATCTGCATCTCCGAAAGCAAGGAACTGAGAGTCAAGAAATGAAGCGGCAGGTAACCTGTCAGGAATTTGCGGAGGACTGAAAGCCTCCTGGAATAGTTTGACATTCTCCGCCGAGAAGACCGGTTCTTCGTTGTTCGTTCTTGGAACCAGATCCCGGATCCCAAGATGACATCGAATGGTTACTCCGAAAAAACGCTACATCTCGTTATCTGAACTTATTTCATCATCGCGATCCCATGAATCGCTGTACGCTAAAAAACAAGAACTCGCTGGCCACGAATGAAAACTGCGTTGTGCGGCAACGAGCCATTAGTAAAGATAAGCATGGGTGGCTTCAACTACTTTTAACACTCATTAATTCTTATGCAATTCCAGATTGGATGGCCTATAATTAGCTGAAAAGGGTTGCTTGCCTGAAAGGAGATAAGCATTGGCTAGAAGGAGTAGCGGCGGGTCGTCATCCAGCAACAGAAGCAGTGGCGGAAGAAGCGGAGGATCGTTCAGCAGCAGTCGAAGCAGCCGATCCTCGAGCAGCAGCTCAAGCAGCTCCAGGGGAAGCACTTCCAGGCCTGGAAGCTCATTCCCTTCTGGTATATTTGGTAGTTCTTCCCGCAAAAAGGTTTTTACATCGCCCTTCAGAATTCCTGTCGGAGGTTTCAAGAGGCCGACTACGGGTGGGTCTGGAGTGAACACCGCCGGATGCAGTGGCTGCAGCGTCTTTGCATTTGGTGTGATCGTTATCGCTATAATACTGATTGTACTGGTTGTCTCAGGGACATTCTCCTCTTGTGGGAGTAATCCTG
The DNA here is from genome assembly GCF_003664935.1 of Mesotoga sp. H07pep.5.4. Classification (NCBI taxonomy): domain Bacteria; kingdom Thermotogati; phylum Thermotogota; class Thermotogae; order Kosmotogales; family Kosmotogaceae; genus Mesotoga; species Mesotoga sp. H07pep.5.4. The sequence goes on from NZ_JFHM01000004.1 coordinate 77,104, forward strand.
GAAATATCGAGATCACGAAATCAACGATCGCGAGAGAACCGCTGCCAAAAGGATCGGTTAACGAAACCGGGTATTATACAGATGAGCTCGGGTGGATTAACAAAGACTCTGTTCTTATCAACGGCATGAAACACTTCTATCAGGAGACGGGCGTTCAACCTTATCTGTACATAACAGATACAGTAAACGGCTCTCACTATCCAACTGATGATGACCTCGCGGATTTCGCTGGTGGACTTTACGACAAACTTTTCACAGACGAAGCCCATTGTCTCATAGTCTTTTTCGAATACGGCGACGGTTATATGGATAGATATGTATGCGGTAATCAGGCGAAGACAGTTATCGACAACGAGGCTGCCGACATCCTTCTCGATTATATAGACAAGTATTATTATTACGATAACTTTGCCGATGAAGAGTTCTTCGCCAAGGCATTCAGCGACGCGGCAGACAGGATCATGACTGTAACCAGATCTCCCTGGATTCCGGTATTCATTGTAATAGGAATCATAGCAGTGATTGTGCTCTTGCTTTTCTGGTGGAGCAATGTGAAGAGACAGAAGAATATCGAGGCGAAGCAGACGCAAGAGATCTTGAACACCCCTCTTGAAAAGTTCGGAGATCAGGAAGTTGAGGAATTAACCAAAAAATATGAGAAGAAAGATGAAGGAAATGAGTCAAAAGAAAGTTGAAACTATCACACGAGCCTTAGAGGCTTGATTCTGGGAGGAAAAGATGGGTATTCTTGACAGGTTCAATGACATTATCAAGTCAAATGTAAATGCTTTGTTCGACAAGATGGAAGATCCTTCGAAGATGATCGACCAGCACCTTCGTGAACTTACCGAGGATCTTGCCGAAGTGAAGCGAGGAACTGCAGGTGTAATTGCAGAGGAGACGAGAACGAAGAGACTGGTCGATGAAAATGCGGCAGAAGTGGCAAAATACGCTGACTTTGCAAAGCGGGCATTGCTGGCAAGAAACGACGGAGACGCAAAGGTCTTTATCGCAAAGAAGCAGGAGCTCGAAAACGTGGGCGCAGGGCTAATGACGGCTTACGCGGCAGCCCACGAAAACGCTGTTAAAATGCGCCAGATGCACGACAAGCTAGTTTCGGATATTGAGTCTCTCAAAAACAGACGCGCAATGATCAAAGCTAAGGTGGCCGTCGCAAAAACTCAGAAGAAGATTAATGAAGTCAGTTCTTCGGCAGGTAAGACGCAGGGAGCAATGGATGCGGTTGGGAGACTGGAAGAAAAGGCACAGAAGATGCTTGATGAAGCAAATGCCATGGCCGAACTCAATACTGAGCCGATTGACAAAGCAAAGGCTCTGGAAGAGAAGTATGCGGCGAAGAGCTCCTTTGCAGTCGATGAGGAGCTTGAACAGATGAAGAAGGAGCTGGGGATCTAGAAACTCTTTAGACAGTTTTGTCTCTGCTTTCTTGAGAGGAACAGTATCTCAAGAAGATTCTATTCGAAGACGGTTCATGTACGTCATTATACTGAAATTGGCGGATAACTTGTAAGTGGGGTCGAAGATTGATGCAGCACATTCCTGCTGTACCATAGTGATTCTCTTCGGCCTTTCTCTTTTTGTGACAGTTCGAGTCTTCGGAAGAAGCAAGTGAACGACAGGAAGAATTTGGTACTTCTCGATTTGGAAGGACCCCCTGCGACACTTGACAGTAGTTATTAGTGGGGGCTAAGAATGATCGAGATACCGGGGGCATTGGTTCTTGCAAATCAGATCGACGAAACTCTTTCGGACAAAAAGGCAAAGACGGTTGAAGTACCGATAAAGTCTAGAAAATACTCCTTCCATTTCGCGATCTTTACAATACGGGAATCCGGTGAATTGTGTGGTTACTTTTTACTTCTTCACGAGAACTGGGTGGAATCGTAGAGATATGCTTTGAAAGCAGAGGATCACTCTTGTCTGATGGAGCGGCAAATGCCTTTCACGATAAAGTCGAAACGCCGGAACCCAATCGCAGCTGAGAATAATATTCAGTGACGGAACATTTTTTAATGAGAAAACCAAGCTTTACGGTGGCATTTGGCGCTTCAGTGAAGGAGAATTCAACAACAAGTACTATCTTGCGGCTCAGGAAAAGCCTTCACCGCTTGGCGATCAGTTCAACGAGGCTTACTTTTTTCTTGATATGCTCGGCTGTTAAGGAGCCGGCAAACACAGCTTGAAGTCTTCTCTTGCAAAAGAGCAGCGAATCACCGGTTTGGGAAATGAAACGCTTCAATATATCGTCGACGTCAGGTCTTCACCCGAGAATCAAGATGGAGAGTCTTTGCGATGAGGAGAAAGGCACAATGTTTTCTTCAATAAGGAGCATTCTAAAGGAGATGGCTCCGCATGGAGGCAGGGATTCCGAAAAGGACTTCTTTGGTAATCCCAAAGGGCATAGAACGTCAATGGAAAAAGTGACCTGCTGGAACCCTTGCCCAAGATGCGGCAAACTGATTCAAAGGCTGGGCTATCTCGGAGGAAAGATCTATTTTTTTAAGGTTGCCAGAAGATGCGCCGGCCTCTGTACTAAGGAGATGGTTTAATTGCCTACAAATTTTGCCGTAATGCATCATAATTAAACCTGCTCAAGAGAGATAACTTTCTCCTTGACTTCCGTATGGGTTATACTTTCCTTTGGGAAGAAGTGCAAATCGGTGTCAAGGAGGGTTTTTGTTGAAAGACTTTTCTGAACTTGTTTCGCTTGCCAAGGCAGGCGGTACTCGAAGAGTTGTTCTTATAGGATCAGAAGATAGAGAGGGGATAAGGGCTCTCAAACACGCATTTGACGAAGGGATCGCGACGCCGGTTTTTGTTGGCAGAGAAGCAGAGACTCTCGAAATCTTGAAAGAAGAAGGACTTGAGGGAGAGTTGATACCCGCCTCCTCCCCCGAAGAAGCTTGCGAGAAGGGGATAAAGTTAGTTAGTTCCGGCAAAGCCGATGTTGTGATGAAGGGACTGTTGAAGACATCGATTCTCCTGAAAGCGGTTCTGAACAAAGAATGGGGCTTAAGATCGGGAAGGGTTTTGAGCCACATAGCGGCTATGGATGTTCCGGTAGTCGACAGGGTTGTTTTCGTAACCGACGGAGGAATGATAATCCGCCCGGATCTACAGACAAAAGTGTCGATAATCGAGAACGCCGTTGCCTTTCTGAAGTCAATAGGCTATGAAAAACCAAAAGTCGCGCTTATTGCTGCTGTTGAGGTTGTGAACGAAGATATGCAAGAGACTATCGATGCGGCCGTTATTTCCAAGATGAGCCAAAGAGGGCAGATCAGCGATTGTGTAATCGATGGGCCTCTAGGTGTGGACAATGCGCTTTCGCTTGCAGCGGCACAAATCAAGAAGATTTCCGGGCCGGTAGCAGGGCAGGCCGATCTCCTAGTCGTACCGGATATTGCAAGTGGTAATTTTGTGGGCAAGTCGGCCGTCTATCTTGCCGGTGGAACGATCGCCGGTCTTATTTTGGGTGCAACTGCCCCAATCGTTATTGTATCCAGAGCCGATTCGGCTGCTTCTAAACTGGCATCTATCGCCCTGGCCAGTTATTCGATCGGCAAGAGCTCATGAAGGGCAATTTTAGAGATGAGACTATAAATACCGAAGGAAACATGATTTAGCGAGCTGCTCAGTTCTCTATCGATCGATTATGATCAGTATATTGTGACTGAGAACGGTAAGATCGCAAATCTTAATACGTTTCTGGAGACAACTCGGAAGCCCTAATAGTTAAGGCCGTTGTCGGCGGGTAAGGATTCAAGGAATCTGGAAACTGCAGAGTCTGGAATATCAATCCCGAGCTCGAGATCTTTCTTGTGCTTCCCGTGATAATCACTGCCGCCCGTGGCTATCAATCCGAGGTTTCCTGAGATTTCGAAAAGCTCTTCTCGAGTTGTTTCTTCATAGGTCTTGTAAAACACTTCCATGCCTTTTAATCCGTAACGTATCATTGTCCTAATGATCTCTATCGTTTCTTTTCGATCTAGCATCATCGAAAGAGGATGGGCTAGGACGGGAACACCCCCAGCGGAGAGAATGAGTTCAATTGCACTCTTTATGGATAGCTTCTCTTTCTCAACGTACGCTTTTCCATCTTTTCCTAGAAACTCTTTGAAGGCATTTTCTGTTGAGTCAGAATAACCCTTTCTCACAATTAGATTGGCTATGTGTGGTCTTCCCAGACTTTCACCGGGAAATGAACTTTCCAGCTCTTCATCGGTAATCTGAACACCGAGAGATCGCAGCCTCGAGAGAATCCTTGTGTTCCTAAGATCTCTCTTAAGCCTCAACTGTCTGAGCTCTTCTTCCATAGACGAAGCTTCGAAAACCATACCGTAACCAAGAACATCGAGGGTCTCATGAAAGTCACAGCTTATCTCTACTCCCCTTATGTACTTTATTCCAGCTCTCAAGCACAGTTCCCTGGCTTCATTCTGGCCAGCCAGTGTATCGTGGTCGGTAACAGAGAGAATGGAGATTCCTTTGTCCGCAGCCTTTTGCACTATTGCCGCAACCGAGTCCGTGCCGTCGGAATGATCAGAATGACAGTGAAAGTCTACAAACATTCAGCTACCACCTTTTACATCAATGATGATATTATTCTACTAGAGGTGATCACAATACAATACTACCTCAACGAAGGAACAATCTTGAAAAAACGTTACAGAATTATCGAGCCCCTTGGAAGGGGCGGTTTTGGCATGACCTATTTATGCTCAGACTTCCATACCGGAAATAGCGTGGCTGTTAAGGAGTTCTTTCCAAGAGGTGCAGAAAGGGAAGGTAATTTCGTTAAACCCATAAGCAGCGATCTGAAGGAAGCCTATTTCGAAAGGCTTTCTTCTTTTTCAGAAGAATTCACAATCATGTCTAAAATCGACGATGATAGGGTCGTGAAGGTACTTGATCTTTTTACGGAGAACAACACAGCTTACTATGTTATGGAATTTATAAGCGGAAGAACATTAAGAGACTCGGTGAAGTCCGATGGAGTTGTTGATGAGTCTGAAGCTCTAGAAATCATCGATGAAATCCTTAAGGGTGTGTCCTCGATCCATGAAAGAGGTTACATTCATGGTGACTTAAAGCCGACCAACGTCATGCTTACAGATGAAGGAAAAATAAAGGTCATGGATTTCGGCGCAGCCTGTTTGAAAGATGTTTACTTGATGAATTCACTTTCTAAGGTTGTTTCTTTGAGTTACACCTGTCCCGAGAAATTCTTATCTTCTTCAACTCCAAGCTATTCATGGGACGTCTATTCCGTAGGAGGTATCCTTTTCTTTCTCCTGAGTGGAGAGGATCCTATTCCTTCGACAGAGAGGATTAAGGGAATTCCACTTGTCTTAGATCTATTCCCCAGGAAGGCACGAAGAATTCTGGAAAAGTCAATGTCTCTAGTTGCAGACAAGAGGTACACAGACGCCGATCACTTCAGAAAAGCGTTGAGGGCGAGGCTATTTGGATTTTAATTTATCTTCTGGCAATCAGATAGTATATATCTCTCATCTCTTTCTTGAGGTCGGTAAAAGAGTCTATTTCTCCGAGAATCGAATGAAACGACTCCTTGACCTCTATCTGGGCCTCCTCAAGAGACTCGAAGGATAGAATAGTCAGTCTATTCTGTTTCCCATCTTTTCCGGGTGTCTTTCCAAGTTCACTTTCGGTAGAAATGACGTCCTTTATGTCGTCCATCATTTGGAAGAGTTTTCCGAATCTCACACCGAGTTTGTACATCTCGTCTATCTTTTCTCTTTTCTCTCTTATGAAGGGGGCAGCGAAGCAGAAGCCAAAAAGAGCTCCTGTCTTTGCAGCATGGATCCTTTCCATCTGTTCTATGGATTCGTCTTCTGGAAAGACGTCATCGAATTCACCCTCTACAACTTTAAGTGATGTCTCTTGCCACAGCTCTAGAATGGGATGAATGTATCTGGTTTCAAGATCAAGGGAGGAAAAGACCCTGCCTGGAAAAAGCATAAGAAAATCTCCCGCAAGTATTGCCTTGGATTCACCGAATTTGATATGACTTGATGGCAGGCCTCGCCGAATAGTGTCGTTATCTATGGCAGGTAGATCATCGTGAATCAGGCTCCCGCTGTGAAACAGCTCAACGGCAATTCCAGCCTTCAAAGCGTTTTCCTCTCCAAACCCCGTGTACCTGGAAAGTTCCCAGATTAGATATGCCCTGAGCCTCTTGCCTCCAGCCAGCGGAGTATAGCTGACGACATCTTTGAAAGGCTTGGATATGTGGAGTTCGTCCAGAAAGTTCTTGAGTTTGCAATTGAAAAAGGGAGAGAATTCAGCTAGTTTCACTATCGTCTTCCTTGCTCCTAAAATGTTTTTTCAGCTCTTCGATATCGAGATTCTCGACAAACTTCTTGAAACCCTCAGTATCTTCTTCCTGGCCGTGCTGAAGCGCGTCGGTCTGTAGATTGCTTAGGTCGATCGAACTCTCTTTAAACACCGAATCTTCTACAAAAATCGGGAAGCCCTTTTTGACGGCAAGCACAAGACAATCGGAAGGACGTGCATCGACAACGTAAAGCTGTCCGCTTCTATCCTGCAAGTGCAGAGAAGCGTAATAAACATTGTCTTTAACCTGTCCGATCACCGCCTTTTCAAATACCCCGCCAAGTTGAGTAACCGTATTTACAAATAGGTCATATGTTAAGGGCCTTGGGAAGTCCTTTCCGCTAATCGCGAGGGCAAGAGCTTCGGCCTCGAACGGTCCGATCCATATTCCGAAACCTTTGTTAGTCTTTTCAACTTCAAGTATTACCACCGGGGAATTACTCTGGTCAAGAGCAAGGCCCCTCAGTCTTACCTGTAACATAGAACCCACCTCAATTTCTCATTGATTCCAAAGCTGCCTTAATTATATTATAGACTTCTCCGCTGAAGTCTTCCTCGGAATTGAAATCTTGGGGAAGGATAGGTTTGCAAACAGAAAGAGAGATTCTCGAAGGTGTGATCAGAAAGCTGTTCTTCCTGAGAAGATTGCGTGTTCCGTCAAGTGCCACGGGGAGGACCTTCACACCAAGTTTATAGGGAATTGATAGACTCCCTTCTTTGAATTTCCCAATTTCACCGGCCTCGCTTCGTGTCCCTTCTGGAAAAAGAAGAATCGTTCCGTCCTCTTTCAGAATTCTGAATATTTTCCTCATTGCGCCGGCCGTTTGTAATCTGTTTCCTCTTTCAATGTATACTCCGTCCAGCGCGCTTATGAACCAGCTTATGCCAGGAATCTTTGAGAGCTCTTTTTTTGCAATGAAAGCTATCTCTGGGTAGACGTAGCCGGGTATAAGAGGTATATCGAATGCGCTTTGATGATTTGCGACGATAACCATGGGGCCAGTCTCTGGAACGTTTTCCTTACCAGACAACCTTACTCTTGACCCCGAAAGCACGAAAGCCGCCCTGCCGAATCTAGAGACCTCTCTTGAAATGAAGGTCTTTCTCTCTTTCTTCCCTTTGAATTTCCCGATCACATTTCCAATTAGAATGACTATACCGCCATAAACACAGATGTAGAGAACTCCGAGCACGGCAATCCAGACAGTTACGAGTAAGCTAAGAAGCTTCTTCAGGAATCTCAATGCTCTTTACCTCCAGTATATCGCCATTCTTTATCCGGTACATCTTGGACTTTTCAATTATATCTTTTGCAAGACATTCCAGGTCTAGTCCAGCTTCGACCCGATTTATGTCGAAAAGCCTCGCCTTTGTTACTGGATTCGAGGGAACAAAAACAGTACAACAATCTTCGTATGGCAAAATCGACGTTTCAAACGTGCCTATTTGTTTCGCGAGCTCTATTGTCTCGATTTTATCGTAAGATAGTAGCGGCCTGAGCACTATTAGCTCAGTCTGTTCTTCGATAACTCTCAAGTTTTCAAGGGTCTGACTTGCAACCTGGCCCAGGTTCTCTCCCGTAACGATTGCGATTATTCTTTGAGCTTCTGCTATCTTACTTGCGATTTTCATCATCAGTCTTCTCTGGCAGACCAGGCTATATCTTTCTTCAACGTGTTTATGGACTGCAATCTGAGCGTCGGTAAAATGCATGGAATATAGCCTGAACTCTCTTCCACCGTTATAGATTGAGAGAGTTTTCGCTAGTGACAGAACTTTGTCAAATGATCTTTCTCCGGTGTAAGGAGGACTGGAGAAGTGTATTGCATCGAGATCCAACCCCCTCTTTTGAGCCAGCCACCCTGCTACAGGGCTATCAATTCCGCCCGAAAGCAGCAACAAAGCCCTACCGCTAACTCCAACGGGAAGACCTCCGCTTGCTGTTGTCTTCCCACTCGAGATCAGCACTCCTTCATCCCTTATCTCAATCTCTATCTTGAATTCAGGATTGTGAATATCTACACTCGTTTCAGGGAGTTCTTCGAGAATTCTCTCCCCAACGAGGGGATTCAGCTCAACGCTTTTTAGAGGAAATCTCTTGTCCAGTCTCCGGGTTTCAACCTTGAAAGTCTTTCTTCCTCTCTTCATTTCATCCTTTGCAAGATCGACCGAGGTCAGGTAAATATCTTCCAGATCATAGGAAGTCCATGTTCCGACACTGAAGTTCTGTATGCCAAACGTTCTGGACATTATTTCTATCGACGATCTTAGTCTCTCTGAGGGAACAGAGACGATTATCCGTCCTCTGATTCTTTCGACTGTCGATCTTCCCAGTTGCCTCTTTATGTTGTTTACGAGGACTTTCTCGAAAAGCTTTCTGTTCCCTTTCTTCAGAGCGATTTCTCCATACCTGACCACAACAAATCTATTCATTAACCTACCTCCGTCAATCTTTCCCTCATGTAGTTATATAATATTCCTATCATACAATCTTCGTTTGGAGGTGTGCTGTTTTATGAAGAAAATGCTTGTGATCATTTTTTTGATTGTCTTTTCATCGGTTTTCTTTGCTTCTGAATACGAAGCGTTGCTTTCCGAGTTTGTTCAAATAAGGGCCATGGAAGACACCGAAATGATGGCCGAGTTCATTGAAAAACTTGAGTCTGAGGACCTGGAAGATATAGAAATCCTCACTCTTCTCGCGGATTGTCACCGGGAATACGCGAACTGGATAGAGGATAAGAAGACAAGAGAGACTCATTATAACAAGGCAAGAGAGCTTGCAGAACAGGCAATAAAAATGGATGACTCATATGGAATGGCCTACTATGTTAAGGGAGCGGCAATAGGACAACTCGCTCAGATGGCAGGAATAATTCAGTCCATGTTTCTCATATCGGATTTCGACAAGAGTATTGACAAAGCAATGGAACTGATGCCTGATAGCCCATTCCCATTCATTGCTAAGGGCATGAGGGATCGTGATACACCCTGGCCGTACAGAAATTACGGGAAGTCGGAAGAGCGGTTCATGAAGGCTATCGAAAACGATCCGGGATATCTCAACAGCTATTATGAGTTGGCGGTGCTTTATCAGGTTTGGAAGAAGAAGGATCTGGCGGCCCAGTATTACAGAAAGGTACTTGAACTCGAACTCCAGCCCGATTTTATCGTTCAAGGTCAGGAAGCAAAAGAAAACGCTCAGAAGTGGCTGGAAGATAACGGTTACTGATGATATACAGGATAATTTTTTCTCTGTTTCTTCTCTTTATCATGCCATTCCTGAACTATTCTATTATGCTCTCGGCGATTGTGGTTTCCCTGGTCCTGATCGGAGTGATCCTCGGTAGCAAAACTGAGCGGGTTGCCAGGATTCAGAATTTGACGCTTACTTTGTTCTATGTTGTAATTCTATTTGGCTATTTTCAAGACACGGCAGGCATGGTTTACAGAAGCGAAGTTGTAATCCTTGCAGTAGCACAGGGAGTCTCGGGGTTCTATGGGCTTTTTCACCACAGAAGATCTCTATCGGTCGTCCTTTCCCTGGGATACTGGATTCTGGTTGGAACTGCGTTAAGCAGAATTGCATGGATGCGACTTGGAAGCGGCGGTTTGATCCTTGGTATTGCATTGATCGCTCTTGTTGCGTTTCAAGACATCAGGAGAATCTACAAGCCATTAGTTAGAAGTCCCTTTGAACAGGATGGTGAAGGCTGAAATGGGTAACACGGGAAAGATCAAAATTGGGATTGTTCAATTCAGAGCCGATAATGATGCCCCTGGGGAGAATCTGGAGAAGATTACCAGTTACATAGAGAGTCTCGTTGAAGAAAATGTAGATCTTGTTCTTCTCCCCGAGATGTTCAACAGCGGGTACGGCACAGATGAGGCGACTATAAGCAATGCCTCTGAAATGCAAGAAGAGACCGTGGAGGTTCTCTCTGCTCTTGCAGACTACAATGATATTGCAGTTGTAGGTGGAATCGCAAACGAAACGAACGGAGGTTTTTTCAACTCTACTGTCATAATGTTGCCTTATCTAGAACCGATTTACTACAACAAAACCCACCTTTTCCGCGATGAAAAGAAAGTCTTCACTCCCGGTAGTGAATTCAAGACTTTCGAGTTCTCTGGAATCCAGTTCGGAGTGCTTATGTGTTACGAAATAGGGTTTCCAGAGATCTCAAGAAAGCTATGTAAACAGGGGGCAGAGGTTCTCCTGGTTCCATTTGCCTTTGGAAGGGAAAGGAAATTGATCTTTGAGACAGCAACCAGAGCCCGCTCAATAGAGAATGGATGCTTCCTGGTCGCCTCTAGCCAGTGCGGTACAAATAAGACAATGAACTTTGTTGGAGGAAGCAGAATAATCTCACCTTCAGGCGAGATTATTGTAGATTGCGGAGGAGCCGAAGGTTTTGCTTCTGCCGAGATCGACATTGGGCTGGTCAAGAAGTATCGATTCGGAGAGAGCCGTGATTCACACGGTTATTTCTCCAACTTTAGAGACGATCTTTACCGTTGAAACCCGGTTGACAGGTTCATTCGCATGAGATAGAATAAATACCGTTAGTGGGCCGTTAGCTCAGCAGGCAGAGCGATTGATTCTTAATCAATAGGTTGCAGGTTCGATCCCTGCACGGCTCACCAGAGTGAGAAGATTAAGTGGAGAAGTTCTCCCACCCCCGCCCTAAGGTTGAGGGGTCGATACCTGAAAGAAGGGTTATTGACATGGCGGGATTTTCCGCCAATTTTTTTTGAGAGGTGATGTAGTATCGCAAGAGGTGACTCAACTCCGAAGAACAACGAAATAATGACGAAGACGGTTAGACTTGTTGACATGAACGGCGAACAGCTTGGGGTAGTCCAGACGTCAGAAGCTTTGAGAATTGCCAGAGAAAAGGGACTGGATCTTGTTCTTGTAGCACCTGCGGCGAATCCGCCAGTCGCAAGGATCATGGATTACGGGAAGTACAAGTACGAAAAAGACAAGCGCAAGAAGGAAGCGAAGAAGAAAACTAAGCAGTCCCAGCTTAAAGAGATGAAGTTCAGGATTAGAATCGATGAACACGATTTCCAGACCAAGACGAACAGGATCAAAGAGTTTCTTGAAAAGGGAAGCAAAGTAAGAGTGGTAATTATGTTCAGAGGAAGGGAAATTGTCTTTTCAGATAAAGGGAGAGAGATTCTCGAACGAGTTGCAGATCAGCTTCAGCAGATTTCCGATATCGATCGGCCTCCAAAGCTGGAGGGGAGAGATATGTGGATGATCCTTAAGCCAAAGACAACTCCTCAAGGAGGTAAAGATAATGGGCAACAAAGTAAAAATGAAGACTCATAAGGCAAGTGCCAAAAGGTATAAGGTGACCGGTAGTGGAAAGATCATGAGAAATCAGTCTGGAACTGGCCATAATACCGGTAAGAAGAGCGAAAGCAGCCGTCGTGAGGCCAGAAAGTGGAAACTGGTCGAGGGCGGATATGAGAAGAAAGTTAAGAAAAGCCTGGGCATTTGACCCTGTTGTGAGGTGAGATTTAGATGCGTGTAAAAGGTGGAGTAAACTCTAAGAAGAAAAAGCTGAGATATTTGAAAGCCGCTAAAGGATACAGAGGTGCCCTCAGTAGAAGGTACAGACTTGCAAAGCAGTACTACATAAGATCCGGAGTGTACGCGTACGCAGGAAGGAAAGTAAGAAAGAGAGATTTCAGGAAGCTCTGGATTACTAGAATAAATGCTGGCGCAAGAATCGCAGGAACTAAGTACAACGATCTGATTCATGGTTTGAAGATTGCAGGAGTAAACATAAACAGAAAAATGCTTGCCGATCTTGCAGTCAACGATTTTGGAACGTTCAAGGAGTATTGTGAAATCGCCAAATCGGCGTTGAATGGAAATTAAAAGGGGCTCAGGCCCTTTTTTTTTGAAGGGAGATGAAGGAAGATGGAATACTCTGCAAGGAGAATAGGAAAGATGGCCTTCTATGCAAAGACTCCTTCTGGCCATGATATACATATGGATGCAAATGAAAGTTCTGGAGGCGATGGATCGGCGCCAGCTCCAATGGAGATGGTAATGGCCGCGCTGATGGGTTGCACTTCAATGGATGTAGTTTCGATTCTCTCCAAGATGAAGGTTACGGACTACGAGTACTGGATTTCTGCAAATTATGAGTATGCAAAGGAACATCCGAAAGTATTCACGAGCATCGAACTCGTATATCACTTCTCGGGTAAGAATCTACCGAAGGATAAGATAGAAAAGGCGGTTACCCTCTCTCAGGAAAGATACTGTTCTGTCTCGGCTATGCTTGGCAAAACGGCTGATATGTCAATGAGAATTGAATATGAAGGTGAAGAAAAGTGAATCCAAAAGAAATGGCAGAGAGAATGGAAACCATAAGAGACAACGTTAAGTCAATAAAGAATAAGATACTCGTTATGTCTGGAAAGGGGGGAGTTGGCAAGACGACGGTCGCGGTCAATCTAGCGCTAGCTTTGGCAGATGAAGGCTTCAAGACCGGTCTGATGGATATAGATCTCCATGGACCCAACGTAGCGAGGATGGTCGGTCTGAAAAAGCAGCCCGAAGTTGTAGAAGGACAGATTTTCCCTCCCGAGGCTCTGCCTAACCTGAAGGTTATTAGCATCTCAAGTTTCGTTGAAGAGGATGCTCCGGTGATTTGGCGTGGGCCGATGAAGACGACAGCGATCTACCAGTTTCTCGGGGATGTTATGTGGGGTGAACTAGACTTTCTCGTAATCGATTCTCCTCCAGGGACGGGAGACGAGCCGCTCACCGTTCTGCAGACTCTAACCGATCTTGTGGCCGTTGTAGTCACTACTCCCCAGGCAGTTGCCGTTCAGGACGTGAAGAGGGCGATTAATCTTGTCAAGACCATGCACAGAGATATTCTTGGAATTGTCGAGAATATGTCTTATTTGAGGTGCCCACACTGCGGAGAAGTGATAAGACTCTTTGGCGAGGGCGGAGGAAAGGAACTTGAAAATCTCTTCAACATTCCGCTTATCGGTTCTCTTCCATTTGATCCCGCACTCGTAGGTTTTTCAGACACCGGGAAAAGCATTGTGACTAACATGAGAGGATCTGAGCTGGAAACCGCTTACCGCGAAACAGTGAGGGAGATAGTGAAAAGGGTGAAAGTTCAGTGAGTCATTTCAAAAGTTTGACACTTGAGTGGAGCGAAGACCGCCTGAAAATGATTGATCAGAGGAAGCTTCCTACGGCAGAAGAGTATGTAGAATGCAGGAACCATGAAGAAGTATATGTTGCGATAAGAGAAATGATAGTCAGAGGTGCTCCAGCAATAGGCGCCACTGCAGCCTTCGGTTATCTGCTAGGTGCAAAGGAAGTACTGGATGCTTCCGATGAAGTCTTGTTGGATCACATGACAACTGTTAAGAAAAGGCTTTCCGAGAGTAGGCCCACAGCCGTGAACCTCTTTTGGGCCCTGGACAGAATGGAAAACGCTCTTAATTCTAACTGGGGTTTGGAAAGGAAGAAACTCATCGAGTCGCTCGAGCGAGCGGCCCTGAGTATTGCAAAAGAGGATATAGAAATCAATAAATCGTTAGGAAGAAATGGAGCAACGGTTGTGAGAGATGGAGATGGAATTCTAACTCACTGTAATGCCGGAGCTCTTGCAACAGTCGATTACGGCACGGCTCTCGGGGTAATGCGAGCTGCTGTGGAACAGGGTAAGAGAATCAAAATCTTCGCCGATGAAACTCGCCCTTATCTTCAGGGAGCGCGGTTGACGGCCTGGGAACTCATTAAATCAGGGATCGACGTGACACTAATATGTGACAACATGGCAGGATGGGTAATGAAGAAGGGATTCATTGACCTGGTTCTAGTCGGAGCAGATAGAATTGCAGCTAATGGCGATGCCGCGAATAAAATTGGGACGTATTCCGTTGCAATACTTGCCCAGAGGCATGGGATTCCTTTCTACATAGCTGCCCCACTGAGCACTGTGGATCTCACAACCGCTTCTGGAGAAGAAATACCGATAGAAGAGAGGAGCCATAGAGAGATAACTCACATAGGCAATCAACAAATTGCGCCGGAAGGCGTGAGGTGTTTGAATCCAGCATTTGATGTAACCCCATCGAGTTTGATAACAGGAATAATCACGGAAAAGGGAATTGCGAGGCCGCCATATGACGTATCGCTGAGAGGAATGTTTGAATAGAATCTGGAGGAGGTTATTTGGATGTGGGAATCTCTAGAGAAAACTGATAAACAAGTCTTCGACATAATGTTCAAAGAGCTTGAAAGACAGAGAAACGGGCTTGAGTTGATCGCTTCAGAGAATTTTGTTTCCAGGGCTGTAATGGAAGCAATGGGATCGGTCATGACGAACAAATACGCAGAGGGTTATCCTTCCAGAAGGTATTACGGAGGATGTGTCTTCGTTGACGAAGTTGAAGATCTGGCGCGTGAGAGAGCCAAGAAACTTTTTGATGCAGGGTTTGTCAACGTCCAGCCCCATTCGGGTTCTCAGGCAAACATGGCTGCTTATCTGGCAGTTGCCAAGCCAGGCGATACGATTATGGGTATGTCTTTGAGCCACGGGGGCCATCTAACTCATGGATCTCCGGTCAATTTCTCCGGGAAACTCTTCAATGCAGTCTCTTATGGAGTCAATGAGGAAACCGAGGTAATCGACTATGATGAAGTGAGGAAAGTTGCTCTTGATGCTAAACCTTCTGTAATTGTTGCCGGCGGAAGCGCTTATTCCCGAATAATCGATTTCAAAAAATTCAGAGATATTGCCGACGAGGTACACGCCGTTCTGATGGTAGATATGGCCCACTTTGCCGGCCTTGTAGCCGCAGGACTTTACCCTAACCCCCTAGATTTTGCACATGTTGTGACGACTACGACGCACAAGACCCTGAGAGGGCCGCGAGGGGGAATGATTCTCACAAATAATGAGGAGATCGCAAAGTCGGTTGACAAGATGGTGTTTCCGGGTACTCAAGGTGGCCCGCTCATGCATGTGATCGCATCAAAAGCAGTTTCGTTTGGCGAGGCTCTAAGAGACGAATTCAAGGCTTATCAGCAGAACATCATCTACAACACTCGCAGACTGGCGAAGTCGCTTGAGGAAAAAGGTCTTAGGATAGTATCTGGGGGTACAGACACACATCTGTTCCTCGTTGATCTGAATCCTATGAATGTTACTGGAAAAGCTGCGGAAAAGGCCCTGGAAAAAGCGGACATTACGGTCAACAAAAATACTATCCCAAAAGAAACCAGGTCACCTTTTGTCACCAGTGGAATAAGGATCGGAACTCCTGCGATTACTACAAGGGGTATGACTGAGAAAGAAATGCCCTTGATTGCCGATTTAATTATTCGAGTTCTAGAGAGCATAGAGGGAGAAAAGGGAGAGATCTCACAGACAAAAGTGAGAGAGATCAGTGAGGAAGTCAAGACGCTAACAAGCAAATTCCCACTCTATTCAGATCTGATTCACAGGAGTGATGCAGGTGTTTGACCAGCTTACGGTAGTCAACCATCCGCTTATTCAACATAAGCTTGGAATAATGAGAGATGATCAGACCGGTCCGAAGGAATTCAGGGAGCTCTTAAAAGAAATCACATTACTCCTTACTTATGAGGCGACGAGACATATACCGACGTACGATAAGGAAATCAAGACACCGCTGGTGAAGATGGTGGGCCAGTGTATAGAGGATAAGAAAGTGACGGTCGTTCCCATCCTCAGGGCCGGCCTGGGAATGGTGGAAGGAGTTCTTTCATTGATGCCCAACGCTTCGGTCGGATACATCGGAATATATAGAGATCCCGACACAATACAGCCGGTGGAGTACTATTCAAAGCTTCCGAGTGTTGATGAAAATACTCAGCTATTCGTTCTAGACCCTATGCTGGCAACGGGAGTGTCCTCATCGTGGGCTCTGAAAGTAGTGAAGAAAGCCGGGGCGAAACAAATCTCGCTAATGTGTCTCATCGCTGCTCCGGAGGGTGTAAGATTCATTGAGAAGAATCATCCCGACGTGAAGATCTTTACGGCTGCTCTCGACGAAAGACTCAACGACCATGCCTATATAATTCCGGGTCTAGGAGATGCCGGTGACAGACTTTACAGAACGAAGTAAGTTTAGGGCCCTGGTTCTTGGAGGTTACCTAGAGGATGTTGAAGTATCGGGCAGCGGTCACAAAGCCAGTATAGTCAAGACAGATGGAGGATCGGCATTCAATGTGGCAACCTGTCTTTCGTTACTCGGTGCTGAAGTCCTATTTTTGAGTTGTTTTGGTGTTTGCGATTCTGATCGGTGGTCTTTCAGATCAGTCCCCGTTATGCCTGATTGTGCACACGGTATTTTTCTCTTCAGCGGTTCCGATGTCATTGCCGTGCAGAAACCTCAGCCTGTCGACGTAAATCAAGAGCTGGTAGGAATTCTGATCGATGAAGAGTACGATCTGGTCTACAGTACTCTGGAAATTGGTCAGCAAGCGGCATCAGTTATTAGTTCGGTGAAGTCGAGGATCAAAGTTGTTGATCCATCTCCCTTTCATGAGTTCAAAGGTCTCGATGGACTGGGGAAGTATGATTTTATTCTGGCAAATGAGTACATGTCATTTGAAAAAAGCGACAGGCGCCTGATTATAAAGGCTTCAGAAAAGGGCGTTTACTTTGCTGGTAAAGATTATTTGCCACCCGTGGTTGGGAAGAATCGTTTCGGAAGCGGGGATATATTTGGATCGGTTTTTTCGCTGCTTCTCATGAATGGAGCATCTCCAGAAGAAGCTATTGGAGAAGCAGTAAAGGTAAGCGGAGAGTTTTGCTCACAGACCAGGTCGGTCGAGCAGTTTGTGCTTGGGATAAGGAGCAGTCTTAATTACGTGATAAGGGGTTGAGGATATGTCCGGTAAGCTCACGGTCGTAGTGGGACCAATGTATTCGGGAAAGACCTCGACGCTTCTTTCCATGATTGAAATTTACACACTTGGAAAGAAGCGAATAAAGGTTTTTAAACCAGTAATAGACGACAGATACTCTTCTGATCATGTTGTAAGTCACTCCGGTCAGATGGCGGAAGCGATAAATGTTTACGATTCCTCCGAAATCAAGGAAATCGTGTCCAAGGAAAAGGGGAAACTCGACGCGATTTTTATTGATGAAATCAACTTTTTTGACGAAAACCTCCTTCGCATTGTAGAAGAGATAATCTTCAGTGGTGTAGATGTATTCTGTGTTGGTCTCGATTTAAGTTACAAGCACAGGCCTTTTGCCGTAACCGCGAATCTGATGGCTGCGGCAGACGAGGTGATAAAGAAGAAGGCTGTCTGTCACATATGCGGTGAGTACAATGCCACCGTTACTCACAGAATTTCAGGTCCAACTGACAGTGAAATAGATATAGGTGGTATGGAAAAATACATCGCGGTTTGTAGAGATTGTTACAAAAAACTGAATGCGAAAGACTGGGGCTAAGAAGCTATTTTCCTCTTTTGGTCTTTTTTATAGAATTCTCCGATGCCAAGATGGATGACTGACATTAATCCTTAGAAACACTTTCTTCGAAGATTCATAGATTAATTAAGTATATTGATACCTTCACGGTAACTAAAAATTAATATAGTTGCCCGATAATCGCTGTTGTTGTTCAGATAAGTTCAACATACAAACGCTGGCCCGTTGTATACTTTTCAAGCTGCGGAGGTGTTCAGATGTTTGAGAATCTCCAGGAAAAGCTGGGCAGAGCTTTCAAGCTGCTAAGTGGAAAGGGAAGAATCTCTGAGAAGAATATAGAAGATGCTGTAAAGCAGGTCAAGTTGTCGCTTCTGGAGGCGGACGTCAACTATAAGGTTGTCAAGGAGTTTATAGGCGGCATCACTGAGAAGGCGCTTGGAGAAGAGGTACTGAAATCGTTCACGCCTGATCAGCAGTTTATAAAGATTGTCAGAGACGAACTGATCAAGATGCTTGGCGAGAAGTCGGTTCCGTTGAAGCTTTCTAGCCAGCCTTCGAAGATAATGATGGTGGGTCTTCAGGGAAGTGGGAAAACGACTACTACGGCCAAGCTGGGTACATTGTTGAGAAAGGAAGGCCGAAAACCTCTTCTTGTAGCTGCGGACGTGTACAGACCAGCGGCAATTGATCAGCTGATGCAACTTGGAAAACAGATTGATATGCCTGTTTTCACGGGCGACAGAAAGAATCCCGCAAAGATAGTTCAGGAAGCAATGCAGCAGGCGGTTAGGAACATAAATGATGTGGTGATTCTAGACACCGCGGGTAGACTTCACATAGACGATGCGATGATGAGAGAGTTGAAGGAAATCGTTTCCGCTGTTAAGCCCGATGAGATATTAATGGTTG
Source organism: Mesotoga sp. H07pep.5.4 (assembly GCF_003664935.1). Taxonomy (NCBI): domain Bacteria; kingdom Thermotogati; phylum Thermotogota; class Thermotogae; order Kosmotogales; family Kosmotogaceae; genus Mesotoga; species Mesotoga sp. H07pep.5.4. Next base: position 95,853 of record NZ_JFHM01000004.1, read on the forward strand.
TTGATGCCATGACTGGACAGGACGCCGTGAACTCAGCTAAGGCATTTAACGAAGCGCTCGAGCTTTCCGGGTTTGTTGTCACAAAACTTGATGGCGACGCGAGAGGCGGAGTAATTCTTTCAATAAGGCATGTAACGGGAAAACCCGTCAAGTTCATTGGAATCTCGGAAAAGCCCGACGGTATTGAGGCCTTTCATCCAGACAGAGTTGCAGGAAGAATACTGGGAATGGGCGATGTTTTGTCGCTCATCGATAAGCTACAGTATAACATTGACGAAGAAAAGGCCAAAGAAATGGAAGAGAAATTTCTCAAGAACAAATTTGATCTTGAGGACTTCCTTGATCAACTGAAAGAAGTAAAAAAGCTGGGGTCGATTGCAGACATCATGGAGATGATACCTGGCGCCCCTAAAGACGTTGATCTTGCAGGAAGCGAAAAGAGCATGAAGAGAACAGAGGCGATCATCCACTCCATGACATCTAAAGAGAGAAGGAATCCAAAGCTTCTGAACTATTCTAGAAAGCAAAGAGTAGCGAGAGGTAGCGGAACAACTATTCAGGATGTCAACAAACTCCTTAAGTCGTACGATCAGATGAGGAGTATGATGAAGCAGTTCGGAAGAAAAGGGAAACTACTTAAAGGTATGAAAGGATTTTCATTTTAGATAGTAGAGAATCAGGAGGTGCACGAAAAGAATGGTAAAGATTAGGCTTACAAGGATGGGTAGAAGGAACAGGCCGTTTTTCAGGCTTGTCGTAGTGGATTCACAAAAGCGTAGAGACGGGGCCTATATTGACTCTCTGGGATTCTACGATCCGATAAGAGATCCCGGCATTATGAGTGTCGATGTAGACAAGGCAGTAAGCTGGATAATGAAAGGTGCTCAGCCGACTGAGACCGCAAGATCGATTCTTGCAAGGTTCGGAGTTATGAAGAAGGTCCACGAGCTGAAGTATGTCAAGGAATCGGGAGAGAAAGCAGAGTAATGAAGGAAGTGCTAGAACATATTCTGAAGGGAATAGTGAGGGAGCCCGATCGGATAACTGTTACTGAAGCAGTAGACGAAAACGGAAACATGGTCTTTGAAATCAGCGCTGCAGAGGAAGATGTCGGCCAAATAATTGGAAAAGACGGTAGAACTATCAAGTCAATCAATGTTCTCCTCAACGCACTCGCCGGATCATCAAAGGAGAGTTTCATCCTAAAGGTGGTAAGATGAGCGAACTGAAAGAGAAGTCTTTGGAGGAAATGGTTCCAATCGGGAGAATAGTGAAGCCTCACGGACTTCGTGGCGAGATGAAGGTAAAAGTCGCTCTTGAAGATGAAACGGCTTTCAAAGAGATCCAGGAGGTTCTGCTTTATGATGAAAAGACCCGTTCGCGGTTTGTAACTTCAATCGATGGAGCCAGGAGAGCCACCAAAGGTTGGATCTTGCATTTCGAGGGAATAGACTCTATGGGTCAAGCAGAAAGGCTTGTAGGCTTCCATATATACGTTGAAGAACGTGTCTTGCCTGAGTTGAAACAGGGAGAGTATTATTACTTTCAGATTCTTGGGAGTAGTGTATTCGATGAGAACCGGCGTTTCATAGGAACTGTAAATGACATCATCGAAACTGGAGCAAATGATGTTATGGTGGTCGTTCGTGAAGAGGACTTGACTGTTCGTGAAGAGCTTATTCCAATAATTAGAGACTACATTCTCGAGCTCAATTTTGAAGATAAGACGATTGTTGCCAGATCTATGGAATTCGAAGAGGTCAAGCCCGAATGAAGATAGAGGTATTGACGATCTTTCCCCAGCTATTTGAAACGGTCTTCAACTGGGGGGTAATATCAAGGGCTATTAAAAACGGCATAATTGCTTTTGAATCGGTCGATATAAGAGATTTCACCGATGATCGTCACAGAACAACCGATGACTACCCATTCGGAGGGGGGAGCGGCCTTGTAATGAAGGCTGAACCAATAATCAAAGCAGTTGCAAGTCGCTTTTCGGATGACAGCAAGCCCCACGTTGTCTATCCGTCTCCGCAGGGCAAGCTCTTTGACAACAAAAAAGCTCTTGAACTGAGTAAGCTTAGCCACATAGTTTTTGTTTGCGGGCGTTATGAGGGAATAGATGAAAGGGCAATGAGTTCCATTGACGAGGAGATTTCGATCGGTGATTTCGTACTCAGCGGTGGAGAAATCCCGGCACTGTTGATGATAGAGGTCATTTCAAGGTTTGTTCCAGGAGTTGTCGGTGATATGGAGTCGGTAATTAACGATTCTTTCTTCTCAGATCTTCTTGATTATGCTCATTATACGAGGCCCAGAGAAGTAAACGGCATGGAAGTGCCCGAAGTATTGCTCAGTGGGAACCATGAAATGATAGAGATTCATAGAAGAATGGAAAGTTTGCTCAGAACTATCGAAAGAAGGCCGGATATCTTTCTCAAGCATGATTTTGACCTGACTGACAAGAAAGCACTATTGTTGCTCTTCAAGGAGCTGAAAAAGGATGCTGAATAACATATATCTCGCTTTGATTCATTACCCTGTTTTGGGCAGACATGGAAATATCGTTTCCAGCGCAGTCACGAATCTGGATGTTCACGATATTTCCCGAACGTGCAGAACATACAATGTCAAGGGTTACTTCGTGGTAAGTAATCTCCCGGCTCAGAGAGAGATAGTAGATAACGTTCTAAATTACTGGCTTGAGGAGTTTGGAAGGGAATACAACCCCAGCAGAAGTGAAGCGCTTAAAGTAGTTGAGAGGGCATCATACATGGAAGATGTTCTAGAGCAAATAGAAGAAATCGAAGGACAGAGGCCCGACCTCGTTTTTACTTCGGCAAAGAGGGGAAAAGACAGAATCACTTTCGATGCCATGCGAAGGATAATTGTCAAAAGTGTAAAACCCCATCTTCTCCTCTTTGGAACAAGCTGGGGCTTACCCGGTGAAATTGAGAAGATTTGCGACTATGCTCTTGAACCGCTTAGAGCGAATTCGGATTTTAACCACCTCTCTGTGAGAGCAGCAGTTGCAATAGTTTTAGATAGATTAATTCATGAAGATACAGTAGAAGTTAGGAGGGATAAAGATGGATCAGTACATAAGATCTCTGGAAAATGAGCATTTGAGGGACGACCTGCCAAAGATGGGCCCGGGCGATACCGTCAGAGTAAGCGTTAGAATCAAAGAGGGCAACAAAGAAAGAATTCAGGCCTTTGAGGGAATTGTAATGGGAATAAGAGGGAGCGGGACGGGTAAGTCCTTTACAGTCAGAAGAGTAGGAGCCGCGGGTGTTGGTGTAGAAAGGATATTCCCGTTCACAAGCCCTTCTCTCGAGAAGATTGAAGTTCTTAGAAGGGGAAAGGTCAGAAGAGCGAAGATCTACTACATTAGAGACGTGAAGGGTAAGGTAAAGATAAAAGAGAAAAGGGACTGAGGCTAAGTGTCTGCCAAAAAGTCGAAAAAGGGTTCTGACAAGAAGGAATCGCGCTTTCTCCACGAAGTTAAGGAGTGGGGAAAGGCGATTCTTTATGCTGTCGTATTTGGTACGATTATTCGTTTGTTTGTTTTTGAGACAATGCTGGTTCCGACAGGTTCAATGATACCAACCATAAATCCTCCCGCCAGATTGTTTGTGGAGAAGATCACTTACGAATACAGAGAGCCTGATTACGGGGACATAGTGGTGTTCTGGACGCCTTATGTGGATATTGAGTCTCAGAAGTATCTCAGAGGGTTTGATAAATTCATGGATCTTTTTTCTCCAGCCAAGTACAGGGGTCATGTCAAATATGTAAAGCGATTGGTGGGAAAGGCTGGAGACGTTCTTGAACTCAGAAGAGCGCCTGATTATACTGCGGCGAATCCCGTATACCAGCTCTACGTAAATGGAGAGATTCCACCTGCACTTGAAGAAAGGCGTTATGTTAGAGAGGGAGTGTTTTACGATCCCAGCTTCTATTTAGGCTTGGCTCACCCCGACGATCCCTCGGTGAGATTCTCCCCTTATTACAGGCTTTATCAGGCCTATAAGGGGCTGATCGAATATACTGAGTTCTTCGAAACAGAGTTGGAGCCCCTCGGTCTGGAGAAGTACATCACTCAGGATCCGTCAACGGGAGTGGTAAGAGTTACCGTGCCGGAAGGGTTCCAATTTATGATGGGTGATAACTCAGCAAATAGCTTCGATAGCAGGTATTTTGGATTCGTTCCAGAGGAGGCAATAATCGGTAGTCCGATGTTGACTATATGGCCTTTTTCCGATTTCGGTCCGCTAAAGAAATAACCGGGGAAACCCCCGGTTTTGGCGGAGGCGGTGGGACTCGAACCCACAAGGGGCGTCAACCCCACCGATTTTCAAGACCGGCTCCTTAGCCAGTTAGGATACGCCTCCACTTAGCTGATTATACCTCTTTGAGACCACAGATTCAAGGGGTGTTTGATCTTGAGAGACGTTCAGAATGAGAAGGACAAGAGAAACATCAAAATCAACATGGTCGGGATAAAGTCAATTGAGTATCCCATAGTAGTACTAGACAGAAAATTCGGAACACAGAATACTGTGGGGAAATTCGATCTGTTTGTGGATCTTCCTAAGGATTTTCGTGGTACTCACATGTCAAGATTCGTAGAGGTCCTTGAGAGACACCACAAGAAAATCACTCCCAGAAGCATGGAGTCAATCTTGAATGACATGAGAGACTCCTTGAAAGCCGATGTGGCTCATATCAAGGTTGAGTTTCCTTACTTTATAAGAAAGAAAGCTCCAATAAGCGGGAGTGAGAGTTTCAGCTCATTCAAGTGTTCCTTCATTGCAATGAAGGATGGGACGTTTGATTTTGTCCTTGGAGTCAAGGTTCCGGTCATGACCGTCTGTCCTTGCTCAAAAGAGATTAGTGACAGAGGTGCTCACAATCAAAGGGCAGAGGTTTTTGTTTCCGTAAGAATGAATTCGCTTGTTTGGATTGAAGAAATCATCGAGTATGTCGAGAAATCCGCAAGTGCTCCAATCTTTTCTTTGCTCAAAAGAGAAGACGAGAAGTTCATCACCGAGCACTCTTTCGACAACCCCAGATTTGTGGAAGATCTTTCGCGAGAAGTCGTCTTACTTCTTCAAGATGATAGTCGGATCAACTGGTACAGAGTCGAAGCGATCAGTCAGGAGTCAATTCACAATCACGAAGCATACGCATGTATAGAAAAGGAATGAAAAATGGTTTTCTCGAGTGAATTTCTTGAGCCGTCGTTTTTCGCGAAATATGAAAAACTTATAGAGCTCATGCTCTCTTCTCCCCACAATCTAAGCTCAATTAAGGAATTTGAAAGAGCAATGACAGTTCACATCGAAGACACCATTATTCCGTTTGAAGGTTCTTCTCTATCGGGCCGCTGCATAGACATTGGAAGTGGAGGCGGGATCCCAGGTCTTGTTTTGGCGATTTCTTTTCCTAAGTCAAACTGGACACTTCTTGAATCAATCGCAAAGAAAACCAGGGAGATCGAAAGATTTGCCCGGGATTTAGACCTGACAAATGTTGCCGTAAAGACAGCAAGAGCAGAAGAATTCGCAAAAGAAGCAGGAGAGACTTTCGACTCAGCCTTCTTGAGGGCAGTTGGCAGATGCGATATTTCGCTGGAACTCGCGGCTCCTCTAGTTAAGGTTGGGGGATACATCTACCTTTACAAGGGTCCCGGGTGGCTTGATGAGAAGGTGTTTTCTGATGCAGCAGAAAGAGTTCTTGGATTACGGCTCTCGTGTGAAAAAGAGTACAGACTTTCTGACGGTTCGAAGAGGTTTATGGTAGTTTACGAGAAGGAAAGAGCTACTCCGAGTGAGTTTCCAAGAAGATCAGGAGTTGCGTCGAAGCTTCCTCTTGGAGGTCGAAAGTGACTGAGAAAAAGGGGAAACTCTGGATCGTAGGCACTCCCATTGGAAATCTCGATGACATGACGATTAGAGGGAAGAGAGTGTTTGAGGAAGCCGATTTGATCCTTGCAGAAGATACGAGGAGAATGAGGTCACTTCTCTCCTCTCTAGGGATAGAAAACAAAGATGTGGTATCCCTGAATATGCATAACCAGGAAGAAAGACTGTCTTTCATAATTCGAAAACTTGACGAAGGAGCAGAGATCGCACTTTCCAGTGACGCAGGAATGCCCGTCATCTCTGATCCAGGGGCCAAAATTATCAGGATTTGCCGTGATAGAGGTTTTGAAGTTGACGTTTCACCAGGTCCAAGTGCCGTTACGTCGGCAATTGCTGTCAGCGGTTTTCCAGGAAGTCATTTCACATTTCTCGGCTTTCTGCCTAGAGGCAAGAATCGGAGAAGACTGTTGAGAAAGATTTCTCGGGGCAGTTACGGCGAAAGCCTCATTGTATTCTTCGAGTCACCATTCAGACTAATGGAGACATTGCGCGAAATCCTTGAAATTATTGGCGACAGAGAGATATTCATCGGAAGAGAGCTGACCAAACTCTTCCAGGAGTCTTTTTTCGGATGCGTTTCTGACGCTATCCAGAAGTTCGCGTTTTCCGAAGTGAAGGGAGAGATAACCGTCGTTCTATCGGGAAGGGATGAGAAAGATGTTTGAGATGATGAGGAATTTCTTTTGTCTAACTCCCGCCATTGCTGCGGCAATACTCTCCCATGAGTATGCTCGCTTTATAACCGCGAGACGTTTCGAAGCCACCAAGCCGGAATGGGGAGGACCCGGCTTCATCAGAAGAATTGACCCTGTCGGTTTATTAATGTTCTATTTCTTCAAGTTCGGCTGGTCGAGACCGTTTCCCGTCAACTACTGGAAGCTCAGAAAAGCCAAGTATTTCAAGGCAATACTGACGGCACTTTCCGGATCTATTGCGAACTTCTCGCTTGGAGTTATCACAGGTCTGATCTTCTATCTCTCCGGTCTTCACAGGTTCTCCACCTTCATGCCAGAAACGGTCAGCTCTTTTCCCGCAAGTTATTTAGCAGACGTTGTTTACTGGACAATGGTGATAAATCTTAACACTGCGCTTTTCAACTTGATCCCTATACCCCCTCTTGACGGGGCAAACATTGTTACAATGCTTGTTCCGGAGAGCCAAGTGAACTGGCTTGTCAAATATGAACTATATGGAATACTGACACTTCTCGTGCTGTCACTCATGGGGATAATCCAGCTTATTATGTGGCCTATAACCCAGTTCATACAGCTTCTGGCTAGATTAATAGCCTAATGTTTTTCTTTTTGTTGAAGTTGAGAATCTATCATTTCAATCGTTTCGGCAAGAGCATCCTCTAGATTGTCGTCGTATCTCAGAGTGAAACCGGAAGCCTTTTGATGTCCTCCCCCTCCAAACGCAACGGCGATTTTGCTAACGTCGAAGTAGCTCTTCGATCTCAGCGAGACATGAGCTTCTCCTTTACTCGCTTCTGAGGCAAACAGAGCAACTTCAACGCTCTTTATCGATCTCAGATCGCCGACGAAACCCACAAAATCATCTTCTGTGAGTGAGTACTTTTCAAAATCCTCCAACTCAAGGTAGGAATATGCAAACCTGCCGTTTGATAGCATCTTTATATTGTCGATCGCATCCCTCTCAAGGAAAAGTTCTTCGATCTTTCTTGTTTCAAGGATTGACGTTGCCACGAAGGTGGGATCGGCTCCTAATCTCACAAGCTCCGCAGCGGCCTCGAAAACCGAGCTATCTACATTCGAATATCTGAAGAAACCAGTATCTGTTGCAATGCCTATGTAGTTCATCAGTGCGAGATCGGCGTCATATTCAACATCCATGAGTTTTAGAAGGTCAAGAACCATTTGAGCAGCCGAAGAATATGATGGATCTACCCAACAGTCGTCTGCAAAATAGGTGTTGGTTGCGTGGTGATCAATAACCACTGAAGGGATTCCTTTTCGCAAAAGCTGTTCAAATCTACCGATTCTATCTGGAGATGAAGCGTCTACAATGATTATTAGATTGGGCTCCACAACATCATTACTGAAATCCTTAATTCTATCTATCCAGGGAAAGACTGTAAAATTCGCCGGAATCTTCCAGTCAATTGCCGGTGTAACCTTCTTGCCAAACTTCTCGAGTCCCATCGAAAGTGACACCACTGACGAGATACAATCACCGTCTGGCATTATATGACCCACAACGAGAATGTCGTTGGCCTTCTGTATGCATGATACAATGCTGGTGATCTTCCTTATCATTGTTCAGTCTCCTTAATCGACTCAACCGCGTGCTGGACAACTGCAGTGAATTTGGGTCTTATTCTGTTTGCCGTTTTCACCACATCGGCATGAGTGAGCTTCTCCTTGAGGATCCCAGATGCCATATTTGTCACGCACGATAAAACCAGAAGCTTTATGCCACAATGTCTCGCGGTGATTACTTCGGGGACCGTCGACATCCCCACGAGATCTGCCCCGAAGAATTCAAAAGCCCTTATCTCTGCAGGCGTTTCATAACTCGGTCCCAGAGTCCAGCAGTAGGTTCCTTCCTTCAAATCTATCTTTGCTTTCTCGAGCCTTGATTTCAAGACTTTTAGCCAGGCAAAATCAATTATCTCCGACATGTCGGGAAATCTCGGGCCGTAACGGCGGTCATTTTCTCCCCTCAGAGGGTTGCGAAATCCAAAGTTTATGATATCTGTCACTGCAACTATATCCCCGGGAGAGAAGCTTCTGTTTATTCCGCCAGAAGCATTTGTAATGAGCAAGTTGCTTACGCCAAGTTCTTTAAAGAGATATATTGGTGAGGAAACGTCTTCAATTCTATGACCTTCGTAGAAGTGAAAACGTCCTTCCATTGCCACCACCGGGAGTCCTTGGAATGTCCCGAAGACTAGCCTGCCTGAATGACCTTCAACGGTAGCTGTGGGAAATCCCGGAATTTCTCTGTAATCTATTGCCAAGGGTTCTTCAAATTGCTCAGTAAGGTAACCCAGTCCCGACCCAAGTATCATCGCAACTTTCGGAAAAGTTGTTAGGCGCCTGGCAACTGTTTCTTTCATCTCTCTATAGAGTCTCATAGCAAACCTCCAGAAGTAAAGACCTTCAAATTATTATATAATAATGAAAGCTTCTAGGAATCCAGAATTTGACTTTGGAGCCTGGTATCACTATAATTATTGCAATTTGAGAAAGATCTCGAAGGGAGGATGTCCTTTGACAGTTGATGAAGTATTCGACAGAGTAAAAACAATAATTTCTGAGAAGCTTGGAGTCGAGGAAGATGAAATCGCCATGGATTCAGATTTGACCGAGGATCTCGGAGCAGATTCACTCGATTTGGTCGACCTGGTAATGGCACTTGAGGACGAATTTGATTTCAAGGTTGAAGACGAGCAGATCGAGAACATCTCCACAGTTGGGGATATTGTGGAGAGTATCGGCAAAGGTCTAGGCGTTGAGGATTGAATTTTCTAAGGGGGCTTAATGCCCCCTTTAATTTGAGTGGAGTGATTTCGATCGAAAGGGAGTTCAAAGTAACAAAAGAAAATTTTTACGAGAGATTGGACCGGGTTTTGAGGAAAGAGCTTTCCGATTTGAAGCTCTCCTCAATATACAAATTGCTGAGAAGGGGCAATGTTAGGGTCAATGGGAATAAAATCAGAGACGGCTCATGGAAAATGGAAATAGGCGATAAGATTCAGGTAGTCTTCTCGGGAGATCCTTCGAAACTGAAGCGTCTCGAAGAATCGCGCGAACTGACGCCTAAACACATTCCACTCGACATTTTGTTCGAAGATGATCTTATAGTTGCAGTTGACAAACCTTCAGGAATCTCCGTTCATCCCGGTAAGGGAATCCAGATAATCACCCTGGTTGAAGGATTGATGGCGTACGGGAATTCGAAAGGTTTTGTTCCTCGCCCCGTTCACAGGCTTGATAAACACACTTCTGGTGTAATCCTCTTCGCGAAATCCCCGGAGGCTGCTAGAGAGCTTTCAAAGCTATTCAGAGAACGGGGAGTCGAAAAAGGTTACTTCACTCTTGTGAAGGGATTTCCTGAAAAGAGAGGAAAACTTGTTTCGCAGAGAGAGAAATTCGTCGAATCCCTGGCTTTCACAGTTGAGAAGAGCTATGGTACGACGTCTTTGTTGTGGATCGATCTATTTACTGGAAAGAAGCACCAGATCCGTCGACAGTTAAGTGAAGCGGGTTATCCAGTTGTCGGAGACGATGTGTATGGAGACAGACTGTTCAATAGAGACTTCAAGAAAGAAACGGGGCTCAGGCGATATTTTCTTCACTGTTCAAGGCTTTCCTTCGCTAGAAATGACGGAAAAGAAATAGAGATCATCTCTGAACTCCCCGGCGACCTTAAGAGGGTGCTGGGTTGCCTCGAATAAGATTTGTATTTCTCATTATTGTGGTTGTTTTCTCTTCACTCCCGGTGGCAGGTCAGGCGGAGATCAGAAGTGAGATTGAGGAAGCGAATGCAGAGCTTTCAGAAATCTATGGTTTCTCGGTAAAATACAGTCTTACGATTTTAAAGGGTGAAGGTCACGAGCAGCCTGCGGCAATAGACAATAATGGAATATATCAAATCTTTCTTTACACCTCTTCGTATAAACCGGGAGTTGCGAGGCATGAACTCGCCCATGTTTATTTCTTTGAGTACCTGAGAATCAGGGATATTAATCCTGACGAAATTCCGCTGTGGTATCATGAGGTGATTGCCGAGGGATTTCAGAACCTTCACACCGGGACTAGGAGGTCGGCTTTAAGAGTAGCGTTTTTTGACTTCACAGAATACGAGGAGAGATACCCGGTTAAGGATGATCAAAGTGTCTTCTACGGGGCAGTGGCAAGCTTTGCCGACTACATTATCAAGAGGAATTCGTACAACAAACTACTGGAAGTTGTCAATGAGTTCTCTACTGAAAGAGAAATAGACACCGCTTTTTTGAATGTGTTTGGATCCACTGTTCGTTCAATGCTTTTAAAATGGAGGATTGTTTTTTTGCTTCCATATTCCCCATTTGTTGTCGGTGTAGTATTATTTCTTTATCTTCTGATCGGGAGGAGAGATAAGTATTGGCGGAAGTTCCCGTTAGACCTAAGAAGCCTCGAAGAAGACGAAGAAACGAAAAACAGAAGAATGTAATCAGTCTTGGGAACGGCATAGTTATCGTTGTTTTTGTTGTTGGTCTGCTTATGTCTCTTCTATATATTCCTTGGAGAGTCTCCCTGGATTCTAAGTACAACCGTGCAGCTCTTGTTACCGAGAAGAAGGTTGACGGCGTTCCATCAAAGCAGCTGATTTACGTAGATAATCTGGCGGAAATTTCAGAACTTGGCTCTGCGGTTATCTTTATGGATCTTAGAGATGACTGGAATAGACTGGAGGAAATTCTAGACTTGCAGGTTCCTGTGATACTTACGGGGGTTTCTCCGTACCCTGTTTCGGAACTCGCTTCTATTCTGGATAGTCATTGCGCTTATACTGGCTACATGGAGTTTGACGAAAGAGGGCAGTATGTTCTTGACGTCTTAAAGGCCCGAGATAACAAGTCTCTGGTTTTCCGCGTCCACAATCTGAAGAAGAAAGAGTATCCAAATTACGATATCGATAGAGCTGTAACGAGGTACATTAGATCAGTTAGGGAGCGAAGTGTTGACGCATTGCTTTTCTTAACTCCTCCGGTTGATTTCGACTATGATGAGCTAGTTCACAAAACCTACGAGGAGCTGTATGAACAGGACCTAATCTCTGACGAAATAACATCTCCCAGGGCTGGCTCATCAAGATTCAAATTGCTTTCAGCGTTGTTCATATTTGTGTTGATCCTATCAGTTAGTCCGCTTGGCGCCGCTGGAATCACAGTTGTATTTCTACTTTTCCCGACTATCGGTCTGCCTCTGGCAGCAATTGCAGGGGAGTTTGCGATTTACAGAAGGTTGTCTTCTCTAGATACCGGGGTTTTCAGAGGGTTACTACTATTCTTTTCGCTTTCTGTTTTTCTGGGAATCTCTATCAACGCATCCATGGTCGGAGTCGAATTCCAGAATGGTCTAGAGCTCTTCAGGGGTGTGAAAGTATCTCTTGTTGCCCTCCCCGGTTGGTTATTCGTAACCGGTTTTATGAAGAGTGTCTCCAGAAAAATATCTAAGGGCGACCTGCTGGTATTTGTGTTTGCCGGAATAGCGGCCGGTTACTACATTCTAAGAAGTGGAAACTTTTCCTTTGTTCTTGACTCCGAAAGAATGGTAAGGGACTATCTAGACAATCTCCTGCTGGTTCGTCCACGTTTCAAAGAGCTACTTGCATATCCTTTGCTAGCCATCCTGATTCACTTCTCTTTCAACATTAAGGGAAAACTCGCTCCAGTCATTGCATCGGGAGGATCTCTTGTGATAGTGTCGATCGTCAATACCTTCTGTCATGCCACCGTCCCACTTTGGACGGGACTGCTGAGAAGCTTGTACGGTCTATTATTCGGGACAGTTGTTTCGATGATATTGATTACATTTGTCAAGAAGTATAGTAGAAGCTGTAAGGATGTTGAAGTACTGTTGAACGAGAGTGACGAAGACGAGTCTAATTAATATCTGATGATAGGAGGGATGGATTGTGAAGAAGATAATTCTTGTTTTTCTCAGTTTGTTTCTGGCGATATCTTTGTTTGGTATAGTTTCTTACGATCTTCAGAAGGTCATTATCGTGCCTGAAGAACCACAAGGAGGTCTTGAAGTTTCAATTTGGCTGGACAGAGACATAGGCTCTCTATATTACTCCGGCGAGGAGGTAAAGACTTATTTCAAAGTCAATAAGGATGCCTATGTGGCAATTTACGATATCACTCCCAACGGCGAGATTCAGCTGATATTTCCAAATGGTTTTGACCGCAACAATTTCCTGAAAGCTGGAGTAACGTACACGCTTCCAACGGAAAACGCCAATACGAGATACAGGCTTCAGTTGACAAGCGAAACCGGTGGCGGTAAGGAGATATTCCAAATAGTGGCATCTACGATGCCTCTTGGATTTCTGGATGCCCTGATGGCCAAGGCCGAAGCGGGAGACATTTTTCCAAAAGCAAGTTCTAAGGCCGAGGACTTTGTCGTGTCAAAAGTAATACCCGTAATCGACAAACAGGAGTATGCAGTCTCCACAACCTGGTTCTACCTGGACATAATGCCGAGCACGGGACGCGCAAGAATAACTACGACCCCGTCAGGCGCAACGATATATATTGACGGCAAGATGGTTGGCACAAGCCCGCTCAGCATGGATCTAGATGATGGAAACCACATTGTTACGGCTTATAAGAGTGGTTTCAGGAGCGAAACCAGACAGTTCTCAGTGATAAGCGGGAGAACCGTTGATGTTCAGCTAGACCTTAAGAAGTTCGTCAGCGAATATCAGCTCTCGATCGTCACGAACCCGAGTGATGCTGTTGTCTATATCGATGGAAGTCTGATAGGTCGGACACCTTTGAATGTAACTCTGGAAGAAGGGACCAAGAATCTCAGTGTTTCGAAGTCCGGTTATGTGACTTACACGGAAACACTGGTTCTAAACCGGAACATATCCAAATCAATTACATTGACCCCGATCGTCCAGAACTATCAGCTCTCAGTAATTACTAGTCCCTCCGGGGCAGATGTCTATGTAAACAATGCCTATATTGGTCGCACTCCTTTGAACGTAACTCTCGAAGCTGGAACGAAGAACCTCAGAATAGAGAGGTCTGGTTATGAGACTTATTCCGAAAGCTTTATGCTCGACCGTTCGATATCCAAGTCGATTACTCTGTCGCCTCTAGTGAGAGAGTACAGATTGAGCGTTACAAGTTCGCCTTCGAACGCTCTGGTGTACATCAATGGTAGCTATCAGGGGAGAACACCGCTGAACCTTAACTTGAGAGAAGGAACCTACACGGTTAGAGTTACTGCGAATGGATATGATGACTTCTCCACAAGCGTTTCGCTTGATAGAGATAGGCAGGTCAGCGCTACCCTGTACGCAAAGAAGGCAAGGTTAACCGTTGAGACAGAGCCAACCAATGCGTCCGTCTTTGTTGACAACGTTTATGTCGGCAGATCACCGCTCTCAATCGATGTGGATGCCGGAAGACATACTATAAGAGTAGAGAAATCAGGTTATATCACCGATAGTAAGGAAGTAAATCTTGCCGCTGGAACGAGTTCTTCAACGAAGATAATACTTGTTGAGGAAAGGCCAGTCGCAAGAATCACCATTTCTTCAGATCCTTCTAACGCAAGAATATTCATAAACGGGAGAGACTATGGCAGAACCAACAGAGTTGTAGAACTAGATCCCGGATACTACGAGGTAGTCCTGGTGCTAGACGGGTATCGCGTGTCGGTGACATACCGTTACTTTGGAAAGGGAGATCACAATCTCTCGTTCAATCTTTCAAGGATAGACTGACATTCGTTCGTTGCTTCGAAGATAACCGGGACTCAAGTCCCGGTTATCTTTTTCCTGTCGTTCTCTGAGAGAAGCTGCCAGTCTCCTGGTCGTAGCTCCTCAGATAGACAGTAAGATCCAATCCGCCTTCTATGCAGCTGGATTACTTTGTTTCCTGATGCAGAAACAAGTCGCTTTACCTCATGGTATCGGCCTTCCGTTAGAACGATCCTCATATGAAAGTGATCGATTTGCTCGACATGAGTCGGCTTCGAAAACTCATTGTTTCCAATGAAGAGCCCTTGTGAAATCATGGAAATCTCTTTCTTGGTTATCTCTTTGGCTGTTTCCACAAGGTATTCCTTTTCAACAAGCTTTCTGGGCGAAATCACTTCGTGAATGAACTTGCCGTCGTTAGAGAGTATCAAAAGTCCCGTTGCGTCCTTGTCCAACCTTCCTCCAGTTGACAGATCTGCCGAGAAGTTCGCGTCGATGAGTTCGAATACGCTTCTGCCTTCGCTTCTTTCTCTTGAGCAAACGTAACCTTCAGGCTTGTTAAGGGCAATATAAACATTCCAAAAAGCCTCTAGAGGTCTTCCGTCAACAATGACAGTGTCTGTTTCATCAACTACTTCAGAAGGATTGTTCGTGAGGACTCCGTTTAGACTCACTCCATTGCTTCTAATTATTCTCCTGCTTTCACTTCGGCTGAAGCGCCCAAATCTCGACACAAAGGCGTCTAGTCTCATACATAGATTGTACAACACCATTTCTTGGGATACAAGTCGTCAACTTCTCCGGGCTATTGGTCAGAATGGTATAATCTTCTCAAAAGAAAAAAAGAGAGGGTGGATCTTTATGAGAAAGGAGTGGCTTCTCCTAAAGCCCGATGATGAGGCCGTAAACAGATTGGTCGAATTCATGGGCATTGACGCTTTTTTGGCGAGATTACTGGTAACGCGTGGAATAGATAACGAAGTTGAAGCGATGAAGTTCCTGAATCCCGACAAGACGATTCTCCACGATCCTTTCCTTCTTGAAGACATGCCTTTGGCGGTTCGTACGATCATCGAGACCCGCGATAGAAACGAAAGCATAGTCGTCTTTGGCGATTACGATGTCGACGGTGTGACGAGCACCGCACTCCTATACCTCGCAATGAAGAGGATGGGATTCAATGTTAGCTATTACATTCCTCTGAGACTCGAAGAAGGTTACGGATTGAGCAAGGACGCAATCAAAGATTTGAGGGATCAGGGGCACAGCCTCCTCATAACCGTAGATTGCGGAGTCACTTCCTTTGACGAAATCAAGTTCGCAAAGGAGATCGGATTCAACGTTGTTGTTACGGACCATCACGAAGTGAAAGATCTCCTCCCGCCTGCCGACGCAGTTGTCAACCCAAAGAGGCCCGACGACGATTATCCTTTCAAAGGATTGGCCGGGGTTGGTGTGGCCTTCAAGTTGCTTGTCGCTTTGAACGAAACCCTTCACTGTCCTATAGATCCCGAGGAGTACCTGGATATTGTGGCGCTCGGTACGATTGCGGATATAGTACCTCTAAGAGATGAGAATCGCTACATTGTTAAAGAAGGAACGGCAAAGATTCAGAGCAGTCCGCTACTCGGATTAAAAGCGCTTCTTTCTTACCTGAGAATTCCTTCGGAAAACCTTACTGCACAGGACATTGCATTCAAGATTGCCCCAAAACTCAACGCTGCGGGAAGAATGGATTCAGCAATTGTGGCACTTGAACTATTGATTAGCGAAGATATGGATTCGGCAATGAACACTGCTAGCCGTCTATTGAAGCACAATCAGAACAGACAGACTATCGAGGCGAAAATCTTTGAACAAACGGAAAGGGATCTTGAGAATACTGCGAGTTTCAAAGACGATTTCGCGCTGGTTATAGATGGCGACAACTGGCATCTGGGAGTGCTTGGGATTGTCGCGTCAAGACTCGTGTCGATTCACAACAAGCCGGTGTTCTTGATAGCTACAAACGGCTCCGATGGAAAGGGTTCCGCAAGAAGCCCTGCCGGTGTAAGCATAATAAGCCTGCTTAACGAGGTCTCGGGTCTGTTGAGGGAGTTCGGCGGGCATGAGATGGCGGCCGGTTTCAGTATTGACAAAGAAAAAATATCGGAATTCAGGTCTGCAATTAACGATGCTTACATAAAGCTATACGGTTTGAAGCAGCCGGTTTTCAAGATTGACGTTGACGATGTTCTTACTCTTGATTCTATTACCCCCTCGATACTCGATAAGCTTGAATTGTTGAGACCTTTTGGGCATTCCAATCCCGAGCCGAAATTCTTGATCAAAGGCTTGAACATTGAAAAGGCAAAGATGTTTGGTAGCGGAAGCGACCATGTGAAACTCATACTGCGCTCTGGAGACCGAAAGACTCTTGCAATAGGTTACAACATGGGCACCATGTTCGATGATTTCAAGTATGTCAAGCCAAACCTTCTCAAGGTAGACGCCATTGCCTCTATAAAGAATGATAATCTTTATGGACTGCAGAGTGTAAAACTTTCCTTGTCTGACGCGAGGTTGTACATTGATCCCGTATTCGAAGAGGAAGTTAGAGACAAGAACTTTGTCTTTGAGTTCATAAGAGACTGGAAGAACCAACAACCGGGCTTGCAGATTAAGTCGGACGTCTCGGCGCTAATAGCTGAACTGGAGAAGAAGGTGTCACATAAGTGTCCGGAATTCATGGACGTAAGTGCGAAGAATCCCTGGGGAATCTTCGGTAACATAAGGCTGAAGAATCCGTTCCTTGCGCTCAAGATTCTGAAGAATTATCAGAAGGGCAAGAGAACTTTCATTGTTTCTGCCATCAATGGCACACTTGCCCACACATATTATTCTTTGCAGCATTATCTGGATTCGATAAAGCCAATCTTTGCCAATTCACTTTACAGAGGCAAACTGGACGAGCCAGTTGTCTTCGTTACATTACCCTTCTTCGTTGAAAGATTCAACGAAATTTCGGATTCAGCCGGCGAGATAATCTTTGACGAACCGTCTTATATTCTTTCCGGCATATTTAAGGATCATCCAGACCTTGAAGGTTTCTTCAATAACATCGATAAAGTTCTCGGCATTTCCGGTTTTTCTGGAAGCATTTTCTGTGATGACCTCAAAGAGTTCTTCCTGGACAAGAGAATCTCGCACGTGTATAAACCAAGTCCAATAAAGAGAGTTGGCATTATAGACAACCGCGGCTCGAGAAAGAAAGTGGAGCAGGTGATGTCAATAGTAGGCCACGGGGAAAATGTGGCAGTAATTGTTGACTCTCCTCACAAGACGGTTTCTCTTGCAAAATCTATGGGTTCAAGGTTGTCTCACGCTCTGCAAAACGGTGAACTGATTTTCTACAACTATCTTCTCAAGGATTTCCAGAGATCGGTTATCTACTCTCTTGTCGAAAGACAGAAGATTCGGGTCCTTATAACGACTCCTTCAAGTGATGGTCTCGGGGTTACACTGGGCAATTCAAATATTGTCTTTTACAGTGCTCCGAGAAACTTCCTGGAAGTAATCGATGCCGTTGCTACAAGGCCCGGTGAAGATTCCGAACTTTTCTTGAATCTCTCCTTCAACAAGGCGGACCTCGTTTCAAACACAAGCGAAATGGACCGTTTGTTTCCCACTGTTGAGGAGTTGGAAGCCGTTTATCAGGACTTGAAAGAGGTACTCCCTGCGTCGGAGAGAGACATAAAGAAGGCTCTGAGCTTTGAAGACGGTATCTCTAAGGTCTTCCTCTCAATGCTTGAGGAAATGGAGTTGTTGAGTGCGGACAACGGTGTCTGGTACAGTAACTCGGAAGCAGCCCTCGACACGACACAGGTGAAGAAGACCCTGAGATACAGAGAAGGTGTGGCAGAGAAGAGAATGACGAGATGGTTCGCTACAAAGTTATCTACTATGACTACAAGGGGGCTATTAAGGAGTCTAACCAATGCCGAAGAGGTGCTGAAGGTTGGTTGATACCCGTAAGCTGGATGCTCTGATAGTAGTCTCCCAAGGAGATATAATCAAAGTTCTATCATTACTGAGGAATCATGGTTTCCAGACAAAGGTTTTCCCCACACCACCCGGTCTATTCCCCGGATGTTCGCTTTCCATCGCAGTTTCTTCAAATGTTGTCGATTCAGTTCTGGTGCTTCTCAAGCAACATAACGTAGAAGTTATGTATTCCGCTTTGTGCGATGAGAATCCCGTGAAGTCATTCTATGATTAGACTGGGGATTGATTTCGGAACATCCAGAATAGGACTGGCATTACAGGTTGAGAACATCGAAATTCCTCTATTCGCAATAGATCACACCGGCTACAAAAAAAATCTTCTGAGGATTATTGAGGAGAAGGGAATTGAGGAGATTGTAATCGGCCTCCCCATATCAATGTCCGGTAGATTCAGTGAGTCCACTCTGAAGGCCGTTTCATTTGCAGAGAAAGTCAAGAGTATCTTCCCTGGACGAGTATTCCTGGTCGATGAGACCCTTACAACCGAAACTGCCAGGCGTCTTTCGAGTGAGGCCGGACAAGACTTCTCTAAAGCGAGGGATGTTTTCAGTGCTATCCAGATCCTGCGGAACTATTCGTCCGGAATGTCGAAAAAATGGGAGGTAAAAGAAGAAAGAGGCGTTTGCAGAGACCTACCCAGGCTGGCTTCAGAAAGTAGAGTGTTGTTTTATAGGCCGCGATCTGCAATGATTGAAGGTCTTGATTGTCTTGAAACTGAGCCGGGTGTCCTTGTCGAGGATCCTCAAGTCTTCCTTTCTTTCGTAAGAAGAGGGATGAAACCCGTCAATATTGTTGACGATATTGACTTTTCATCTTACGATATAATAGTAATCGCTTGTGGAGAAGAGCTCGATGGGATGGTCGATCTGAACTCGGAAGGTCCGCAGGTTATTGAGTGCTCGTGGCTCAACGGATAGAGCGCTGGACTCCGGATCCAGAGATTGTGGGTTCAAATCCCACCGAGCACGCCATATAGGCAACGCGGGAGGTCTTGTATGAAAAAAGGCGATTTAGGAATCGATTTGGGTACCGCTTCTCTCTTGGTCTTCCAGAAGGGCAAGGGCATCGTCATAGACGAACCGTCTGTTATAGCTGTTGAAGCCAAGACCGGAAAAATTATAGCGATAGGATCCGATGCTAAGGAAATGATCGGGAAGACGCCAAAGGATATCAAGGCGGTAAGGCCAATTCGAGACGGAGTGATCGCCGATTATCAGATAATAGAACAGGCCCTGAAAGATCTTGTTAAGAGGACCCGTACGAAGTTCTCTTTCTCGAGGCCGGCCGTTGTTGTCGGGGTTCCGGCGAAGGTAACTAGTGTTGAGAGAAGAGCCGTTATTGAAGCCACCACCGCCGCAGGTGCAAGTAAGGTTTACCTCGTTCTTGAACCCATCGCTGCTGCCATCGGAGCCGGTCTTCACATTTTTGATTCGGTAGGAAACATGGTTGTCGATATTGGAGGGGGGACCTCCGATATCGCGGTGATCAGCCTTGGCGGGATAGTTGTTTCGCGCTCCCTAAGAACTGCTGGAGATGCTATGGACGATGCAATAATCAAATTCGTAAAACGCAAGTACAAGTTTCTCATAGGCAGCTCAACCGCAGAGGACGTAAAAACCAAAATAGGAAAGGCCTTTCCAACGCTGGAGAGTTTTGAACTAGAAGTACGTGGAAGAGACGCACTGAATGGCCTTCCCGGGAACATAAGAATCACTTCCGATGATGTTCACGAAGCCATTTCTCAGATTCTTCAGGAGATCGTATTGAATCTGCGCCAGATTTTGGAAGATACGCCTCCTGAGATCGCTGCGGACATAATGGATACCGGTGTGGTTCTTACAGGTGGTGGTTCCCTAATTAGGGGACTTCCAGACTTGATTATTCAAGAGACTGGAATAAAGACAGTTGTTGCAGAGGATCCGAGAACCTGTGTCGTAAAAGGTATAGGTGAGTTGCTCGATTGTGACAAGCGCCTTCATAGAGTCGCGATCAATCACAGTAAGTAGTCAGGGTTCTATTCTGTCTTTTTTTCGAACATGCTTAAAAGATACGAAATCGCCAGTCCAGAAACCAATCCGATAATAATCTGAAGAACATTTGAATTGCTTCCGGGTCTCGTAAATAAATCAGGAAGTGAACCTATCATTAGACCTAGGAGAAAAGCGAATGTCTGACTCCGGAATCTCTTCATCAGAAATTTCATTAATCTGCTCACGAATACAATTCCAAGGATAACTCCAACTCCTATGAACACTATGATTATGAAATCGAAGTGTCTTAATGCAGCTATAGCCCTAGTGTATTCACCCATAATCAACAAAATGAAGGCACCGCTGAGACCTGGCAGAACCATCGCAGCTGCACCGAAGAATCCAGCAAAAACATCATACAAAAGGCTCGCTGTATTGTGATTTAGAACAGCTTCTTTTCCCGGCCCTGAAGCAAGAATGGAAACAAGATAGACGAGCAAACCCCCTATTACAAGGAAAGAAAATGAGCTGGAATCGAATTTCTCGATTCTCTTGAATACAACGGGAGTTCCTCCTATGACAAGTCCCGAAAAGATGCCGTACATCAAAGAAGGAACTCTCGAAAGAGAAACATCTATTAGGGTTGAAAAGCCGAGGATTCCTATAACAATCCCCGCAACAATTTCGATGAGGAAAACGACATCTTCTTTGCGAATCTTAAAAGCGGACACTGAGGAAATCGAGCCCACGAAACGTTCATATAAGCCTCCAAGGAGTGCAATAGTGCCTCCGCTCACTCCTGGAATAAGATTGGCAAGACCCATGAGGACACCTATAAAGACTACATAGAGCATCAAGCACCTCCATACCTTAATTTCTCCAATTATATATCCTTGAAACGGTATCGTACTTATTGGTGTTGATTATCGGCAATAATTGTCGGCATTATGTTATAATCCAGATAATAATTACCGGGTTTGGAGGGAATGGAATGACTCTTTTAGAAGCTAAGAACTTGCACGTAGTATTGGCGGAAGATGACGTAAAGATATTGAAAGGGTTGAGTCTCACAATAGGAAACGGGGAGCTACACGTTATTATGGGACCCAATGGTAGCGGTAAATCAACGCTTGCGAATGTGCTGATGGGGAACCCCAAATACAGAGTTACTGGTGGTACTGTGAAATTCATGAATAAGAATATATCTAGATTAACCGTAGATGAAAGAGCTCGAATGGGAATGTTCATGACCTTTCAGCATCCTCAGGAAATTCCAGGGATCAGACTCAGGAGCTTTCTTATGTCAGTCTCTCAAAGTACGGGCAGCAGGGTGCCATTGCTGAAAATGAGCAAGGAAATCGACGAACTATCTCTTGAACTTGGTCTAGAAAGTGAATTAATAGACAGATATTTGAACGTAGGTTTTTCCGGAGGAGAAAAGAAAAAAGCCGAGATAGTTCAGATGAACTTCATGAAGCCAAGGTTTTCGATTCTTGACGAAATAGATTCCGGGTTGGATGTTGACGCTATGAAAAGCATAGCGTTGTCAATAAACAGGTTCAGAAATCCAGAAAACTCAGTTTTACTAATCACACACTATCAGAGACTTCTTGAGTATGTTGAACCCGACCGTGTCCACATCTTGATCGATGGATTGATAGCAATGAGTGGAGGAAAAGAACTTGTCAGAGAAGTCGAAGAGAATGGATATGAAGCGATCTTTGACTCACTCAAGGGGGTCTGATCATGCGAGAAAAGGTCTTCCTAGACAGTTCAAGGTTTGATTTTCTTTCAAATACAAAGTACCGTTTTATGAGCGAAAGGGGATTCGGAGAGAGCCAAGTAATCGATATATCGAAAAGGAAGAATGAGCCCGAATGGATGCTTAAGAAGCGGCTTCAGTCTTTCAAGGCTTTCAGTCTCTCGAGCAAACCAGGATTCGGAGTAAGCACTGAGAGTCTTGATCTGAGCAGAATAATCTCCTATCTCGGTCCGGATTCCGACAAGCATAGATCCTGGGACGATGTTCCACAAGAAATTAGGGAGACCTTTGAGAAGCTTGGCATTCCCGAGGCGGAGAGAGAATCTCTTGCTGGAGTCGGTGCTCAGTTTGACTCGGAAATTGTGTATCAGAACATAAGGAAGGAGCTCGAAGAGCTTGGTATTGTCTTCCTCGACATGGAGACGGCTGTCAAAAAGTATCCTGAACTGGTAAGGAGATTTTTCATGAAGGCTGTTCCTCCGACAGATCACAGATTTGCGGCACTGCATGGAGCTGTCTGGAGTGGCGGTTCATTCGTTTATGTACCCAAAGGAGTCAAAGTCCCACTTCCTCTTCAGGCATATTTTAGAATGAACGTGGAAAGCAGTGGCCAGTTTGAGCACACGTTGATCATTGCAGATGAAGGTTCCGATCTCCAGTTCATAGAAGGCTGTTCAGCTCCGAGATTCAACGATCTCAATCTTCATGTTGGCATGGTAGAAATCTTTGTTCTAAAGGATGCTAAGGTCAGGTACTCTACGATTCAGAACTGGTCCAAGAACACGTACAACTTGAATACCAAGAGGGCAATTGTCGAAGAAGGCGGAACGATGGAATGGATATCTGGTTCACTGGGAAGCATGAAGACCATGCTCTATCCATCATCTGTTCTAAGAGGCAGGGGTGCCAGAGCTGAGCATCTTGGAATTACCTATGCCGGTCCCGGTCAGCATATGGATACAGGATCGAAGGTGATTCACCTGGCTCCAGACACAAGTTCACTGGTTGATGCCAGAAGCATCAGCGTGGGTGGAGGCTGGGCCTTTTATCGAGGTTTTTTGGACATTTCTCGAAGTGCAATGAACTCAAGGTCGTCGGTTAAGTGTACTGCTCTAATGATCGATAATGAATCAAGGGCCGATACTGTTCCAATAATCCAAGTGATGAATAATGCTGCAGAAGTCGGTCATGAGGCCAGAATTGGAAGATTAGGAGAAGAAGAGATTTTCTACCTTATGAGTCGTGGCTTAAGTGAATCGGAAGCCAAAGCGATCATAGTAAGAGGTTTCATGGAACCTGTTTCACATCAGCTACCTGTTGAATATGCAGTTGAGCTGAACAGACTGATAGACACGGAAATGGAAAGCAGCATAGGATGAGGTGGAAACAATGGAAATGACTACGGAATTGGTTCACAAAAACTTCGAAATGGTTAAACCAACAAGAAGAGAGGAACTGTCAATTAAGGACTACGACAACCGAGATTTTCTGATTTCGGCTGAGGCATCTTCGCCTGCGATGTTGGCTTTCATGAGTAACAGGTATTCAGAGTATAGAACGCTGGCCTTCCCCTCATGGAAAAGATTGAAGCTTACCGGGATGAAATTGCCGGAAATCTCTCCAAGGCGTAGTTTGTCTTACTCAGATCCTTTTGTCAGACCGCTTATTTCGATGAAGAGCGACGAGGTAGAGCTTCTCGATAAACTGGATTTTGAAGGTCTTGACAGAAAGATCCTTCTGCTAGGAGATATCTTCTTCAGCGAAGGATCAATGATTTCTATACCTCCGAACAAATCAGCGGAAAAGTCTTACTCAGTTGCATTTAACCGTGATTCAAGGATTTCGAGCAATATGTTTGTCTTAGGAGAAAATTCGAGTCTTAAAGTAGTAATCGATAGCGGACGTTTTGGAAACTGGCTGCTTCAGAACAACAGGTTCTTGATAAAGGAAGGCTCATCTTTAGAGCTTTTAGTCCTAAATAGAGTGACTGAAAGGGGACATGTTTTCATCAATAACCTGTATCTTCTTGAGAAAAACGCTAAGCTTAGGGTATTTGAGGTGAATTGTGGCAACGCGTCAACTGCGGCTTTTCACTTGGCTCTTTTAGAAGGAGAGAGGGCTCTTGCATCTTTTATGCCTCTTTTTGTGGCGAGAGGTGATACTGTTCTTGATATGCAATATGTTGTTAGACACAGAGCAAATTGGTCAGAGGGAAGAATTTCAGGGTCGGGTGTACTACTTGACAACAGCAGGAGTGTTTTCAGAGGGACAATAGACATTAAGAGAGGAGCAAAAGGAGTTAAGGGAAGCGAATACAGCAACATCTTAATGCTATCCGAGTCTGCAAGGGCTGATACAATACCTTCACTTCTTGTGGGAGAGAATCAAGTCGACGCTTTTCATGCAGCAACTGTGGGATCCATTGACGCGCAGAAGCTCTTCTATCTTATGTCGAGAGGACTTACAAGGGACCAGTCTATGAGCATCATCGTTCAAGGTAAGTTTGAGCCGACTTTAAGAGAAATCGATGAGATCTTCCCAGACCACTCGGGGGTGGTAAGAGATGAGTTTGAAAGAGACATCCGATATTAGCATCAAGGAAGTCAGAAGGGATTTCCCTGTCTTTCGACACTATCCGTCACTAGCCTATTTGGATAGCGCGGCGACCGCTCAAAAGCCGCAAAGTGTAATTGATGCGGTCAAGGGGTTTTACGAGCGTGAAAATGCAAATGTGCACAGAGCTGTCTACCCACTTGCGGAGAAATCGACAGCTCTTTATGAATCAAGTCGAAGCGAAGTTGCCAGGTTCATCGGAGCAGAAAGAGACGAATTAATATTCACAAAGGGCTCCACAGAGAGTCTGAACATCATTGCAAATGCACTGGCTACTTCCGGTCGGTACAAAACTTTTGTAGTCCCAACGTTCGAGCATCACAGTAACTTCCTTCCGTGGCAGTATCACAGCCTGAAGAATGAAATTAAGTTCGTGGCTTTGCCCATCATGGGGGCGGAGTTGACTATGACAGAGGTTGAAGAGAACCTAACTGGGGTAGAGGCGCCGTTTGTCTTTTCTATTGGGGGACTGATTAATGCCACAGGCTACAGAACTCCTTTTGAAGATTTGACTGAGCTTGTCCACTCTTTTGGCGGTTTGATAGTAATCGACGGAGCTCAACTGGTTCCGCATGAGATCTTTGATTTCAAGAAGGTCAACTCGGACTTTCTGGTCTTCTCCGGTCACAAAATGCTTGCAGAAACTGGAATTGGCTGTCTTGTTGGTAGGGCAGAACTCCTGGATGATCTCACACCATTTGTATTCGGAGGCGGTATGGTAGATCGGGTAAGTATTGAGACTTCGAGCTACGCAAAGGAGAGAACTTCCAGACTGGAAGGCGGAACACAGAACATTTCCGGTGCCGTTTCACTTGCATCGGCCTGCAGATACCTGAACAAGATCGGTATGTCCGCGATACATAAGCACGTTTCATATCTTACAGAAACCGCTAGAGAGATGCTAAAACAGATCTCTAATGTTACTGTTTACAGTCCGCCAGATAGTCATGCGATCTTGCTCTTTTCTCACAAGAATATACACTCTCACGATCTGGCCGAATTCCTTGGAAGAACTCAGGAAGTTGCGATCAGGAGCGGTCATCACTGTGCCCAACTTCAGATGGAGGCTCTTGGCATTACTTCTGCTTGTCGAGCATCATTCTACTTTTACAATACGGTTGAAGATGTGGAAAGACTTATCGAAGGGATTAGTAAGGCAGAGAGGTGGTTCTTATGAACTTCGAGCAATTATATTCCGACTTCATAATGTATCACTTCAAGAACAATAGCCACCGAGGACGGATAGAGGATTGCACTTACACAGTCGAAGGTTCGAACACTTCTTGTGGAGATTCGATCACTCTTTATCTGATTATTGGAAGAGGAGTTGTAGATACTATTGGATTTGAGGGTGAAGGCTGTGCGATAAGTCAGGCGTCAGCTGCAGTCATGACAGAGATTCTTGAAGGTAAGTCACTTGATGAAGCAGCTGCGACAATTGTGAATTTTGAGAAAATGATACGTGGTGAGGATTATGATGGGTCAAAAATAGGTGATGCCGCTTTTTTTGAGGGGTTGAAGGAACATCCTATGAGAGCGAAGTGCGTAATCCTTCCCTGGAAAACAGCTGCAAAGGTTTTGGTTTCCAAACAACAAAAAAAGACCGGTGCATAACACCGGCAATACTTTGCGCTGAAGTAACCCTACGAAAGGATTATACACCTATTCAGTCAGGATTATCAAGTTTTTTGTTCTTTTCTTTCAAATATTCGTCCAGCTTCTCCTGCTCGTTGCTAAAAAAGTATTCTTTTGGGTTTTCAACCATTTTTGTGACTTCGCCGAAGAGAGAATCAAGGACACCTGTAAGCGTTTCTCTCTCCTTCTGATTAAACTCCGAACTCAGAATACTGGAGATTTTGTCTTCATCGGTTAGGTCGCTCGTATCATTCTCAAGTGCGTTGAAAAATCTTTCCAGTAACTCGTCAACGTTATTCATAATTTATCCTCCTGCTCCAGAAAGCCTGGTAATATAGCTGTTTAGCGAGCAATCGGGAGTCCTCAACTCGCTTATTGTTCCCTTTTCAAGTGAATATATGATAGTAAGCACCGCCGCTTCAGGATCTACATCCTGTTCCTCTTCAAAAGTGTCAATATCCGATCCTCCGTATTCAATTATCCTGGCAATCTTCAGCCCAAAGTCAAAGCTGAGATCCTTGATTTCTTCTATATACTCGTCCACGAACGCTTCGATTCTGAAAGGCAGACCGGAGAGAGACCATCTCTGAAGATACAACAGAGTCTTGAAAATCGCAGTCGTCTTACCCTTGCCGGAAACGAGGAAAGACATCAGATACGGAAGATACTCCTGCTGTGAAGGGAAAAACTGCATCTCAAAAATAAGTGTGGTGAACAGTCCAACTTCGGGTAAAGTGACCTCTCTCGTTTTGCCTGGAAGAAGCCCTTCAGATAGCAGAGAGATTCTCTCAGTCAAATCATCGATCCCCAGTTCAGTAAGAAGCTCTGTAAGCCTCTCGATATTTATCCTTCCGGATTCGATCAATCTGCAATCAGAGAATCCATCTCTAGCAATTTTGTTCTGCAATGATCTATAGTAAAACTCGTTCAGTGGTTCTTCAAAGGGAAGATCTCTCTTTATCTTACCTTCGGCAAGATATTTGTGAATCAGAAGCACATTCTTGAGCTCCACATATCTTTCCTCTGTTGCCTCGATCGCGCTATCATAATCACCCATCATATCAAGTATTCGTGCTTTCAGGACCAGAGCCTTTTCGTCTAGGGTCTCATTATAGTATCTCTCACAGTGAGAAAGAGAGTCCTCAAGCATTCCCATATTCTTCTCTGAGATGGCTAGTTCGTAAAGCACTTCGGAATTTCCACTGATCTTGAATGCAGTCTTCAAATCATCATAAGCCTCAAACAACTTCCCCTGTCTAGCCCTTGAAAAGGAGCGGTTGTAGAAACTCTTCCAGTCTTCCCCGAGTCCAATATTTTCGGAAAAAGTCGCCTCGGCTAAGGAATACTTTTGGGTTTCGTTCAAGATAACCCCCTTCCTGAGAAGGATTTCCGAATAAAGAGGAAACTGTTCATTCACGTTGTCAATAACTTCCATTGCGGCACTGTAATCTCCCTTTGAAATGAAACAGTCAATCGTGGCGACAAAAGGTAGAGGAAACTGTCCTCCAGACTTCTCAACGGACTTCACATATGAAGAGACCGCTTCGTCGTATTCCTCTTGAAGCTGAAACAATCTGCCAAGCTCATAATAACCAATGTAAAATTCCCGATTCATTTCTATCGCTTGTCTCAGCTCAATTTCCGACAACTCAATCTTTCCTTCCTCCCTAAGCAACAATCCAAGATAGAAATGATACCTATAGTCCTTTTTGATTTTTCCTGCCCTTTCCAGGAACTTCTTCGATTCATCGAAATTGCCGGAATTCAACGATCTTTTGAAGGCTTCATAGTAGTAATAAATTAGGTATGACTCATAATAATCGTCGCTCTCCAAAAGGCATTGAGCCTCAAGACCCCTTATGATTATGTCAAGGTCTATTCTGTCCAGGTCAAGAACATTCCCCATGTCCTGGACGAGGATCGGGAGCTTTATCGGGAGATTATTGGCCTTAGCCATTTCTGGCTTCAAAGGAAGGTAAACAATTACCGTTTTGTCATTCAAAATACCACCCGCCAACTCAGGCTTCTCGTTTGCTACAAATCCGCACATATTGTATAATACCAGAAGAGCGTTAGAAGATACAGGAGGTATTCTTTGATGGTTGTTCTTGCATATGTACTGATTTCCCTGCACATTGCGATAAGTGTGGGATTAGGAATTGCCGTAATGATGCAAATGTCCAAGTCCGCGGAGCTGGGCGGGGCTTTTGGAGGCGGTGCGTCTCATACCATGTTTGGCAGAAAGAAGGGGCTGGACACTATGGGTAAAATCACGCTTGGCCTTGCTATCGGATTCATGGTGAACAGTATTTTGATCGCATTTGTAATTTCGAGAGCATTTGGCGCATAAGGTGGTAGAGTTGTTGACCCCTGAGGAACAACTTAAGGAGCTATCCAGGAATCACGTATCGTTGATCTCAGAGGAGGAGCTTCTTAGAAAGCTTAAAAGTAAACGGTCGTTGAGGGTTAAGCTTGGTGTAGATCCGTCCAGACCGGATCTTCACTTGGGTCATGCTGTGGTCTTGAGAAAGCTGCGTCACTTTCAGAAGTTCGGTCATCAAGTTGTATTGATTATTGGAGATTTTACGGCTAGGATCGGTGACCCTTCCGGAAGGTCAAAGACGAGACCAATGCTTTCCAGAGAGGAAGCGAAGATCAATGCTGAATCTTACAGCACTCAGGCATTCAAGATACTCGACAGAGAGCTTACAGAAATCAGATTCAATTCCGAATGGCTGGATGCGATGAGTTTCGAAGATGTTATTCGGCTTTCCTCAAAGTACACGGTTGCCAGAATGATGGAAAGACATGACTTCGCCAGGAGGTACGAGGAGAACGAACCAATTGGAATTTCCGAGTTTCTTTATCCTCTCGCTCAGGCCTACGATTCTGTTGTTGTGAAAGCCGATGTCGAGATTGGTGGAGATGATCAGTTCTTCAACCTCGTCGTCGGAAGAAAGATTCAGGAGGAGCATGGCCTTGAGGCCCAAGCGATTCTCACTGTTCCTCTTATTGAAGGGACGGACGGAAAACTCAAGATGTCAAAGAGCTACGATAATTACATAGCTTTTGACGATACCCCAAGAGACATGTTCGGAAAGCTCATGTCAATTCCCGACACCCTCATACTGAAATATTTCAGATTGCTGACCGACAAGAGCGAAGTAGAACTTTCCGAAATCGAGACAATGATCAAGAGCAAGTCGGTAAACCCACGGGATTTAAAGCTCGAGCTTGGGGTGGAGATAACATCTCAGTTCTATGGGGAAGAGACGGCGCTCAGTGCAAGAGACGAGTTCATAAAAATCTTTAGAAACAAAGAGCTGCCCGAAGAGATACCGGAAATAAAAATATCGACAGAGAGTGTTTCAATTGTCGATCTTCTGGTTTCTCATGCTAATATTTCATCAAGAAGCGAAGCGAGAAGACTTATAGATCAGGGCGGAGTGAAAGTCAATGATGAAGTCTTGAATGATATTCATTCCGTTATCGAAATTTCCGATGGAGATGTTCTGAGAATCGGAAAAAAGCGTTTCTATCGCCTTGTCAAGTGCTAGTTACTCTTGAATATGCACGTGTCTTTACTGTATAATAAATTCGTAGTTTGCTGTAGAAAATGACAACATTTTGAAAGGGGGTAGGATCCATGAAGAAGCTTTCTATACTGACACTGATCGTTGTTGCTTTTGCATCCTTATCTTTGGGTGTCGAGTACAGCGATTTGTCAGAAAATCACTGGGCCTACGACAGCGTTATTAAGACGACAGCCGGTGGATTGTTCATTGGTTTCCCTGATGGCACATTCAGAGGTAGTGAGTTTGCTACGCGTTACCAGCTAGCAATGACTCTTGCCAGGTTTATGGACTATTCTGATGCCGGGGATGCTAAACTCCAGGAAGTGGTTTTCTCTCTTACGAAGAAAGTCGCGGGGCTTTCGCTGGAGATCTCTGACGACAAGAAGAATTTGGTCGACTTAACAGCGGAACTGAGGGCACTTGAGGCAACGGTCGCATCGTTAAAACAAAGTGGAATGACTGGAGACTTTGTGTCGTTGAAAACCTTTGACGATACGGTCGCTTTCCTTTACGATGAGATCGACAGACTATCCATGGAAGCAGTCACCGCAAATGAAGGAATCGTGCTAATCAGCGAAAGACTTGATTCGATGAGCAGCGTTCCTTCGGATGTTGAGGCTCTTAAGAACAGAGCAACCGATCTCGAAGTTACAGTTAAGCTTCTCGGTCAAGCTATTGCCAATTTGAAGAACGACAATAGCGAGCAGGCAGAGACAGTTGCTGATTTGACTTCCAGATTTGAGGCTACTGAAAACGTTCTTAACAGCGTGACGTCAGATCTTTTTGCTATGAGGAGAAGTATGGCTACGAAGGACGATCTTTCGGCTCTCGAGTCGAAACTAGCAGGCGAAATGCCAGATCTCGAGCCTTACGTAACCAATGAGGCCTTAAATGACAAGCTTTCGCTCATGTACACGAGGATCCTCAAGATTCAGGACAGCATTGCCAAGATGCCCGAAGTCAAGTACTATGACACTGAAATTGAAGAGATTGAAGTAGCTCTATTTGGGATTGACGAGACCATGGAAGTTCTATTTGATCAGGTTGACCTGAACATTGCGAGACTTGATTCTCTGGACAACCAGCTTTCTGAATTGAAGACAGAGCTTTCGGCAAAGGCTTCAGCCGGCGATGTGGAAGCAGTAGAGGGAAGGGTCACGGATCTCGAAGTCACAACTAAGATGCTTAGTAACGCAATTATTGCAGCTAACAAGAGGATTTCGGAGCTTGACTACGTGACACCCGAGCAGCTAACGACAAAGATGAATTTCCTCTACAAGAAGCTTGGTCTCGCAGAAGAGAGTCTGAAAGCAGAGCTTGGATATCTTGAAGGCGAGCTCGCTCTCCTGGGAGATGAGGTAACGGATAACTACGAAATGCTTGAAGTTGCCTTTGATCAGATCGATGCTAATATCGCAGTTCTTGATGATCATGCCGATTTGATTGCTTCCCTCGAAGGTAGAACTGGCACTCTTGAGGGTAAGGTAGGAGTTTTGGAAGGAGCAGTAGACAGCCTGGAGAGCATCACTAACACAATGGCAATTCAGATGTTCAAGCTCGACAGAAACAAGGCAGACAAGTCTGCGCTTGAGGCAGCTGAAACTAGAATAGCCGCCCTCGAAGAGAACGATGTAATTATCGAAGGTAAGATTTCAGCTCTCGAAGAGACTCAGAAGCAGAATGTGATCAATACAAATGCAGCGATTATCCTTTCTTTTGTAGCACTTGCATTTGGAGCGGTCGGGCTAATCCTGAAATGATCTTTCTGTGCAACTTAGCAACATGTGAGTTTGCTTTTGTTACATAAAATGTGGTATATTTACGTTATGCGCATCACCAAAAACCAAAAACACTCTTATAAAGGGGGTAAGTGTGCATGAAGAAGCTTGTTGGAATCTTAGTGGTACTTCTGGCTATCTCGGTTGCTTTCTCGGCTACCATTACTCTGAGCCCTACAATCAAAGGTACGATCTGGGGCCATGTGGAACTTGACAAAGGCGGGCTTGATACCGCTCTTGGAATCAAAAAATTATCAGTTAGTTTCGGTGCCAAGGCCGATGTTACGGACATCACTCTCGATCTAACGATTGTTCTCCCATCGGACAAAACCACTGTCAACCTAAAGTCTTTCACAGTGGAGAATGATGCGGCAGCACTGAGCTGGTACGCCGCGAAATCTTTAGCCGGCGGGACAGATGCAAATCCAGGTTTAAACTGGTTCAAATGGTACGATGACGACGTGGCAAATGTCACGATGGAGTTGGTACTGAAAGACCTCGGATTGAGCATCGGTACTCAGGAAGCTGCAACAGACAAGATTGCATTGTTCGGTTCTTGGGATATCTTCTCTTTTGCCGTTCAGACAGGACTCGATGCTCTCAAGTGGAGCGAAGATTTCATCGCTGAAGCAACTTTGACTCCTTTGCCAGGCCTTGACATTTCTGGTGGAGTAAAAGCAACGGATCTTCTTGGTACAGCTACATTCAACTATGTTGTTGATGCCAAGTACACGCTGAACGTAGGTTTGTTGACATTGACTCCTCGTGCAAGGTACTCCGACACACTGGGTCAGTATGTTGGGCTTAAAGCAGCGTATGAAATTGGAGTTCTCAAGATCACAGGCGACGTGAAGTATGATATTGAGGCGAATGCCATTGAGACTTGGATACAGCCGGTCATTTCCAAGGACGGTATAGGCTGGGCAGGCGTGAAGTTTGGTTACGATTATGATTTCGGAGCAGCAACACAGGCTATGACTCTCGGTTTCTTGGTGAAGTCCAACGGTTGGGCTGCTGGACCTGTCAGTGTTGACCTTTATGTAGGATCTGGTGATTTCAATACCTTCTACGGAAATGGATCAAGGAAATTTGGTGCAGAGATCATTGGAGATGTTCTTGCCGATGCTAAGGATATATCTGTGTATGGAGAGGCAGCTCTTGATCTAGCAATGGGCGGTTTCAACCCTTCGATTACAGCCGCAGGTGGCTACTATTTCCTTGACGCTTCTAAAGAGCTTGTATTAGGTTTGACATTCCCAGTTCTCATTGATGGTTTCAACTTTGAGGCTGGGGTCGATGTATTTGATCCAGCAGACACTTGGTACGCGGGTCTTTATTACAATTACAAATTCTAATTTATGTTGAAAATGAGCCGGCCCAACACGGGCCGGTTTTTTTTGAGGTGATCATATGAAGGGCATTTACATATTTCTCGGGAATCTTCTTATGATTGTTGCAGTGGTTATTGCACTTCTTTTTGGAGGGGGTCAGATCGTAAACTCAGTGCTCGAAGGGAAGAGCATTGATATTGACATCATGGACTTTCTGTTTCCGATTACACTTTTCGTGACGGGTTTTTTCCTCCAGTATTGCTCTTTAGCCAAGAGAATAGCACTTCCGGTTTTAGAAGAGCTTCTTCTTGCCGCGACTCTAGTGCTCTATATAAGGGAGAGCCTTGCGGGAGGGTTTAGCTGGTGGCTTCTTCCATTGAGAGACTACATACCTTCTTCTTTGCTGTTTACCATCATGGGTTATTTGTTGCCGGGAATAGTCGTGTTCACTATGGCTGCGCTGATAGTATTAATGATAATGATCTCCGGTGAAAAGGAAGAGAAATAGACTGCTTTCACGAGATCAGCTGTTCGCAGTAGTCAGTTAGGAGAAACAAGTAAGAAGGTCTAGCACAATAGAAACCTTGTCAAACTTTCCGTGGTTAAATCTTTAGCAGCTAGAAGCTATCCTAGCCAATATAAATAGAGCTGTCCAAAGTTCCTCACTGCTCAGACATACAAAAGTATTGGCGAGCTTGCTTCCCTCTGCTTAGGAATCCCCGAAAAGTGCGGTGTTGGGAAAGACTAGTCAACCCAACCGAAAGTTTTCCCCTGAGGGTACGTTGCGCGGATTTTAGAGTCTTGAAGTAAAAGAGTTTTAGAGATACTGCAGAAGGGAGAAGGAAGCGTCAGTCGGCCTTATGATAGCTCTTTTTAGGTATGTAGGTGGTCTCATTTCGAAGCTCAAATCTTCAGCAAAAAACAGAAAAACGCTTGAATTCCTTTTTTTACAACGCTAAGTGTGAAATGACCAGACAACAGACGGAGAAGAATGTTAAAGAGCGTTTGAAGTACAAGAAGCACCGCAAAATAGATTTGCTGAAAGACATTCGAAAATTGGCGAGCAAAGGAGATTATGGAAGAAAGGACAGAGGAATCTATACTAAAGAACGTCTTTAGCAAGACATCTCAAGAGTGTTAGACTGGGGGAGGAAAAAGAGATTACGCAGGAATTCTTCATTATAGTCAGTCTGAAAATATCTTCTGTATCTTCAGGAACTTTACCACAGGTCATCCAGCCTTAGTTGTTTCTGGTTGAGATACTCTCTTCAGCCCTTCCATTAGTGATTATTTATTCTTAATCTGCTAGACGGAACCTCACTGAAGGGTCGAACTGAACAAACCAGTATATACAGTTTTTCGGGAAGAGTCTAACACAGATCAGTTTTGATTGAACTTTGCCAAAAGATCAGTTCACAATTTTCATTTCAAACTGATCATTCAAATTGCGTGTCGTCTACTCTTTGTAAGAGATTAACGGTAAGAGAGAGCAAGCAATCTGCTAAACGTTGGTGCGCTGCCCGGATAAAGAAAACCTGTTCGATTGTGTAAGATTTCTCCGAAAGAGTCGCGAATGTTCCCTGAAGAAAGTTTATTATGTTTATGTTCAACGCACCTCCTTTCATTCAGAATCTAGACGAGATTGTCTGTTTCAGGCGAAATTTCCTAGCTGAAAAACAATTGTTCTGCTCCATAGGTTCAGGTCTACTCTCAAAATGTTGACTCTTCTGGGCTTTTTTGGAAGAAAAAGAAAGCGAAATCTTAATATCCAGAAAACAGATGTGAAGATAGACCAGGAAAAGATGGCTTCGGAAATCAAATATGATGGCAAATACGTTCTAAGAGCGAACAAACACAAAACTAACCAATAGAGAGGTTGCTCAATCATACAAGTTACTGTGGAAAGTAGAGAGGGCCTTCAGGGAACTGAAGAGCGGACTCGATCTTCGCCCCATATACCATTACACAGACACGAGGGTACTTATATTCTGCAGCAAACAAGGGTGAATGGACACATAATGATCTGTTTCCTTGCACTTGTAATGGAGACTGCCTTATGCAGAAAGCTGAAAGAGATTGGAAGTACTTTCTCCTACGCAGAAATACTTGAAGACTTGAAAGAGATAAGGGCAGTTGAGCTAACGGTAGAAAACAAACGCTTTCTTGCAAGGACTGAAAACAACTATGGGCAATGCTTACGACGCTTTCAAAGCAATCAAGATAAGACCGCCGGATCTACTCAAAGAGATTGCATAATAGACCACTGTGGTGGTACGTCTATCTTTCTTTTCATTTTTCCCCTTGCTTGGCTGTTTTCAGATTTCTTGCTGTCAAAGTTGAGTTATACAGAAAGCTGAAAGAGATTGGAAGTACTTTCTCTTATGGAGAAATACTCGAAGACTTGACAGAGATAAGGGCAGTTGAGATAACGGTAGAAAACAAACGCTTTCTTGCAAGGACTGAAACGATGGGCAATGCTTACGACGCTTTCAAAGCACTCAAGATAAGACCTCCGGATCTGCTCAAAGAGATTGCATAATAGACCACTGTGGTGGTATGTCGTTTTTCTTTTCATTTTTCCCCATGTTTAACTGTTTTCAGATTTATTGCTGTCAAAGTTGAGCCAAAGAAAGAAAGCGGGTCATCCGACCCGCTGTATACAATCAATCTATTAGGTTCTTAGGTTTAGTACCCTAGAGATCTTGGATCGAGAGCATCTCTCAAGGCGTCGCCTAGAAGGTTGAATCCCATGACCACAATGAATATAAAGATACCAGGAATAAGAAGCCAAGGAGCTTCAGTCATTGCTTTAATACTCTGTGCCTGTGAAAGCATCAACCCCCAGCTTGCAGAAGGTTCTGTGATTCCGAGGCCCAGGAAGCTTAACCCGGCCTCGCCCAGTATATAGCCTGGTATAGACAGAGTAGCGGCTACAATAATGTAGGTTGCCGTGTTTGGAATAATATGCCTTAGTATCACTCGAGAAGAAGGATAGCCCATAGCAACAGCAGCCTGGACGAATTCCGTCTCCTTTAGACCGAGAACCATTCCACGAATGACCCTTGCCATTCCAGGCCAGCCGATGAAGCTAAGTATTACCACTATCAGCAGATAGGTCAAATGTGATGGAATGCTGGTGGGAAGTATTGCCCGCAATGAGATCAGCAAGTAGAAACTCGGGATAGACATCAAAACTTCTGTTACTCTCATTAGTATCTCGTCAGTAATTCCACCAAAGTAACCGGCAGCACCTCCTATTGATAGGCCAAGAGAAAAAGTTATCATTATAGCAAGTAAACCAATACTCATGGAGATTCTTGAGCCTGCCAGAATTCTTGAATAGACATCTCTTCCGTATCTGTCTGCTCCGAATAAAAGCAGCTTCGAAGGCTGGTCGGTACCGAATAGATGAATGTTTGTTGGGATCAACCAGAAGAGCTTGTATTCCCAAGACTTCACAAAGAATTTAACAGGGTACTTCACGGTTTCGTAAGTCTTGACTTCAGGCTCAACGATTACCCCAAGAAGAGTAGGAGAGATTTCAAGCTCGGCAAGAAACTCTTGAGCAAGCTCCACATCTCCTCCGTCAAGATCAATTATTTCGTTGTAAAGACTTATGGCTTCAAGAACAACATCGTCAATTTCATCCTCTTTCTGAGCGAAGACTCTGTGAAGTGTCCTTTCAGTCACCACCTTCACAGGTGGTCCAATTTTTTGAAGCTCTCTAAACCTGCTAGGGCTCAAAGAGTCTATTGTAGTTTTGTTCGTGGTTTCGCTAACCTGTGTCCTTTCAAAAAGCTCCAGTTCATTCAGTTTGATGTTCTGGATAATGGAATAATCTGGTTGCCCTATGTTGGCTCGATTTCCATCTGCGTCTAAAGCGTATCTTTCGGTCTTTATTGTGAGAAAGATATCTTTTACTCCGTTCTCACCCTTCCTAAATGTGATTTCCTCGCCTGTGGACTTGTCGATTGCCGTCAGCGCTCCTACGGAAACACCTTCAGCAAAAGTCGTCCTGTATGTTTCTGGATCCCGTTCCATGACCCAGGCATAAATGTAAGGAGCAGTGAGCTTCCCTTCTTCATCTGTCCAGTGAACTTTAGATGGCGGGGCAAACGATAGACCCTGAGTCTGCTCGTAAGGGCTGTTTGGCGCAAGGAAATCTGCGAATAACGCAATTAGGTACATTATAATCAGTATCCAGAGGGAAAGCAAACCCAACTTGTGCTTTCTCAAGGCTCTCCAAACGAGCTGCCAGCGGCTCATATATTTTACTTCAAAGAGATCCTCTTTGCTGATCTCTGTGCTTTGCAATGTATTATTATTGTCGACAATGTCTTTCTTCTTCATTTCACACCCCTCAGCTTAGCCTATAACGTATTCTGGGATCGACCCAGGCGAGCAACAGATCAGCAAGCAAATTGCCGATTACCAGAAGTACAGCAGAAAGGAGTAATGTTGCCATAACAAGGAACAAATCCTGAGCGTTTAAGGCTTCTATAACAAGTCTTCCCATTCCCGGCCAACCAAAAACCGTCTCCGTCAGGACAGCCCCCCCAAGCAAGCCGGAAAGTGCATATCCAAACATAGTAACGATAGGATTTATTGCATTTCTTAATGCGTGTTTATATATGACATTCTTCTCGGGCATTCCCTTTGCTCTTGCGAAGAGAACATAATCCTGCCTGAGTTGATCAAGAAGCTGACCTCTCATCTGTCTCATCAGACCGGCCAACCCGGATGTGCCAAGAGTGACCATCGGACCTGCAACATGCCAAAGGTAGTCTCCAATCTTTCCAAAGAAACTCATGTCGCCGAAGTTCTGAGATATTATCCCACCTATTGGGAACCAACCGGTTTTTGCCGCCATAAAAAGCCACAGCAGTGCAAAGAAGAAGTTTGGAATTGAGATGCCAATAAACGCAAGAAAGGAAAAGGCCTGATCGCTGGGAGAGTACTGATGAAGCGCAGAATAAATACCCAGAGGAATACCAATTCCCCACGTGAAAATCAGAGTGCTGATGCTCAACAAAAGAGTTGCCCCAAGTCTTCTCCACACCAGTTCGAAAACTGGAATTCTATAGCTGAAAGAGTACCCGAAATTACCTGTAAGAACATTACCCAACCATTTGAAATACTGTACAAATACATTCTGATCAAGCCCAAACTGACTTTCGAGAACGGTGATTTGCTCCCTCGAAATGGAAGGGTTCAATCTGTATGCATCCAAAAAATCTCCAGGGGCAGCGGATATAATCATGAAGGCCAGTATCGAGACCCCAAGCAAGACGGGAATTGCAAGAATCAGCCTTCTAACTATATATTTCAGCACCTCATTCCCTCCTCAATACTTTAGCTGTTTTGCGAATGATTTCGACTAATATTAGTAAAAGCGGGAGGAAAGCCCTCCCGCTTAATGAAACGCGCTAAATTACTCTTTCCACCAACCTTCAAGCTGGTAAAGAAGACCAGTGGCAGGTGTAAGCTTTTCCACCGGCATCCTTATGTTGTTCTTGTAAACATAAAGGAAATTCTGAGCCATTGTAAAGACCACTGGCTGATACTCTGCAAAAATCATCTGGAACTCCGCAAACAAATCATATCTGTCCTGATCGTCAACTGCGGACGTCTGGAGTCTGTAGATCTCGTCTACTCTCTTCTCCCAGTCCGGAAGAACGTAAATGTCTTCCGTTATGTGGTCATCAGGATTGTAATCCGGAGGGTAGTTCCAGAAGTGCAAACCGCCATCGAGCCTGTAAACGTTCCAACCTGTTCCGGGGTCTACACTGCCGGTTAAACCGATTACTACAGCTTCATAGGTTGCATCAGTCAGTCTTGAAACAACGGTATTGAAGTCAATGGGTCTAAAATTGACCTTGATTCCGAGCTTCGCAGCACCATCTACTATGATGTTGCTAATCGCTTCTCTTACAACGTTTCCAGCGTTCGTAAGAAGTTCAAATTCAACTGGGTTTCCATTTGCGTCGACACAGGTGCCGTCTGCGAGCCAGTCGAAGCCGCCTCTCTTTAATTCAAGTCTAGCCCTTGTGATTGAATACTTGTAAGCGAACTTCTCGATTTCGGGATTGTAGAAGCCGCTGGACGGTGATACGGGTCCGTACAGTGGAGAACCGAGTCCGTTGTATAGGGATTCAATGATGGCATCTCTGTCCATTGCATATACAAAGGCCCTTCTGAATCCGTCGTTTCTGAACCATTCTCTCTTGACCGGATCTGTGGCGTTGAAATTAAAGGTCACGAATTGGGATCCAAGAGCAGGGCCACCAACACCCGTTATCCAACCCTTTTCTGCGGCCATTTCTGCTAGCCTTGGGAACTGCTCAGCAGTTGGTCCGTAAAGGTCAAGTTCGCCTGCTTCGAATCTAAGAAGAGAAGTGTTCTGGTCTGCAAGAAGCTCATAATTTAGCTTGTCGAAGTAGGGCAGCTTAACTCCGTTGCCATCGACTTTCCAGTAATATGGGTTTCTTTCGAAGACTATTCTTACACCTTCGATATAGTCTGTTATTACGAATGGTCCCATTCCAACAAGTTTGTCAAAGTCTGCAATTGTCCAGAATTCTGCGTAAGTCCCGTTGGCAACGACTTCCTCGAGAACGTGCTTTGGCATTATCGGGCGGAAGCCAATCTGCCTCAATGCGGTAACCATAGGGACAGTCCATGTGAAAGAAATCGTTGTGTCATCGACGATCTCAACCACTGGCAGCTGATCGTTCGAGTCTAGGTAAGAGCCGTTCCCGTTTGCCGTGTTCTCGGGAATGAAAGACACATCGACAAATGTCCAGTAGACGTCATCGATAGTAAAAGGCTCACCGTCAGACCACTGGAGACCTTCTCTGATCTGAACGAAGAATGTCAGTCCGTCTTCAGAGAACCACCATTTTTTGGCCAAGCCAGGAAGTGTAGGCATGCCGCCCTCATCGGATTCGATTAGAGTTGCCAGTATGAATCCAAGAGGATCGGTTGAACTGGTTTCCTGTGCCCAGTCATAGTTAAATGTCTTTGGATCTCCCAAGCCCCAATAATAGAAAGTGCCTCCGGGCTTGCCGTTCCATGTCTCTTCTACGTGGTACTCAGTAGCGGCAAAAAGAAATCCTGCTGCAATGAGAACCACTAGAAGCACTGAAAGTTTCTTCATTTACTTTCCCCTCCTTGTTCTTGAGATGTGGAATAAAGATGGCACGCAACAAAATGATTCTCATCCACCCTGACCATGGGTGGATACTCCTTAGTACAAATATCCATCCTGTATTTGCATCTTGGATTGAAGAAACAACCCGTAGGTCTGTTTATCGGACTCGGTACCTGTCCGCCGACAAGGTCTTTACGATTTCGTTTCTTCTTTGGATCTGGTATAGGAGCGGCGGCAAGAAGAGCCTTGGTATAGGGATGCAACGGATTCTTAAAGATCGACTCACTATTACCCTGCTCTACGATCCTTCCGAGATACATGACAGATACTTCTTGAGATATGAACCTCACTAAAGAAAGGTTGTGAGAAATGAAAACATAACCTGCGTTAAGCTGTTCCTGAAGTTTCTGGAACAGATTTACAATCTGTGCCTGAACGGATACGTCTAATGCGGAAGTCGGCTCATCGAGGACAATTAGATCGGGGTTGACGCTTATCGCCCTTGCTACGGCAATTCTTTGGCGTTGGCCACCACTGAACTGATGAGGATATCTATCGACGTGATATGGTTTCAGGCCCACCTGAACGAGCAATTCCTTTACCTTTTCGATGGCTTCATCAAGATCCTTTGCAAGTTCGTGAAAGAGAAGCGGTTCGGTGAGCATCTGTCCTACCGTCATTCTTGGATTCAAAGAGGACATTGGATCTTGAAAGACTATCTGCGCCTTTCTCCTAAGGAGTCTCTTCTTTTGATCTGCCTTTTCAAAGAGATAATCAATGGCCTTCGATGCATCTCTGTTCGCTCTATTATAAACATCGTACATCTTCTTCTCGTATGGTTCAAATTCTGAATTATCACCATTGTTGAATCTCGCAGTATCAAAGTATTTCGCCTTAAGGTATTGCTTTGCACGACGCTTCTTCATGAAATAAAAAGTTGTGTCTTCTTCGTCAATGAGCATTTCCCCGTCGGTTACTTCAAGCAGGCGGACTATCGATTTCCCTATTGTCGTCTTGCCACAGCCGGATTCTCCAACGATACCAATGGTCTTGCCACGATCGACGGAAAACGATACATCATCAACTGCCTTTACGAAACCAACCACTCTTTCAACCAGGAAACCTTGCTTTATTGGAAAGTACTTCTTCAGATTTCTAACTTCAAGAAGCTTCATTCTTCAGCCTCCTTGACCAGCAACACTCTATTGGTGATTGGGTTCCAGCACCTGACAAAATGATTATCCTTAAGTTGTTCAAGCTTTGGTAATTCCTTATAGCACCGATCAGTTGCCCTTGAACACCTTGGAAGGAAGGGACAAAGGTTTGGAGGATTAAGCATTACTGGCGGCTGGCCAGGAATCGGAAGAAGCTGATCTTGCTTTATATCAAGTCTAGGTATGCATTCAAGAAGAGCAAAAGTGTAGGGGTTCATTGGATTTTCAAAAATCTCCATTGAATCTGCCATTTCCATTTGATAGCTTCCATACATGACACTGATCTTAGTAGCTATTTCGGCGATCACCGCCAAATCGTGCGTGATAAAAATCATGCTACTATTGAACTGCTCTTGAAGGTCCTTCATCAGTTCAAGAATCTGAGCCTGGACCGTAACATCCAGAGCAGTTGAAGGTTCGTCGGCTACCAGAATCTCTGGATCGCACGAAAGCGCTATTGCTATTACTACTCTTTGACGCTGGCCTCCGGACAACTGAAAGGGGTAGTCATTAATCCTCTCCGAAGGTTTGGGAATTCCTACTTGCTCAAGCAATCTTATTGAGCGTTCCCTTGCTTCCTCTTCGGTAACCTTTTTGTGATGGACAATAGTTTCTATCATCTGGTTCCCAATTGTGTACATCGGGTCAAGAGA
Organism: Mesotoga sp. H07pep.5.4; assembly: GCF_003664935.1. NCBI lineage: Bacteria > Thermotogati > Thermotogota > Thermotogae > Kosmotogales > Kosmotogaceae > Mesotoga > Mesotoga sp. H07pep.5.4. The sequence continues at coordinate 137,950 of NZ_JFHM01000004.1, forward strand.
AGTCATGGGGTCTTGAAAAATCATTCCGATGTGTTTTCCCCTTACCTTGGAAAAGCTTTCTTTAGGGAGCTTGACCAGATCAATATACTCCTTTTCTCCATTCTTGCTGAACTCATCCGTGAAAAATAGAATTTCACCCCCGGCTATAAAACCGGGACTGTCAGTCATCCCAGCAATGGACTTGACTGTAACACTTTTCCCCGAGCCAGTCTCCCCAACTATTCCCAAGACATCGTCCCTATGAAGATCGAAAGACACATCTTGAACGGCCTTAACAACTCCCTCGGCCATGTTGAAGTGAGTAGACAGATTCTTTACCGAAAGGATTGGCCTTTCCTGCAACCAAATCACCTCATATTCATTTTTCGCGTTATCACCCACGGAGTTAATGAATGCTACTGTATAATTATTACATATATTTGCACATAATATCAAGTGGCCGGGGGCGGTGTATGTTAGAAGCAGTAAGGGAAATATGGTTTGTAGAAGGTACTACCTACATCAAAATATGTTACGGAAATGTTTTTGTTGATGGTGAAGCGGGACAACTTGGAGACCGTGGAGAGGTAGATTCTTTCAAAATAAAATCTGTGAAGAAAATTGAAGACGAGGTTGTCTTAGAAATCGATGGAAAGATTGAAAAGAATAAGGGCGAAATGGTTGATATTAGGATCGATGAGGAAAGAAGATTAGATATCTCACAGCAACACACAGCTCAACATCTTCTTTCTGCTGTCTTTCTAAGCGAAATGGATGCCGAAACTGTAGGATTTCAGATGGGCGAGGAGTACACGACTATCGATCTCTCACTTGGAATTCTTAAGGATGATATGATCGATTATGTAGAGAGGCTTTGCAACAATTTTATCGGTGAGGATCGTGCGGTAAGGAAATTTGTTGTCGAGAGCTCTGAAATCCAAAAATATCGTCTTAGAAAAGAGATCAAGAGAGAGATCACTGAAAGCGAAAGAGAGATAAGGCTTGTCGAAATAGACGGGATAGACCTAAGTGCCTGCTCGGGTCTTCATGTGGATCGTACTGGTCAGATTGGTTTATTGAAGATTTTGAAACACGAGAAAGTGAAAGGGTCGCTCACCAGAGTCTATTTTGTTGCAGGGAAAAGGGCTCTGAATGATTATTTCACTAAACATAAATTGATCACAAATTCCTCCCTCTTACTAACGTGCAGTTATTTGGATTTGCCGGATAGAATTGCGTCTCTAATTAATGAAATCAAACAAGGTAATTCGACAATCAGAAGCTTTTCTGAAAGACTAGCGGGTTATGTTGCGGAAGGGATAAACGGATCAAAGTCTAGAGTTATCTTTCTTGAGGATGAAGAGAGTATACTCGCTTCGATTCCAAGATTTGTCACACTTGAGGAGTATCTTATCATTGGAAAGTCTGATGATAGAATTCTTCTTTTTTGTAAAGGATACGATTGCCGAGAGGTTCTCACCAGGATAAAAAAGGAGTTCGACGTCAAAGGTGGATCCGGCAAAGAGAGAGGCCAATTTGTTTTCGACGGTGAGTTCGCCTCAATAAAGGAGCTGATTGAGAATAGCTATTGATTATCTAGAAGAAGTTGGTGAGCGATTTGAAGACAAGAGTACCCCCAAACAGCATTGAATCGGAAGAGGCGGTAATTGGAAGTATCTTGATAGATCCAGATGTTGTTCCAGATGTCATGGAACTCCTCACAGGCAGGGATTTTTACTCACGAAAGAATCAGCTTATTTTTTCCACGATGGAGAAGCTTTTCGATGAAGGAAGCCCTGTAGACATAGTTTCGGTGACGGAAAGACTGAGGACCGGCGGAGTTCTTGAGGAAGTTGGGGGTGAAGTCGAGCTGGCAAAGCTAGCCGATGTCGTTCCAACCTCTGCGAATTTCTTTTATTATGGTAAGACAGTAAAGGAGAAGTCATTACTTCGATCGCTCATAGCAGCGGCAAGTTCGATTGTCGAAAACGCATACGAAGGAGAAGACACGGACGAGATCCTCGACAACGCTGAGAAAGCTATTTTTCAAATCACCGAAGCCCAGATATCCAAAACCTATCAGCACATTGGAAAGATAATGCATGAACTGTTTCACAGTCTGGAAAGGTTGAAAGAAAACGCCCTTACAGGAAGAATTACCGGAATAGCATCTGGGTACAGAAGACTCGACCAAGTCACTACAGGATTTCGACCATCCGATCTCGTCATTGTTGCATCTCGACCTTCTATGGGTAAGACTGCCTTTGCTTTGAGCCTGGCAAGCAATATGGCGCTGAAGTTTCAGCTACCAGTAGCTGTTTTTTGCCTTGAAATGTCCAAAGAACAGCTTGCACAGCGGCTGTTGTGTAATGTGACGAATTTCGAGCTGTCTCGGCTTCGCGCCGGAGATATCGGAAGCGAGGAGTGGAAAAGGCTAACAAATGGAGCCAGTACTCTCCAGACCGCGCCAATAATCATCGACGATGAGCCATCTCTTGATCCTAGAACCTTGAGAGCCAAGGCAAGACGGATAAAGATGGAACACAATATTCAGGTTCTATTTGTCGATTACCTTCAACTAATGCATACTAAAAGCAGATCGGACAACAGGCAGCAGGAAATCTCGGAGATTTCGAGATCTATGAAGCTCCTCGCAAGGGAATTGAACATCACTGTTGTTGCTCTTTCGCAGCTTTCAAGGGCAGTGGAGCAAAGAGAAGATAAAATGCCACGTCTAAGTGATCTTCGCGAATCGGGAGCCATAGAACAGGATGCCGATACCGTTATGTTTCTTTACAGAGAGGACTACTACAAAGACAAGAGTGAGGTCAGTGATTCACCACAATTAACAAAAGTCATCATCGGGAAACAGAGAAATGGTCCAGTCGGTACTGTAGAACTAATGTTCCATCCAAAGACCGCAACTTTCTATGATAAAGCCTTTGAGGCTGAAAAATGATTGAAGCCCGAAACCTTACGAGAAAGTTTGGAACTCTCGTAGCTGTAGATAGATTGAATCTCAACATTGCTTCCGGTGAAATATATGGCTTTCTTGGGCCAAATGGAGCGGGAAAGACAACTACCATAAAGATGCTCACAGGAATAATCTCTCCCAGTCTGGGAGAGATATTTATCGACGGTCTTGACATGCAAAAGGACCTGATGGAGATCAAGAGGTTGATTTCAGTTGTCCCTGATGAACCAAAGATGTACGAGAATCTAAAGGGGCTGGAATTCGTCAAATTCATTATTGACGTCTATCGTCTCCCAGTGAAGGAAACGCTTAAAAAGCTCAATAATCTAGCTGAAGCCTTCAAGATCGATTATCTTGGGAAATACATAGGTGATTATTCGCATGGAATGAAACAGAAGCTGATGGTTGCAATTGCTCTGATGAGAGAACCATCAGTGGTCTTTCTTGACGAACCTACAGTTGGTCTAGACGCCTCGAGCGCGGGAAAGCTGAGAATCTTGCTCAGAAATATGGCCGATAATGGAACAACTGTGTTTATGACTACTCACGTTCTTGAAGTGGCCGAAAAGATGTGTGATCGAATCGGGATAATCGATAGCGGAAGGCTGATCGCTGAAGGTACTCTTTCAGATTTGAAAGAGAGTTTTGGAAGAGCTGAATCAAGTCTAGAGGAACTCTTCCTTGATATAACAGGCGACGGAGAAACCAAACTATCTATTGAAGGTTTCGAAGGGGAAGCTTGAAGATGCGACTTCTTCTTGTTCAGGAGTCTCTAATAGGAATGCTGGCTGTGTCGATGTTTTTTTGGAGCGCCTCTCTCTCAAGTGCTGTTTTGCTAATTGCGATTGTACTTGGATTGCTTGTTTACAGACCGGAGCTGGAGAATAAAATCGTTTCGAAGGACAGTTTACTGGAAATGGTCAGGGGAGTACTGAAGAGACCATTAACAATGGTTCTAATAGTTACGATAATAGTATTGCGTAATCCAGGTGCTTACTCGATTCTTGCGATCATTTCTTCCATTTGTTTAGTTACTTCTCTTGCATCGGTCTCCTTTCTTATCTTCAAAGAACTCAGAAGGATAAGAGAGAATGTCCTGGCCATTTTCATTACCGTCGCTTCAATTATCTCGGGATGGCTATTTTCCGATTTTCTCTCCGCTCCATTCTTCAGCGGTAAGTTCCTTCCATCCTTTTGGATCTTCAAAATATCGGAAGGCGATCTCGTCGGCTTCCTAATGGTATCAGTATTGTCGATATGGCTTTTTAGAATGAGGCATAGATTAGACAAGAATACGTAGATTACGATCCCAAACAAAGCCTTAACTATAAAAAACTCAATGCGTAGTACAATCTAAGCGAAATCATTGAAGGGAGTTGAAAACAAATGCAAGTATCACTTGATCAGTTTTTGGGAGCAATCATGTCGAGAGTAGATAATCTGGAGGCAACTATAGACGATTTAAGACTGAGAACAAATATCGCCATGCGTTTGGTTAAGTCGGTTGTTCCGGAACTTACTAGAGACGATGTTGAAAAGGCAGTTAGTGAGGAGCTTGAAATCACAAAGAACGCCGGTATGATGGAAGAAAGCGATGAGATTGAGAAGATTTCTTCAAGATTGACAGACAGCATCTTTGAATGGCTCCAGGGTGATGTAGCTGAACTGAGAGAAAAAATGGATGCATACAGAAAAAAACTACAAGAAGCTATGGAAGCCGAAAAGAACAGAGTAATCGATGTCGCTCCTGCGGGTTTTGTGAATCAGCTTGGCCAGGAAAAGGGTCAGAAAAAGGGGAAGCTCCTGTTTTAGAAGATGAACTGAGGCGCATAGCGCCTCAGTTTCCTATATATCCCTCAATAAGCTTCAAAGTGTTTTCAAGTGCTTTGTAATGTGTCCTTTCATATCCGTGAGACGCTTCTACTCCTGGTCCAATAAGACCGAACCTAACATCGTATCCCGCTCTCAAAGAAGCTTCTACGTCTGAACCGTAGAATGGGTAAATATCAACAGAATAGTCGGCACCAACTCTTTTTGCCGTTTCAATAAGGCTTCTGACAACTGTGCTATCATAAGGGCCTCCCGAATCTTTAGCGCATATTGAAACGACATACTCGTCAGTTCCAAGAGTATCGCCAACCGCACCCATATCGACTGAGATGATTTCTTCGCTGTCATCCGGCATAGCGGCCGATGCGCCGTGACCCACTTCTTCGTAATTTGAGAAGAATAAGTAAGTCTTCCTGGAACAGGTTACCTTGCCTTCAGAAACTCTTCTTGCAAAATCAAGCAGAACGGCAACACTGGCTTTATCGTCGAGGTGTCTTGATTTCACGAAGCCATTCTTTGTCACATTTGCTCTAGGATCGAAAGAGACAAAATCACCTGCCTCGATTCCCAGCTTCTGTAGATCTTCGGCGTTCTTGAGTTCTTCGTCGACACGTATCTCCATGTTTGCGATTTTTCTTTCAAGAGATCTGGCATTTTCGAAAACGTGAACTGAAGGTGAAATTGATTGAATAGTCCCGCTGAAAGTCTTTCCCGTCTTTGAGTGTATGATGCAGTTTTCATTTTCTATGCTGTTCATTGTGAAACCACCGACGTTCGTTATTTCCAGGCGGCCGTTAGGCTTCAAAGACTTCACCATCGCTCCAAGCGTATCGACATGAGCGGCAAGTACTATTGGGTTTCCCCTTCCACCTATTTCAACTACAAGAGCTCCCTTTCTGGTTCTTCGAGGACTGAATCCAAGCCTTTTTAACTCGGAGTCGAGATAAACGATGATTGAATCTGTAAATCCCGATGGACTGGGAATATTGACGAGATCGACAAGCTCTTTCACTATATACAGTTCACTGTAGTTCACAAAGACTCCCTCCGATTTTATCTGAGCATTCCTCTAACTATCATATCGGTTGCCTCTTCTTCAGTTAGTCCCTTGGACATAAGGGTCTCCATCTGTTTGACATTTACTCTCCCTATCGAGGCTTCGTGGGTAAGCTCGGCCTTTTCATTTCTCACGTATAATTCGGGAACTGTTCCAACCTCAACAGAGTCGCCTTTAATTATCTCATTGCACTCTATGTGTCCCTTTGAATAAGCTGCATTTCCATAAGCTTTATTGATGATCTTCGCTTTACTCCTGTCTGTTGCAAAAACCGTGGTCTTTGCTATTCCCGAAGAGCCTTCGCCATTGAGATACAGCTGCTCGTCTATTTCGAGATAATCGTCTTCTCTCTCGTAAACCTTTGATTCTATGTGAGCCGACGCGTTTTTTTCAAGATCAACATTCATCTTTACGAAGAGCTTGCCTACCCTGGTCTTAGTTAGATAAAAGAAATTCTGGAAACTCCCGCCTTCTCTAACTACTGTATTGTAGGTTGCCTTCACGGTCACTCCACCATCTTTGCTGTGCATGTGAGTGTCTTCATAAAGCATTTCGGAGTACTTCCCCACATCGGTATCTGCGACCATGGAATGAGTGAAGTTTACACCGCTGGGGAAAACACAGTGCGATATGAATTTTGCCTTTGTGTGGTCTCCAAGATGGTTGTGAATCAGGATCTCTTGGGTACCTTCCGGTTTGAGATAACCAGTACAGAGATGAATGGGGTTATCAATAACCGTTCCATCATCGATTTCAAGCCAGATTTCCACTCCATTGTTTAGTTCCTTTGCTTTAACGTGGACTCCGTCAACCGTGTTTCTGCCAATGACCTTATTACCGCTGACAATTATCGATACAATGTCCTTTCTCAAGAAATCGGAAACATTGCCACCAGATCTCTCGTACTCTTTGGCAATGGCGGTGAATTCTCTTTCGAAGTTTGAGTTAATCATCTACCCGCCCGCCTTCTGTTATAGGTTCATTTATGTGTTGACAGTTATCGCAAAGTTTTCTGTAGAAATTAACTATCTCTTCAGGCTCGCCGGAAGCCAGAATTCTCCCTCCACAAAGAAGGTAGGCTTCGTCAGCCATCCTTGCGATTTCTTCCCTGTGAGTAATGATTATTACTATTGAACCTTTGTCACGTAGCCTTTCCAGCACTCTTTCTATCATTTCCATTGACATTATGTCTATACCCGAATCAGGTTCATCAAGAATTGTTACCTTTGGATTTACAAGAATTATTGAGGCAAGCTCCACTCTCTTTCTCTCTCCGCCGCTAAGGGATTCATCGACGAATCTGTCCAGATATTCCTTATTTAGTCCTACAACTGACAGGGTCTCATTGAGTTCTTCCTTTGAAAGCTTGAGTTTTCCACCCAAAGTCAGATACTCCTTTACTGTTAATCCTTGAAATCTAACCGGTTCCTGCCAGCCAAGAGTAATACCCTTCCTTGCTCTCTCAGATACAGAAAGAAGGTCTATCTCTTCTCCATCAAAGACAACATTTCCTTCGTAGTCTCTGTGAGATTCAAGACCCATTAGAACATATGATAATGTTGATTTTCCAACGCCGTTATTGCCGAGTATCGCGTAGACACGCCCCGATTCAAAGGTGGCAGTAAGGGTGTTTAGAATCTCTCGCTCATCTCGAACCAACTTTATTCCTTTAACTTCTAGCATCCACATACCTCCATTGCGATCATCACTATCATAAGTCCGATTAATAAAGTCCGCAATGCCTCGAATATTACCTGTGTAACACCCGTGTGACTTTTGGTCCTTACCAGGTTGAGTAGAGTCCTTTGAATCTCTCCATTTCATTCAAAACTGTTTCTGCCTTCTTCAGGTTTTCTCCGGCAAACCTTTCTTCTTCAATATTCCTTGAAATCTCCGAGGACTTATCCAGACACCATTCATACACCCCATCGTACAGGTTATGGAACCACTCTCTGGGAACGTACTCTTTTAGTGGAGTTAGCTCACCGATCGCTCCAAGAGGAACAACCTGGTCAGTAGTTCTCATCACGTCCCAGGCGAAAACTTCCTTTTCTGCCAGCTCCAGTATCTTGTCAAGAGCATTTAGTCCGTAAGCTAGAAGAAGATTTCTTGCGTACTCTCCATATATGCTGTCATTCCCTTTTAACCATCCTCCAGGATTATAGGCTATCGCTACGTCATAAAGCAGATTCAGATTGTCTTTCTCTGAAACAGGGATCTCTTGTATCTTATGCACAAGATTATTCAAACCAACGGTATCAGTTACGTAAGGTTCAAGCTTCTCGAGCTCAAGGGAAACTCTCTCTGATGAGACAATTACTCGAAAGAGCAGACTTGCTGCATTTCTTACAACCTGCAGGTCGGGTGATGTCTTTATAGATCGCAAAAGCGCATCAATAGCATCAAGAGTTACTTGATAATCGATCAATAGTTCTGTGCTGACTTCTTTCAAAAGGTTGGAAACATCTGTCGCAGCAAGATCCGGCTTTAGCAGACTTTGCAGTTCTTTGAGATAAGCGTGATCGATTTCCAGTCCAGGCAGCATTCCGCAAGGTAATGCGTCGTAGGTAAGCCAGGAAGAGAAGATGTCTTTTCTCGAAAATATCTCTCCGAAGGCATTGCCAATATTGTTGCCTGACATGTTGAGCTTAAGTCGAAAGTCTTCCTTTCTCTGAGGTGTCAAGTACACGTACCCCAGGTATGCTTCTGCAAGATACTGACTACCGGAAATCTCTCTTGCAGTTGATAGATTTCTCAAGGCCGAGTAAAAACTTTCTGTTGAATCCCTCCTCGCATTAAGAAGAGCCGAAGAAGCAGATCTCAGTTTAGAATTCAGCCCCGACAGGGCAGATTCATATGCTTCTTCACGGTCCTCGGATGCTATTGATTCGAGCAGTTCGGTCGGTGCGCTTGGATACATCTCCTGAAGAGTTTTTAGCCTTTCAGAGATATACTGTCCTTCTTGAAGATTCGCATACTTATCTTCAAGGTTCTCCAGAGCCTTGATCTCTTTTTTGATGCTTTCTATGGAGCTTATCAGCTGTGGCACTTGAGGATTTATGGCCTCAATCCTTCTATAATCTATGTAGCCCTTGGTGAAAAAACCTTCTGAAAAGAAAGTGCGGCTCATCAATACAGTGGTGGTCAAAGCAAAGATCACCAAAATGAGCGGGGCAAGTTTTCCAACATCCAAAGTAATTCTTCTTTCTTCATTAAAATCGGGGCTCATGAGGAAACCAAAGAGAAAGACTGCAAATAAAGCATTGGGCATCAGATGACCAGGGAAAGATAGTGTTGAATGCGCGAAAATTACAAGGAGACCGGCCGTGAGAAAAATGTACTGGACAATCTTATCGATTGAGGAAGTTCGCCTTACAACCCTGATTGTGTACAGAAACATTGAGAGAATAAACCAGGCAACAATAGCCATTCCTACTATTCCCGTTTCACCCAGTTGCTGAAGGTATTCATTATGAGTTCGGATACTGTTCAGGCCAGCAACATACATGTAATCAGGCTCTTCCTGAAGAACCCTTCCCATGTTCTCTGTAGAAAGATACTTGTAAGAACCAAAACCAGTACCGAAGATAGTCGAGCTTTTCCACTGTTTAATTGCTGCCTTCCACTGAAGAACTCTTACGTCCACCGAGATGTTGTCTTCAGTTGTATAGGTTAGTCTCTCAGAGAAACTGAACCGCCCACCCGTCAGAAAATTGTCTCCAGAATATACAATCATTATAATTATGGCCGCGAATATTAGCAAGATTAGGAACAATTTATTGAAGACTGTGGCAAAGGGCCTCAACCTAAACTTCAGAAGTGAGATTATTAAGAAAACCGCTAGAAAGATAAATGATCCTATTACCGAGTAATATACGGCTCTAGTTTGACCAATCAAGATCACTATCAGGAAAATGGAGAAAACACCCAGGTAAAAAATGTGTCTGAGCTTTTCACGCTTCCACAGAACCCTACTTGAGATAGTAAGAAAGGCAGTGGGGAATAGCAACATTGCCATGAGGTCCGTTGTGAAATTCACATTGCCGATGACTGAAGATAGGTTTCCTCTTGTAAATGGGTTGTTCTCCGTTCCCCACAGCAAACCGTGGCCAGTATAAAAGGAGAAAAGTGCATCGACTGCTATGACAAGCCCCGCAAGAACGAAAACTTGAAGGATAAACATCAGTCTATCGGGTTTTTCTCCAGATATCAGTAACGAGAAGAGGAGGAACAACAGCAAATTCATCGCAAAACCGAGAGATGTCAGAAAGACATTGGGTAGAGTATCCAGCAGCTGGAAAGTCGTCAAACATGCGTAAATGCCAAACAACAAAGCAAGAACCTGAGGAAATGAAATACTCAGCTTGTAGGATCCCCTAACCGCCCTTAGAGAAACAAAGACGATGAAAACAGATATGGCGACCGATGCGAAATAGAACTTTGGTAGGCCCATGTCCCACGTAAAACCTTTAATAGCGAACAGCGAAGATCCAAGAACAAAGATGGTATAAAAGAAGTATCTTCCCTTACACATAGTGCCTCCCACCGTACCCCTAATGAATGCCTGGATTTACTATTAACAATGGCAAAAGAAGCATTACCCAACTACCGTAACTATTACCTCCCGGTTTCTAGGTCCGTCAAATTCACAGAAATAGACGCACTGCCAGATTCCTAGCATCAATGAATTATCTCTGAAGGGAACAGTAACTGAAGAACCCACCAGAGACGCCTTTATATGCGCATCGGAATTCCCTTCCATGTGCTTGAATTCTCTGTTCTCGGGTATGCTCTCTTCCATCCAAAAGAGAATGTCACGCACGACATCTGGATCGGAGTTTTCATTGATCGTTACTGCAGCAGTCGTATGCGGTACGAATACATTCACAAGCCCGTAAGAAGCCTTGGATTCCTTTACAGACTGGATAACAAGCTTCGTAATGTCTATGAACTGACTTTTGCGTTCCGTTTTTACGCTGTATCGCATGGTGCATCAGTGAAAGACAACGTTTGTGATTATTACCACATATCCGTTGTGTTCCTCAAGCTGAACCTTAACGTTTTCTTCTTTGACTTTGTACTTGTCGGCGACATAGGTTTTTATCTGGTGTACCATATCTTTTCCGCTATTCTGGAGAATATCCTGCGGAATAACCTCCCTTACAGGAACAGAGTATCTCCTTCCTCCGGTAATTGAATCAAGTCTATCCTTTGCTTCCTTTCTACTTCCCTCAGTTTTTTTCTTCTTCCTGAAAAGTCCAAAGAACATACGCTTCAACTCCCTCTTAGTTTCTTCTGAAGATGCGCTTCAGGAATTCAAGGAATCCTTTTGATCCGTGCTCAAGAATGTCATGCTCAACAGGAATTGGTTCTCCCTGCATCCTCAAAGCAATGTTCTCGAAGACCTTTCCGATTCCTTCACCGTTTCCGTTTAGAATAACCGGTACACCCTTGTTTGTCGCAATGATAACTTCGTCACTGTCCGGTATGATTCCTATTAGATCAATAGCGAGATTACCCTGGATATCCTCTCTGGTGAGCATATCACCACGTTTGACCATCTGGATTTTGAAGCGGTTTATCAGGAGCCTTATATTTGTCTCCTGCATTCCCGAGTTTTCGAGAAGCCCAATAACTCTGTCGGCATCTGTGATAGCCGGCAGTTCTGGAGTAGTCACTATCAGCGCCTTTTCAGCTGCAGCAATTGCATTTCTAAACCCTCTCTCTATTCCTGCAGGTGAGTCGACGATGATATAGTCAAACTTGGGATACAGTTCTGCAACCATCTTTTTCATATCCTCGGGTGACAGCATTTCCTTTGTTGCTATCTGCGAGGCCGCAAGTAGATAGAGCCCTTTAATCTGCTTGTGCCTAACAAGCGCCTCTGAAGCCGTTACCTTGCCATTGGCGACATCTAGAATCGTATGCACAACTCTATTCTCGAGGCCAAGTGTAATATCTAGGTTTTTGAGACCAATGTCTGCATCGATAAGACAGACCTTAGCCCCTTTATTTGCAAGAGCACAACCTATGTTGGCTGTAATTGTAGTCTTGCCGACCCCCCCTTTTCCGGAAGTCACAACGTATACTTTGGCCATATCTATCTACCTCCAGCCGTTAGACTTTTCTGAATTATAGCATTACAATGGTACTTCAACAGTATCTGGTGCTGCATTTAGAAATCACACAGTTCAAAGACACGAAATAAGCAGAACTTAAGATATCTTGTCTCGAATATAGAGCTAACCTCCGGATGGTCAAGCGGTTGGCCCCCTCTAAATGAGACTATTCCGACCTTTTTGCTGTCGTGAAAGGCATCGTTGATAGTTCTCATCCAGTCATCTTCAGAAATGATTTGTGTACATGAGGAAGATGCCAGAAGAGATCCGCTTACAGCCTTTTTTATCACTCTGAGGTTAAGTTCCTTGTACCCTCTCAAAGCACTTTTTTTCGAAGACGGTGATTTTGCCATTGCTGGAGGGTCAACTATCACAAGATTGTGACCGGCGAGTGATTCTTCTCTCAAATAGTCGAATGCATTTGCCCTGACAAACTCGCATCTACTGATGAATCCATTTATTTCAGCCGTCTCTCTTGCAACTGAAAGTGCGCGTTCCGAAGAGTCAACCAACGTCGCCCTATTAGCCCCTTGGCTCAAACAATGAAATGAGAAGTTGCCGGTATATGAGAAAACATCAAGCACATTTCTTCCGTTCGCGTATTTTGACAGTTTCTCCGCGTTGTCCCTTTGATCTAGGAAAAAACCGGTCTTTTGCCCTTTTGTGTCTGCAAAGAAAGTAACCCCATTTAATGAAAAGGGCAGCAACTCTGGCCCGCTACCAAAAAGCCACTCTTCTTTTGATTCTAAGCCTTCTTTTGTAAGGGAGATTCCCTCGCTCTTTTCAAATATCCCCTTTGGTTTCAGTGTGGCTATCAAAGCTTCAATAATCTCGTTTCTGAGAACTCCAATTCCTAGAGTGTTAAACTGAACGACCAGCCAGTCAGAAAATTTATCCACTATCAATCCCGGTAGTCCATCGGCTTCGCCAAAGGTAACTCTCAAGGCATTGCCATATCTAAGCAAAGAAGATTTCATCCCCAATGATCTTTTTAGCTTTTCTGCGAAGAAATCAGTATCGATACTGCAGTTTCTTCTTGTTAGGAGTCTCACTCTGATGGAAGAGTCCGGATTATAGTATCCTCTTCCCAGAAACTGTCCGGAATTGGTCAATACATCTACTATGCAACCACCTTCAACAGAGTCGGCTTTTTCGATTTCATTGTCATAGATCCATGGATGGCCAAATGCGATCCTCCTTTTTATCGACCGCTTCAAGACAACTCTTGCACTCAAATGTTATTGATCCTCCTGTATAGATCCATGAAGAACTCTTTGTCGAAATCACCTGGAGTCTTCTTCAGGTGCGATGCTTTTGAAGTGTAATCTGACCATTCGTTTATTTCTTCATCTGAGATTCTCAAGAAGATTCTTCCAGAGATAAACCTCTGTATAAAAATCTGAAGTTCATCGAGACTCTCAAAAGGATCGATTGCAGCGCTTATTCTATCTTTGTCGGCCTCTGCAATCTTCTTGAAGATCTCGACCAAAATTAGAGCATTTGCCATACCGTGTTTTACATTCTTGAATGAAGAGAGTGGATAACCAGCTGCATGAACAGCAGTTGTTCCCGTATGAGCGATTACTATTCCGGCGAGTGTTGCGGCAAACTGCATCCTTTCACGCAAATCAATATCATCCTCATCCAGCAGTATTCTGTCGAGCGAATCTTTAATGAGCCTGTTTGCTTCTCTTGAAAGAGTTTTTAGCAGGGGGTTTTGTCCCTTGTTAACTACTTCGCCTTCCAAAGAATGGGATAATGCGTCAAGTGCGGTAGCAATGGTTACATCTAAGGGCATTGTCACAGTGTATCTCGGATCGAGAAAGGATATCGCTGGAAAGATCGATGGCATCCCAAAACCCTTTTTCTGTCCATCGGCATTTGTAAGAACCGAGTACTGAGTAACTTCACTACCCGTACCCGAGGTAGTAGGTATAGCGACTATTGGGTGAGACGGAAGGTTCTTTCCTCTGTATAGATCCTCGCAACTGCATCCGTTCATTCCGACTGCAGAGATCGCTTTACCTGCATCGAGAGGGCTTCCTCCGCCAATTGCGATTACAAAATCACATTCATTTTCTGAAAGAAGCCTTCCTCCTTTTTCGACTGTAAAGAATGAAGGATTCTCTTCTACCTCATCGAATATTGAACTCGGAATATCTAAAGCTTCTAGCATCCTTAGTACTTCGTCGAGCGCTCCGCTTTTCTTTGCTGAGGATTTTCCAGTAACTATGAACGCTTTTGTGCCGAATTCCTTAAGCAACTCACCGTTTTGGCTGATTACTTGTCTACCTGCAAAGACCCTTGTCGGCAAGAAATATTTCCACATTCAATCACCTTCTTGCTAGGAGTTTCTTGAGCAATTCTTTTGATTCATTCACCGTGTTTTCAAGACGAGACCAGTAGTCTTCCTTAAGATTCACCGGCTTCTTCAAAGAACTGTTGATTGATAGGCTCAAGCTCTCGCAACTTTCTTCAAAATAGAGATTGCAGTTTTTGTCGAGAGACCTCACAAATCTATCAAGCTTAGTATTCTTCTTCCACACGAAAGGAACGCCCAATGAGATCGCCAGAATCACTCCATGAAGACGCTCTGTGATTATTAGCTGTGCATTGTTAAAAACCTCAATCATTCCTTCAAGATTCTCTGGAGGTTTTCTTACTTTGAATCCGTTTGAACGCGCCTTGGATTCAAGTTCGCTTCTCTTTTGCTCATCGTGGTGATTATGAAACCCTACGGCGCAAACTTGGGATAGATTATTCAATCTGAGAGAATGGAGTACATCGTCTACACTGGTTCCGTTTTTCAGAACTATTACCGCCAGGCCATCAATCGTTTCACGCTTCTCGGGTATTATCCTTTTTTTTCGAAGGTAGTACGGTCCATAGTCTGTTCCGAGGATTGCTTTATTCGATATCGATGCGAAATGTTTGTAACTCACGGCGTCTCTCATAACTCCGTAAGTAAGCGGATCACTGAGCAACTTGTTCAGTGCCTTCCTGTTTGCGGTTTTACTTAATGGGCCAAACCCTTGGGAAAGAAAGAGCAGGGGTTTGTCTTTCTTGAGAGTGTACTTTGCAATCTCGTAATAGTACAAAAAACTCCTCCAGCTTGTCTGATCCTGAAGGAGATTTCCCCCTCCAAATACGGTTAGAATCGAGTTCTTGATGGAGGTTTGGAGCTCTCTTATGCTGAAGCGCTTAATTATCCTTACATCCAGTTTTGACGGAAATCTGTGGGCTATATGGTTTATGCTGGGTGAGGCGGGCAGATAAATCGGTCCTTCAAACTCTATCTCTTCGATCAGGGATAGTGATGAAAGCAACAGAAGATCGTCGCCTAGGTTATCATATCCATAGTAACCCACCAGCGTCAGCCCGCCAAAAGAAAACTGTCTCACCTCAAAACCTCCAGGAACATTCAACGCTAATATTCTAACACATGTGAATCATCGAACACGTTGTTCACAAAGCACTGCAAGGGATGTAGAATCTAGTTATGCACGATGCGCTCCGACGAAGAAGTACACCTTTTCCTTTTTTGTTCTATCTTCTGGCGACCATGCTGGGAGAGCTAATCATATTTTCTTCAATCTGGATGGATAGCGGTTGGCTTTCTTTAGCCCTTCTCGCGCTTTCCGTAATGCTTATCTCTTCGAAACAAATCAGCCCGTTTGCCTGGGTCTTGTTCTTTGTGATGGGCTGCCTTGTACAAACCTTCACTTTGAAAATGCTCGATCCTGGAAAAGTTGAGTATGTCGGCTATGTTTCGAAAGGTGGAACGGGAAGGATCGAAGCAAGTAATGGTAGACTTCTCCGTGGTGGCGAATGGATTTATCTCCCCCAGGCCGTAAATATCGATTTGTCAGACAGAAAAGCCGTTGCCTTTCCTGGGCAGATCGTGTGGTCTGCTGGCAGGCTTAGGAGGAGCGACACGTATCCTTTGTTGACAATCGAATCGGAAGTAGAAGGCTGCATTGATAGATTTGAGATAATCTCTCTTCCCGGGAAACATATTGCTGGTCTGCTTTCAAAATACGAACTTGACAATACCATTGCCGCTGCAGTCTTTACTGGTGACAGAAAGCACATCGAATATGAATTGAGGAGAACGATATCTGATCTTGGAATCGCCCATTTGTTTGCTGTTTCAGGTTTGCATGTAGGACTGATGTATCTACTAGTTCACAGCGCACTTTCTTTCCTAATGGTCGGAAGGAATTCCAGAATAATAGCTTCGATTTCCCTGCTTTTCTTATACACATTGTCTACAGGACCTGCTATCTCCGCCTTGAGAACATTTCTCATGCTTTTATGCTATTCGATATTCAGGATTATCGATTATCGTCAGCATCCACTAAATATCCTTGGACTTTCTGGAATGATAATTGTGATTGTTCAACCATCAATTGTTGCATCGATCTCATTTCAGCTGAGCTTCTTTGCTACGGCTGCGCTGCTGATATTCCTGCCAAAAATCGAGAAGAAGAGCCTTATATACCAAGCTTTTCTAGTTGGTGCAATTGCCCAGATGGCAATTGTTCCTCTTTCTTTGACCGCATTTGGTACGTTGTCTCTCGTCGGAATTCCTTTGACTATTCTAATGGTTCCGATGTTTGTAATGCCGTCTTACATAGGCATGATATCCATATTGGTATCAGATTTTCTGGGAATCGAAGTGGTAAGTTCCTTTATATCGGGAAGCCTCAGAACAATGTCGAACATAATGGGAAAGGTTACAGCATCCATTGGAGAAGCGATTCCGGCAATGCGATTCGAAGCCTTCCCAGCTTATTTTATTTCGTTGCTTGTACTTTTCTTGTTTTTCATTGCATTCTGGCATTTAGGGCACAAGCCGTAGAATTTCAGTTGATGATCCTCTATGGTGTAACCGGTCCTCGACTTCACAAGCTCTTCAAGTTCCTCCAGGTTATCAAGATGAAATTCGACGACGGCACCACAATTGCTACAAATTACGTGATGATGGTGATGCTCACCCTTTTCAACGAGTTCATACCTCACTACTCCATCCTCAAAAACGATCTTTCTGAGAAGCCTTATATCGGCGAGTAGCTCAATCGTCCTGTAAACGGTTGCCTTGCTTATTCTGAAGTTCTTCCCCTGAACCTTATGATAGATCTCATCCGCACTCAAGTGCTCTGTGCCAGCTTCAAGGAAAAGTCTGAGAATTAATTCCCTTTGAGCCGTCATTCTTTGATTTCTTTTTTTCAGTTCTGCCTTGAGCTGATCATTTCTCATGACAGCCTCCAAAAAGCCGAACTACGTTACATAATCGGCTTAATGTCTATCTTCCAGCCAGTCAACTTTGCGGCAAGTCTTGCATTTTGGCCACCTTTTCCTATTGCGAGGGAAAGTTGAGTTGGCGAGACAAAGACGGTGGCCTCGCGGTTTTCGATATTTGCAACCTTCACTTCAAGAGCTGAAGCAGGTGCGATTGAGTTTCCAACAAGCTCCGCAGGATTGTCGCTCCACCTTAATATATCAACTTTTTCGGGTTTTATCTCCCTGAGGACTTCGGCTATTCTTGTCCCGCTTTCTCCAATGCAAGCCCCTACAGGATCGACTTTTGTGTTCTGACTGAATACGGCTACCTTAGTACGAATACCCTCTTCTCTGGCTATGGCCTTTACGGTTACGTCACCACTTGCTATTTCTGGAACCTGAAGTTTCAAGAGTTCTATAACGAAGTCCGGGGTTCGTCTTGTAACGAGTAAGCGAGGTCCTCTAACAGATTTTGTGACATCGACAACGTAGACTTTCATAAGTGAATTCAGTCTTGGCTGTTCCCCGGGAATGAGTTCCTTAGTTGGAATCCTGGTTTCGAGTTTTCCTATCCTCAAATCGATCCACTCGTCAGTGACTCTAAGAACCTCAGAAGTCGTCACCGTTCCCTTCATATCGACGTACTTATCAAAGAGGTTCTCTTTTTCTTTTTCACGTATCTTTTGAATAAGAACCTGTCGGGCCGTTTGAGCGGCGATCCTCTTGAATTTCTTAATGTTGAGTTTTCTCTCAACTGTTGAGCCAATCTCCGCCGAAGAATCGAATTTCAAAGCTTCTTCCAGCTTGACTTCTAAAGAGGGGTTTTCCACAGCCTCGACCACCAGTAGTCTTTCAAAGACTTCTATGTCGCCTGTAAGCCTGTCGATCCTGACATCAACATCGCTCTCGGACGCGAAGTTTTTCTTATAAGCACTCTGGAGAGCTTTTTCCAGTATGTCTATAACCTCTTCCTTTTCTATATTCTTCTCATCTTGCAGTTGATCAAGGGCTTCCAAGAGATTGAGATTCATGTGAACACCTCACCGTCCAAATTATAGTTTTAAGTTTGCGCGCTTGACATTTGAAAAGTGGAATGCTATCTCTTTACCGTTCTCGGAACTCTCAACAGTGACAACGTCGTTTTCGCATGAGATGATCTTCCCAATCAAAACCGAAACCCCTTCAATGGGTTCCTTGAGAATCACCTTTGCCTTCTCACCTGTGAATCTTACGTAATCCTTCAAATCCCTTAGAGCGCGTTCCAGTCCGGGAGACTCTACAACAAGATCGTAAGAAAATGGGACGAGGTCCGCTGAATCAAGCGCTCTACCAAAATCGGCCGAGAATGATTCACAGTCGCTTATAGAAACATATCCATCGAGCTTATCGATCGTGATCTTAACAAGTCTTTTCTTACCTCTTCTTCCTAGCCCGAGATCATAGATCGAATAGCCCAGGTTGCTTGCGACTTCATTTGCCAGCTCGAAAAGCTCTTTCTTCAGGTCCTCCACAAACAACACCACCATAATAAAAAATAGAGGGCAAAACAAGCCCTCTCCCTTTGGGAGTATTTCAACTACAATCATTATAACTCTTTTGACTCGGTCAGTCAACGTTAACCGTGATTTAGTCTGCTAGCGAGATGTCCTCCCTAGATGCGACAAACCCGGTTAGGATTATTATTGCGATTGCTATCAGAAGATTAATTGCAGTGGGCAAAACGACCATGGGAAAAGTGAAGTCAAGCATTGATATTCCCTGGAGTACGACAAGGAGGGAGGTGGTTGGGAGACTTCGACTGAACGATTCGAGCCAATCGGGGAACATTGAATGAGGTATCAGAATTCCGCTCAGAATCAATACCGCTGTGACAAGCGTTATTGACGTTAATTGAGCACTCCTTGAAGAATTCAGTATTGTCCCTATGAGAAGTCCTATAGATGTAAACAGGAGAATGTAGACTTCTAACACCACCACATAAAGAATCAGATTCGACGCAATTTCAAGCCCAAACAATCTTCCGGCCGTAATGAAGATCAAAACCTGCGCAGTTGAAAAAATCAAAAAACTGACCGTCTTGGCAATTATATATTTCACTGATCCCACATCTGATAGTCGGAGAAGATCTATCACACCGTTCCTTCTGTCTTCATAGATACCCGTAGCAGCTCCTATTGATGTTATGAACATAATCGTTGTAACCAGAACTATAGGAAAGAGAAGTGAAGAGAAGCTTAGCTTAGACTCGGAGATACCTTCAACTGTGAGAGAGGGCGCTACGTAGTTCGGGTCGATCTCCACGGTCTTCATGAATTCGGGATCTGCTACAACCGGAAGGGCTTTGAACTCTCTCAGAACATTGCTCAAAACCTGATAGACGGCAACTGCAGTTTGCATTGATCCTGGGTTTGGAATGAAAACCAGTTCAGAGGGTTCCTGAAAGAGAAGCTTGTTCGCAAATCCTCTGGGAATTATGAAGACCCCGTCGAGTTTGTCGATCACCGAGTCTATCTCCTCTCTGTTCGATAGCTGAAGTATGTTCTCTCCTTTCAGCATAGAGGTCGCGTACTGCACAAAAAAGAGACCTATGAAAGTCTTGTCCTCATTTATTATTCCTATTCTTAGGTCGGAATAACCTCCCGTTTCGGAGGTTATAGAAGATATGGCCGCCAAAATAACTGGCAAAAGGATAAGCACAAAAAGAAAAGCCCTCGATTTAACTATTAGAAGAAGATCGTTCTTAACAAGTCTAAGGAATCTCAAGTAACGTCCCTCTCTTCACTATTGACTTTCTGTGATTATCTATAGAGCCTTTTTATTTATTATACTCTATCAATAAATACAAAATGTCAACGCCGTCTTCAAGTAGGATCTGCGGCTGTTGCTCTTCTTGAGAAAGAACCGTTATCGTTGTTGTGCTTGTTTAAGCGGTCAGATGGTAGAATCGCAATAAGAACTGTTCCTTTGGTTTTTTCGTCAAATTTCAGAGTACGATCTTGGAGGTGAATAAATGAGGAGATTTATGGTACTTGCACTCCTGGTTATTGGAGCTTTATCAGTTGCAAGCGTCGGCACCATGTCGGGACGTCTTCCAGCTCAATCGCATACGGTACTAATAGTTGAAGATCTAGAAAACAATTACAACGTTTCCAAAAAAGCCGTTCTCATGGATATGGTATTGAATCAGCTTGCCATAGAGCAACTGATAGCGCAGTACGTCGAAATGTTGGCTTACAATAATGGCCTAGATCCGAAAGACATATATAAGGCTTTTGATGGAGATCTCGGACTTGCTGTCTGGGTAGATTCAGAAGGTAAGGATCGTCTTGTAATTGTGCTCGGACCAACTGAGAATCCAAAGGCGTTGAAGGCGGCTATCGAAAAGATACTTCCGCAGCTTCTACCCTCAGAGACTGAACTGAATATCGCCGTTGATCAGGAGTACCTCTTCATTGGTGATATTGAGCAGTATGCAGTTACAGAAAAGGGATTTAATCTTTCTCTGGTCACTGAAGGTCTAACGCCTGGGTTTGCTTACTTCTACTCTTCGGTGGGAGATGTTGTTCAGAAGGGTTCGCTGTGGAATGAGGAGGGGATTCTGATTGCTGAGGCTCTTTCGATCCCCCTTTCTGAAGAGACCAGAGAGAGGTTCTCTTCCGCACTTGAAGGTGCTTCGGTTGTTGAACTGGAAGCCGGTTACCACCTTCCGCTCGTCTCCGGTTTTGCAAAGATAAATGATCTTTCTTTTCTCTCAGACCTAAATATCGAACAGCTGGGACTTCTTCCTTTAGAGTTGGGAGGACTCAAGATAGGTACTCAGGATATCACAGAGTTTTCCGAAGAAATGACGGGAGAAATCATGATAGATGCCAACATCTCAGTTGACGATATATTCGCAAGTCTCATGGGCACTGAGGGAACTACTTCAGGAGCAACAGACTCAGTAGGATATTCCTATGTTTTGAGAGCAGGCTACAGTGGAACCTTAGATGATCTTAAATCCCGCCTTGAAAAAGCCGATCCGGATCTCAAGATTCTCGTCATTGAGAATGGTTTATCTATAGAAGATCAGTATATTTGGGTTAGTGACGGGTGGCTTTACGTTTCTTCAAGTAACCAGGTGAAGATCACGAAAGAACTTCAGGAAGGCGCGATAGTATCTGATCTAGAAGTTTATAATGAGCTGTTGAAGTTCTCTGGTTCTGAAGGTTTTGCCAGGCTTTTTTTGGATTCCGGTTACATACTTACTGGATTAATGGGAGTGGAAATAGAGAGTGGTGTTCTAGTGAACAGCCAGTATGTAAGAGAGATAGGGGGTATTAGAAGCACAATTGTGATCAAGTAAAAAAAGAAGCCCCTGCGTCAAGCGGAGTGACGGGGGCAAGAACATCTCGATAACATAATTATACCTATTTTCTTATCGTTAGTCAAGTGTATACTCATGGGAGATCAGTTTTGCGCATCGACAAATTCTTGAAAATGAACGGAATTATCAAACGAAGAGTGGTAGCTAAGCAGGCAATTGAAAAGGGCTACGTATTCAGAAACAAGATCAGAGCAAAGCCTTCTTCAGAAGTTGAGCCCGGAGATCTTGTTTCAGTAAGATTTTTCAACAGAGTACTTGTAGTAAGAGTAAAAGAGGGATTCGAGTCAGAGATCGTGGAGGAAACTAGAGTAGAATCTCCCCGGAGTTGATCTTGAGGATCTCTCCGTCTTCTCTTTCAAGGCATAAAGATGAGGGAGTGATGCTATTAATTATACCAGTGATTTTTTCACCACTGGGTAGGGATACAGTTATTTCATCTTTTTCCGCAAAAGCTAGATACTTCTTCCATCTGCGTGTTAGGTATCTGTTTTTCCCTCGAATTAGATAGTTTTTTCGAAGGAACTCCACTCTCTTAAGAACTTTATCGAGAAGCATTTCCAGTGATATGTGTTTGTTAATAACCATTCCCAGACTTATGGCGATCTGCCTAATCTCTTCAGGGAGTTCGTTGTTTACATTTATCCCGACACCTACCACTATAGCGTTTACCGATATCCCCGAGAAGATCGCTTCGGTCAAAATACCTGCCACTTTCTTTTTTCCAATGAACACATCGTTTGGCCACTTTATGCCAACTGAATTGATACCCATCTTGATCATCGTTTCTGCTACAGCTACCGAAACTACTTTTGTGTACTCATTGGGTTCCCTTATCAACGACGGTTTGAAGACTATAGAGAACCACAATCCACCTGTATTGGAGTACCAGAAACTATTGTGCCTTCCATAACCCGAAGTTTGTGACAGAGCCCACACGACGGTTCCAGAGGGAAGTTTGTCCAGGTTATTCTTGGCGTACATATTTGTTGAGTCTATTTTGGAGAATGATACAATGTTTTCGCCTACCATCATGGTCGGGATTTCTTCCTCAAAATCCGAGCGAATCTGGAGAAAAACGTCAAATCTCCTCTGCCCCTTCAAAAGCATTTTTCTCCTCGGGAAAAACGCCAGACTTCACCTCTTCATCAAATCTTCGAAGTGCTGATATGATATTGGATTTAAGATCGGCAAATCTCTTAATGTATCTTGGACTCGATTCGTCGTTGATGCCGAGTAGATCATGCCATCGAAGAAACTGCCCGTCACAATATCGACCAGAACCCAGACCAATTGTGGGGACAGAACTATCTTCCGTAAGCCTTTTCGCTACATCTTCGACAACCATTTCAAGAAGTATTGCAAAGACGCCCGCCTCCTCTAATTCGTTGACAGACTCAATTAGTCTCTTTATGCTTTTTTCGTCTCTTCCCTGTACAGGATATTCTCCGACCAAACTGGCGTGATGTGGAGTTATCCCGATATGACCCATTACAGGAAAACCACTATCAACCAAATGTTTTATAAGGTTTGCAGTCTCGAAACCACCTTCGATTTTGACAGCGCTGGCTCCATGTCTCAAAAAGGAGACCACGTTTTCAACGGCTTTTTCCCTGGAACATTGATAAGAGCCAAAGGGCATATCGGCAACTATAAAACTATTTTCCGCTCCCCTTCTGACTGACTTTAAAGACCATATCATTTCGTCCATTGTTACCGAGAGAGTATCCCTTTTCCCCATCACAAGCGTTCCGAGAGAATCCCCTACTATGATCATGTCCAGTCCTGCCTCTTCAGCAAACTTCGCTTCAAAATAGCTGTAAGCAGAGATCACAGACAGTTTACTTTGACCCTTCATTTGGACGATTTCTCTCACATTCATTCTAATCTCACATCTCCTTTAGAAATGATGCTACCAGGACTTTGCACCTTCTTCAAAGAATCAATGGGGCAAGTTAGTATCTTCATTTAGATTATACATTTTAATCCATCGCCAAGAAAGTCCAAGTGGGGAAGAAACGGGTTCTCTTAGATCGATAATCAAAGACCTCAAGCCCGAGAATAAAGAAAAGTTATATAATTGATTATTCCTCTGAGGAGAGTGTAATGAAGCGAAGAGTTGAGTTCTTACTTCCGATAATCATGGTTTCTTTGATGATATTTGGACTTGTCGTTCTGTACAGCGCTACTTTCGGCGAAAGTGAGGCGTACCTGTTTGGAAGACAATTGGTCTGGGTCCTGCTTTCTTGCGCAGTGTTCGTCTTTACCGCGTATGTTGTAAAGAAAGAGCTATGGAAAAGCTTATCTTTTCCATTTATCATCCTTTCGACAGTTTCACTCGCGGCAGTTCTCTATCTAGATTCTGGTGAAGCTTCAAGAAGGTGGATAGACCTAGGAATTGCAAGTTTTCAACCGTCAGAGCTAGCGAAATTCTCTTTGATAATTTTCCTTGGGAATGTTTATTCAAGAGACGCTAAGCACAGGTTTGGATTGTTTTCGCTGGGTATATTTTTCACTCTTGTTTTTGTGGGTCTTATATATCTAGAACCCGATCTGGGCACGACAATCATTGTATTGATCATATGGTATTTCATGACGTTGATTAGCAAGAGATATGACAGGCTTATGATCGCAATAACTGTTCTAATTGCCTTTTTGGCTCCTATTGTTTTCATGTATGGTCTAAAACCCTACCAAAGAGACAGGTTGTTGAGCTTCCTTCATCCTGAAGAATACGCTTCAGGAGCTGCATACAATACGATTCAGGCAATAAGAGCAATAGGTTCGGGCGGCCTTAAAGGGACAGGATATCTTCAGGGTACAATGAACAGACTGGGATATGTTCCCGCAGATCACACGGATTTCATCTTTTCGGTTCTTGGTGAGGAGTTGGGTTTCATCGGAGCTGTGTCTCTGCTTGTTCTGTACCTGCTCCTTTTATGGAGGGTTTGGTCCATCACAAGAAAAACTGGCAGTGAGTTTGGTAGAATAGTTCTTAGCGGGATATTTGCAGTTTTTGCATTTCACGTCGTTGAAAATGTTGGAATGAATCTTGGACTCCTGCCTGTTACTGGAATCCCTTTGCCATTTGTTAGTTATGGCGGGTCGTCGTCTATGTTATTTGCGCTTCAGTTAGGGATTGTACATAGTTATTCTGTGAAAGAGATCGAATATGATAAAGAGCAGAGAGAGTAGTTTATTGC
The DNA here is from genome assembly GCF_003664935.1 of Mesotoga sp. H07pep.5.4. NCBI lineage: Bacteria > Thermotogati > Thermotogota > Thermotogae > Kosmotogales > Kosmotogaceae > Mesotoga > Mesotoga sp. H07pep.5.4. Next base: position 162,758 of record NZ_JFHM01000004.1, read on the forward strand.
GAGGGGGTACAAATGAGACTTATTGAATCAGTCCCAAATTTCAGTGAAGGAAGAAGACTTGACGTTGTTGAACGGATTGTAGAAGAGGCCAAGAAGATTGAAGGCGTCTGGATTCTTGATTACTCAAGCGATCCAGATCACAATCGTTCTGTAATCACTATTACCGGTGAACCGGAAGCTGTAGAAGCTGCTTTGTTTAACATGACTCTTAAAGCAAAAGAACTGATTGATCTTAATAATCACTCAGGTGAACATCCAAGAATGGGCGCCACTGATGTTATTCCTCTTGTTCCTGTAATGAATGTTACAAAAGAAGAATGCATTGCGCTTTCAAAGAAACTTGGGAAAAGAATAGGAGAGGAACTTCGAATTCCTGTCTACCTGTATGAGGATTCTGCATCAACGCCCGAACGAGTTAGCCTTTCAAACATAAGGAAGGGAGAATTCGAGAACTTCGCTTCAAAGATTGCTTCCGACCAATGGAAGCCAGATTTCGGCCCCTCAGAGATTCACCCGTCTGCTGGAGTAACGGCTGTTGGTTGTAGGGAATACTTGATTGCCTTCAACGTGAATCTTGGCACGAATAAGATAGAAATTGCAAACAAGATTGCGAAGTCTGTAAGGCATATAAGCGGAGGATTTCGCTATGTGAAGGCTCTCGGCTTCAAGCTGGAGGATAGGGATATAGTGCAGATTTCAATGAATATGACTAACTATAGAAAGACTCCACTTTTCAGGGTCTTTGAGGTGATAAAATCAGAGGCTGAAAGACATGGAGTTCCCATAGTCGGATCGGAGATAGTTGGATTAACGCCACTTCAGGCGCTTGTGGATGTTGCAGATCATTATTTGAGATTAGAAAAGTTCACAAGCTCTTCGATCCTCGAGAAAAAAGTCCTGGACTTCATTGCGGACAAGGAAAGGTAATGGTAAAAGCTGACCTTGCAATCTTGAATATTGGGCAGATAGCTTCTCCGAAAAAGGCCGGCCCAATAAGAGGCAAGGAGATGTCCTCTCTTGAAACACGACACAATATGCATATCGCAATCGAGGGAGGGAAGATATCCTATGTTGGTAGGGAAAACGTGGAGGCGCGTGAGTACATAGATGGAACTGGACTCGTGGTCATTCCTGGATTTGTAGATAGTCACACTCATATTCCCTTCGTAGGAAGCAGAAGCAAAGAGTTTTTGATGCGACTGTCCGGTAAGAGCTACATGGAAATAATGAAGACCGGCGGGGGTATAAGATCAACAGTTAAAGAGGTGAGGAAGGCTTCGGCTTCTGAATTGGTTGCAGAGTCACTTATACATCTCGATCGCATGCTTTCCCTCGGAGTCACTACTATCGAAGGAAAAAGCGGCTACGGTCTCGACAAAGAAAATGAATTGAAGCAGCTGAAGGTTTTGAAAACACTTGATTCTATTCATCCAGTTGATCTTGTCCCGACTTTTCTTGGTGCGCATGCTGTAGCCGAGGAGTATGAATCGTCGGACAGTTTTCTCTACTCGATGGCAGAAATGCTCGATGACGTGTCAGAGTATACCGATACAGTCGACATCTTCTGTGAAAATGGTGTCTTTAGTGAAAATCAGTCTAGGTGGTATTTAAAGCGAGCAAAGGAAAAGGGATTCAAGTTGAAGCTTCACGCCGATGAGCTTTCTGCGTCTGGAGGCGGAAGACTGGCAGTTGAGTTGGGGGCGCTTTCGGCAGACCATTTGATTTCTGCCGACGATGGGACCTTGGAGCTCTTATCGAATAGCAATACGGTTGCAACGATCCTGCCGGGAACTTCCTTCTTTCTTAACGAGGCCTTTGCAAAGGGGAGGGAGCTTGTTGACCGTGGCGCCATAGTTGCACTGGCATCGGATTTCAATCCAGGTTCATGCAATATTTATGATCCCTTTTTCATAATCTTTCTAGCTGTTTCCCGTTGCGGTTTGTCTGTAGAAGAGGCAATAATCGCGTATACTGTGAACGGCGCTAAAGCCTTGTGCCTTGAGGATAGAAAAGGGAGGATCGAGGCAGGATTCGATGCCGACCTTGTTCTGATAAAGGCCGGTGATTACAGCGAAATAGTATACAACTTTTCCAGGAACATTGTAAGCGGAGTAATAAAGAGCGGAAAAAGGGTAAGATGAATATTAGGATTGTTGGTACAGGAAAACCAAAGTCAAATTTCATTGTTGAAGGTGTAGAACAATACAGAAAGTGGCTTGGTGCTTTTGGAAGAGTTGATCTAGAATATTTCCCGCTTGGTGGGACGACCGCCAGAGAAAGAGAGCAAGTAAAGGAGAGAGAGGGCAGAAGATACTTGAAAGCTGCAGATTCGCAGGACAAGATTCTGCTTCTTGATGCCCAAGGGGAACAGTACTCCTCGCAGGAGTTTGCACGAATGCTTGAAAAATGGCAAAATATAGGTGTAAGCAATCTGTCTTTCTTTGTAGGAGGACCTTTAGGATTTAGTAATGAGGTCCTTTCTAAGGGCTGGCAGAAACTGTCTTTGTCAAGGATGACCTTTACTCACGAAATGGCTGTTCTTATCCTATTGGAGCAGCTTTTTCGGGCATTTGCGATCCTGGGCAACAGACCGTATCATTATTGATCTGGAGGTGCAAATCAGAAGTGGAAGACCCTACTAGTAGCGGGGATCCTGTATCGATTTTATTGAATCTGTTATTGCTTGGCTTTCTTCTTTATCTTTCGGGTGTCTTCTCTGGAACAGAAACTGCTCTTATGTCAATGGGTAAATTAAAACTCCGTGACCTTGTCGATAGCAAAGAAAAGCGATTCAGCAAGTCGGTGAAGTTTTTTGTTCAAAACCCGAATTCAGTTCTCACAGCAATTCTCGTGATGAACAATGTTGTCAACATACTGTCTTCGTCACTTGCAACCTTGCTTGCATTGCAGGTTCTTCCAGATAACTCGGCCGGAGTTGCCGCAGCGTTAGTGACGGGCATTATGACCTTTCTCATTCTCATCTTTGGAGAAATTACACCCAAAATCTATGCGCGTGAGAATTCCGAGCGTTTATTCAGAAGAACAATCACCTTTATATCGGCAATCACGATTGTCTTGAAACCAATATTGTGGTTATTATTGCGGATTTCGAGTTTCTTTATAATAATTATCGGTGGGAAAAAGGCCGAATTCTCACCTTTCATAACTGAAGACGAAATAAAATCTGCAGTAGATGCGGGGCATAAGGAAGGGGTTCTTCAGTCGGAAGAGAGAATGATTATGAAGAGAACTCTGGAGCTGAAAGATATATCGGTGAAGGAGATCATGACGCCCAGAGTCGAAATCGTTGCTCTTGAGGAAGAACAACCGCTGATAGATCTGATGGAACTCGTGCAATCCGAAGGATACTCTAGATATCCGATTTACAGGGAGAATATCGATAGGATTGTGGGTGTTTGCTATGCTAAAGATCTTCTGAACTTCATTCTCGACAGAAAGGACAACGATGTCCTCCAGACGATCCGTGTCGAAGAGATTATGAGGTATCCATATTTTGTTCCTGAGACGAAGAAGGTTGACGATCTTCTTAGGGAGTTCAAAGAGAAGAAGAATCATCTCGCAGTTGTTATAGATGAGTATGGAGGAACTGCCGGTATCATTACCATGGAAGATGTCATCGAAGAGCTTACGGGTGAAATACTGGACGAATATGATGAAGAGTCAGAAGAGATAATGATAGAGAGATTGGGAGAGAGAGAATACATAGTTGATGGAATGACTCCGATAAACGATATTGAGAGAGAACTGGAACAGCCATTTCCTGAAACGGAGTTCGAGACAATTGGCGGTTACCTGCTGGAAGTTCTTGAGAGATTTCCGGAAGTGGGAGAAAAGATTATCGTAGACGGATTCACTTTCGAAGTTCTTGCTGCGGGAAAGAACAAAGTTGAGAAAATCAGGCTAATTGTAGACAGGAGGAGCGTTGATGATAGACAGATTGGAGGAGAAGGCACTAATACAGAAAGCTATTGAGGCTAAGGAGCGATCATACTCCCCTTACTCGAAATTTCCCGTTGGTGCGGCTCTACTTACCGAAGAAGGCCGAGTTTTCGTGGGAACCAATGTTGAAAATAGTTCATACGGACTATCTATGTGCGCAGAGAGGTCGGCCATCGTTTCGGCTGTTTCAAATGGGTACAGGAAGTTCAGAAGTATAGCCATAGTAAGTGACAGGAAGGAGCCGACTTCTCCTTGTGGAGCCTGCAGGCAGTTTATGGTGGAATTTGGGAACTTTGAAGTGATATTAGTAGGAGAAGAGAATATTAAGAGAACAACTACATTTGAGTTGCTGCCGATGCATTTTGAGATGGAGAAGTGAAATGGAGCGTTCAGTTGGAGAAGAGAGGATTTTTTCAGGAAGAATTCTGGGGCTTGAAAGACATACAGTAATTTTGCAGGATGGAAGTCTAGCTCTCAGAGAGGTGGTTAGGCATCCCGGGGCCGTCGCGATTGTCGCATTTGTCAGTGAGCAGTTGCTTCTTGTAAGGCAGTTCCGATTTCCGGTTCAGAAGTACATGCTTGAAATACCGGCTGGAAAGCTTGATGCGGGCGAGAGACCTGAAGATTGTGCTAGAAGAGAGTTGCTTGAGGAAACTGGCTACGTACCAAGATTTCTGCACAAATTGATTACAATAGAAACCTCTCCGGGCTTTTCCGATGAGATAATTCACATATATGTTGGTGAAGTAGAGAAGTCTCAGGAGCCGTGTCCCGATGAGGGGGAATTTGTTGAGCCGGTTCTGGTTGATTCTAAAGAGGTTGTAAAGATGATAATTGGTGGTCAAATTACCGATAGCAAGACGGTTTCTGGTATTTTGCTCGCTTTTGCTGGAAGGGAAAGTGATAAGTATGATTAGAGTTAGATTTGCTCCAAGCCCAACCGGATACCTCCATGTTGGAGGAGCTAGAACTGCGCTGTTCAACTACTTGTTTGCAAGGCACTACGGTGGAAAGCTTGTTCTCCGTGTCGAGGACACCGATATTTCCAGATCCACTAAGGAATATGAGGATCAGCTAATGGAGTCGCTTCTGTGGCTTGGTATAACATGGGATGAGGGTCCAGATGTCGGTGGCGCTTTTGGCCCATACAGACAAAGTGAGAGAGGCCCTATTTACAGGGAAATGATCGGGGATCTGCTCCAAAGGGAACAGGCTTATGAAGTCCATGCCTATCCTGAAGAGATAGAGGAACTGCATGACAAATTGCTATCAAAAGGGAAGGCGCCACACTATGATCAAGAGATGCTTGAGGCCTTCAACACCGATGAAAGAATCTCTGAGTTCGAATCCAAAGGGTTGAGACCTGTCGTTTTTTTCAAGATGCCTCGGAAAGAGTACAGACTTCCAGATTTGATAAAGGGTGAAGTAGTCTTTAAGGAGGGAGCAATTGGAGATTTTGTGATTATGCGCTCCAACGGTCAACCTATCTATAACTTCGCTGTAGTGGTGGACGACATCACAATGGAGATCTCGCACGTGATACGGGGAGACGACCACCTTTCCAATACTCTAAGGCAACTTGCACTCTATGAAGCCTTTGGAGCTCCAATACCCTCCTTTGCCCATGTTTCGATGATCCTTGGACCTGATGGAAAGAAACTAAGTAAAAGACATGGCGACACTTCGGTTGAGCAGTTCAGAGAAAGGGGCTTTTTGCCTGAGGCCTTCTTCAATTTCCTTACACTGCTTGGCTGGTCACACCCGGACGGTAAAGAGATTCTGAATCACGAAGAGATTGTAGAGAGTTTCTCCATTGAAAGGGTCAACACAAGCGCTGCAATATTTGATGAGGCGAAAGCCAAGTGGATGAACGGGGTTTACATTCGCGAATCTGATCTTGAAAGAATAACCGATTTGGCAGTCCCCTTTATCATTCAATCGAAATTGATGACTGCAGAAGACGCCGTCGCCAATAGAAAATGGCTGAAAAGAGCAGTTGATTCCGTTCGAAAGGGTGTGGAAACACTCTCCGAAATACCGGATAAGATGAGGCTATATTTCGAAGATCCTCAGGTGACTTTTTTCACTCCTTCCAACGATGTTGAAAAGGGTGTTTATAAAGCTTTGGAAGCTTTCAAAGAACGAGTCGAGTATCTTGATTCCTGGAGCAACGATGAAATAATTGGTACAATAAGAGGCATTCTCAAAGATCTGAAACCGGACAGAAAGGCTTTCTATATGACCCTGAGAAAAATACTCACATCTGTCGAAGAGGGGCCCGAATTAGTAGATATTATTTTTCTCTTGGGAAGGAACAAGACTCTTAACAGGCTCCAGCGAGCAATCAACTCTATATAGACAAAGAGGCCAATCAAGGCCTCTTTTTATTTGTCATGAATCCTTTTCATAAGGTGTACCGGAAGCTGCAGGAGACCGTGTCTTCCCGATGAATCCTCCGACTACTATCAGCGTAACCACAAACGGAAGCATATTGAAAAGAGGTTTTACGCTGGACGAAACAGAGACTATAGAGCTGCTCTGTAGCTGAAGATTCATTGCTTCCGCAGCGCCAAAGAGAATTGCGGCCCACATGGCTCCAACGGGATTCCAGTTACCCAGTATCATCGCGGCAAGCGCAATAAACCCTCTTCCGTGAATCATGTTTTCGACGAATCTTCCAAGCTCTCCGACTGAAAGAAAAGCTCCGGCTAGGCTTGCAAAAACGCCACTCATAAGAACACCGAAATATCTGATCTTGAAAACATTTATTCCAAGAGTATCGGCAGCTTCGGGGTTTTCTCCGACAGCTCTCATTCTAAGCCCAAGGGGAGTCTTGTACATCAAGAACCAGCTGGCGATTACAGCGATAATGGCTAGGTAAGTAAAGGGACTCATAGAACCAAAAATATCTCCGATAAAGGGAATCTCACTTAGCCAGCCAGCATCAAGATATGGCACGCGGCCAATGAAGTCTGTTTGACCCTCGTTACCAAAGATAGGAATCATCAAGAATGAAGTTGTGCCTTGTGCAATTATTACAAGAGCGGTAGCACTTACAATCTGGTTTGCAGACCACCTTATACTTGCCCACGCATGAAACCAAGTAAAGCCAGTACCGATAATTACTGCCATCAGAACCCCGAGCCAGGCATTTCCGGTTATTAGAGTGAAAACGATCGAAGTAAAGGCTCCCATTAGCATGATGCCTTCGAGCGCAATGTTTGTAACTCCCGTGATTTCACTATAAGTTCCTCCGAGAGCAGCAAAGATTAAAGGAGTCGCAGAGAGCAGCGTTAGTTTATAGAACAAGGGGTTGACCAGAATTGCAAAGATCGCTTCGATCCAGCTCATATTGCAGTCACTCCTTTCTTTCGCTTCCAGGAAATCAGCGTTGATACTATTCTTTCGGCTGCCACGAGGAATATCACTATGCCTTGAATTATCGAAACAATGTCGTTTGGAATCTGAGCTCGAATTTGCATCGCATTTGAACCGGTTCTTAGGGCAGCTATAAGAAGAGCAGCGAAGATTATTCCAATCGGGTTGTTTCTTCCTATAAGCGCAATCGTTATTCCATCAAAGCCTCTTCCCCCAGTGAGTTCTCCAACGAATCGATGAGGTGGAACACCAATAAGGTCGACAATTCCTGCCATTCCAGCCAGAGCGCCACTTATCGCCATAGTAAGAATTATGCTCTTCCTGATGCTTATACCTCCATACTCTGCAGCATGAGGGTTGAATCCGACTGCCTTCAGCTTATAGCCTGTTGTAGTCTTTTCAATCAAGATATACATGATTATTGCAACAGCAACAGCAATGAAAATTCCGATGCTGAGTTCAGTCGCTTGAACCTTCAAGATCACAGGAAGTTTCGACGCCTCCGCAATCTCAGGACTCTTTGGAGTTCCGGAGCCCACGGCGAGAGGCCCAGTTACCATATAAGATGCCAAGTTAGAAGCAATCCAGTTCAGCATAATCGTTGAGATTACTTCGTGGGCACCAGTGAAGGCTTTGAGAAATCCGGCAATTGAAGCCCAAAAAGCTCCTGCAAGCATTCCCGCGAGAATAGAAAGAGGGATCGCTATAACTGACGGAATTCCACCGATGTTCATAGCGACCACTGCGCCTATAAGAGCACCCATTGTCATCTGACCTTCAGCACCTATGTTAAAGACACCTGCTCTGAATCCAAAACCTACGGCGAGACCGGTAAGGATCAGAGGCGTCATCTTCATTATTGTGTCTGCGATAGCTTCCTGGCTGCCAAAGGCTCCATCAAGCATTATCGCGTAAGCTGTCACTGGATTCTTTCCGATCATGATGATAATTATGGAGGCGATTAGGAGAGCTATCAAAACGGAGACGATAGGAACTAGTAAAGCATATATTTTGCCCGTGTTCATGATTCATCACTCCGTTCCCTGACGACTTCGGTCTTCTTGTGGCCCGCCATCATAAGGCCAATCTCCTCTCTATTAACTTCATGCGGAGCCACTTCTCCCATTATCTGACCTTCGTAGAAGACAAGTATTCTGTCTGAAAGAGAAAAGATCTCATCGAGTTCCATCGAAATCAGCAGCAATGCGATTCCCTTATCCCGCATAGATATCAGCGTCTTATGAATGAACTCTATCGCACCAATATCAAGCCCTCTTGTTGGCTGAGAGACTACAACCACTTTGGGTTCAATGGGTACTATGCTGATCTCGCGGCCCACTACAACCTTCTGTTGATTCCCTCCGGAGAGATTTCCAGCAATCATGTTTATATTCTTTGGCCTTATGTCAAAAGTCTCAACAACATCACTTGCGAAGGTCTTGACAGCTTTCAAATTTATGAACCCCTCTTGGGAAAATGGTTCTTCATCCTGCTTCCCCAGTATGAGGTTATAATAGACGGGATATTGCATTATCATGCCCCTTTTGTGTCGATCTTCTGGGATGTGTGTCATTCCGGCCTCTCTAATCTCAAGAGCTGTATGATTTGTCAGATCTTCTCCATTGAGGAAGATTCTTCCCTTTTCAACCTTTCTAAGTCCAGTAATTGCTTCAACTAGTTCCGTCTGGCCATTTCCCGCGACGCCGGCGATACCAACTATCTCGCCCCGACGAACTACGAAGGATACGCCATTTACGGTGTCGAGATTTCTGTTATCCTTTACGTGGAGATCTTTTATCTCCAAAACGGTCTCCCCTGCCTTTTTCTCTTCTTTTTCGACTCTGAGGAGGACCTCCCTGCCGACCATCATATTGGCGAGTTGTCTTGGATTAGTGTCTTTAGTATTGACTTGACCGGTTACCTTTCCCAATCTCATGACCGTAACTCTGTCAGTAATAGCCATTACCTCATTCAACTTGTGAGTAATGAAGACTATTGTCTTGCCGTTTTCCTTAAGAACAAGGAGTATTTTGAAAAGTTCCTCTGTTTCTTGAGGGGTAAGAACCGCAGTTGGTTCATCGAAAATCAAGATCTCTGCGCCCCTATAAAGGATCTTAAGGATCTCAACTCTTTGTTGCATGCCAACTGGAATGTCTTCGATATATGCATCGACATCAACGGCCAAGCCGTATTTTTTTGAGAGCTCTATTACTATCTTTCTTGCCCTGCCGGAGTCCATGAATAGCTTCAAGGGTCCTCGCCTAGGTTCAGATCCTAAGACGACATTTTCGGCTACCGTTTGATTGTCTACAAGCATGAAATGCTGGTGAACCATTCCTATTCCCATATCTATGGCATCTTTCGGCCCGTTGATTATTGTCTTTCTACCGTTAATAAAAACCTCCCCTTCATCAGGGGTATAAAGTCCATAAAGCTGGTTCATCAGGGTGGTTTTCCCGGCACCGTTTTCACCGACAAGTGCGTGAATTTCGCCCTTCCTGACTTCAAAATTCACATGATCATTGGCCAAAACAGAAGGGAATTGCTTCACTATGCCTTTCATGGCTACTGCAATACCAGAGAGATCGAGGTTTTCAACGTAATTCAGGTCCACACGCCCACCTCCATCGTACATGATACGAAAGATCGGGAGAGCTTACTCTCCCGATCTTTGATATCACACGGTTGTGTGAAGAGCTTCCATTAAGGAAGGGTTATTTCTGGGACAACGAAAGCGTCAAGTTTTTCCTGAGTATCAGGAACAACTAGCGTTCCGGCTTTTATTAGGCCCTTCAGGAACTCGACTTGAGAAAGGATAGTCGGTCCTACTATATCCTTGGTATAGGTCATAGGGCTTGTTCCCACGCCTTCATCCTTTATACCCAGTGTCTTTGCTCCAGGTTCGAATGTTCCCAGAGCAATACTCATGACGGCCTGATAAGAAGCCATGTCGACTCTCTTAACTGAGCTTGTAAGAACTCTTCCAGGAGCCATGTAATCCTGATCGACATCGACACCAACTGCGAAGAAGCCCTCACCCTTCTCAGCTGCGGCCTCGATGACTCCATTTCCACAGGCCCCTGCGGCATGGAAGACTATATCCGCGCCTTCTGCGAACTGAGCGATGGCAAGGTCCTTTCCCTTCTTCGGATCGTTGAAGTCCATCGTATATCCCTGAAGTATGCTTATGGTCTTTCCATGGAGTTCTTCGTAAACTCTGATTCCAGCTTCATAGCCATAGCGGAACCTTTCGACCGGAGGAATTGGGAGACCACCGACAAAACCTACCATGTTTGTTTTCGTCATAGCTGCAACAACGTAACCAACTAGGAAAGCTCCTTCCTGTTCTTTGAAAAGATAAGTTGCCACGTTGTTGGGCATGTTCTCGATCGGATCGATGTCGATCCCAATGAAGTAAGTATCCGGGAACTGAGGGGCAACCTTGTAAAGTGCGTCAGCCATCATGAAGCCTACTCCAAAAACGATGTCTGCTTCCTTGGCGGCATTAGACAGATTCGGAATGTAGTCGGCCTGCTCTTTCGACTGGACTACTTCTCTCTCCAGTCCGAGAAAATCAGAGGCCTTTACTATTCCTTCCCACGTGCCGTCGTTAAAAGACTTGTCACCAAGTCCTCCGACGTCTGTAACCATGATTACCTTCATAGCCAGTACCGGGAGAGCAAACATTAGAATAAGTGAGAACACCAACAAAAGTTTTAGTTTCATTCAACAACACTCCCTTTCTTATGAGATAGTAAGATCCAAAGAACTGATAATGCAATTATACCCGCAAAAACTATCAAAAACAAAGCGTTTACTGAGGGTTCAATAGATATTCTTAGCATCGGAGATCCGCCTTGAACAAAGAGATTTAGCGTATCGATACCCGGCAGAACGATTAAAAAATAAGCTGTGATCACTGCAAGATTGATGAAGGAGATAACCGGTTTTCGCACAACGAACAATGTTATTGAGAGCAAGAGCAGAGCCACGACAAGCGATGCAAATTCGGGAACTCTGTAAACCTTAACTGGAACTGAAGAAGGGGCGTCATTCAGAAGAGGGGCCATCTTTTCACGGTAATCATCAAGGGCGACTTCAAGTTCCGGCTTCGACTGAAGCTCCGTTTCCAGTGAATTAGAAAAATCTTCTCTCATTCTACTACCTGCAAAACTAACAATTCTTTCTGAAGTATCTATTAGGGTTGATAAGGCAGCTTCGTAACCTTTACGATTTCTTTCGCTGTCGCGAATGAAACCTTCTATATCTTTTGTAAGGCCTTCTAATTCAGAGACATAAGTATTCTGATTTTCAATTGACATGTATTCACTGAATGCCGGTGCAGCCACTCTTAGCCTTCCGTTTGAGTCGACACTAAAACTCATTTCAGCAGCCGTTGAGAAAGAGTTCATCTTGTTCGGGATAATGACTCTCAAGACTCTCTTGAAGCTATTCAATTCACTTGAAACAAGTGAGTTCAAGTCTCTTGTTTGAAGGCTGATCATCGATTCCGGCGCAAGAAAGACATCATTTTTCAAAGTTGAATAATAAACGGAATCATAGAATCCTTCAAAGTTGTCCATCAGGAGTTCAGGCTGTTCGTTGAGAAGGTTCATGAATGGCAGTAATGCTATCAAGAAAAGGAGAAGGAGTTTCAGAATAAGTATCCTGCTCCTTTTTCTTCTACTGAATGCGGCTGCAACAGCAAGTATGAACACGAAAGCAAACGCTGGCAGAGCAACAACTGAATGAAGCGACAAATCAAATATGCCCGTGGTTATCTCTCCGATGAAGAAGATATAAAGCGTTTCCAGAATTATTATTATTCCAATAACATATTTTCTCATAGCAGGAACAACTGTGAATCCCAAAATGGCAATCAGTGCATAGGCCAATACTCTTAACCACCAGAGATCGATACGTTTATCAATACTTGAAACTAGGCTCTTGGAAAGCTCGTTCCTTATTCCTCCCATTATGTTTGCCTGAATCGGAACGATCTTCCTTACTTCGCTTTCGATGTCGCTTTCTATTAGACTTGTAGGAGTAAACTGTTTTAGAGATAAAAGCTGGGCTCCCATCTGGATCTTCTCTACTATTTGAGATCTTAATTCTTGATTCTCCTCAAGAATGTCCATCAAATCCTGAAAGTAGGAGTCTTCAGGTATGGAATCAATCTCAAATCCCGGGATGTCCTTAACTCTTACCTCAACGGATTCAGGATAAAATGGGGCTTTATCAATCAATCCAATTGATCTAAGAAGCCAAAGTCTGAAAAGCTCTCTTCCCGAAGACATAATTTCTGCATTGCCTACCTGTGAAAGATCCATCGCAGTTTGAACAGCTAATCTGTTGACTCCCTCATCGACGAGCGAGCTAACACTATATTCTCTGTTGCTTATGGTCGAAATTGCTGAATTAAGCGCATCAATTACACTTCTGTTTGAAAGGCTTAGTATTTCTTTTTCTGAATCATATGGCGCATCAGCTTCAATACTGTAGGAAGAAAAGGAATCCGTTACCAGAAGTTCGTCAGGAAATAAACCGGGCTTGGTTTCTATTAGGCCTAGAGAATAGGCGATCCATTCTTTGTAGACTTCTCCGGCCATTTCACGTACTCTTGAGGAATATGTATTGAAGACCTCAAGGTAAGCCGGCATTTCATTGAGGGTATGTATTTCAAAAGGCTTTCCAGAAATATCAGTAAGGACCCAGGCGAGAAAGGCACTGTAGGCGATTCTGTCGTCGATGTCACGAAACTCACTTTCATCGAATGCTTCAATATGCCTGGTAAGAAGTCCGGCAATAGTTGTCGAACTTTCCTTCTTTTCTATGCTACCAACCATTTGAAGTTTGTAAAGTCTGTAGACAGACAAATAATCGAGATCTTCAATCAGCTTCAGAACTTTTGGAAGACTTGGCTCTTCCTTATTGTAGTCTTCTACGTAGGCCTTGAAATCTTCGATAATAACTTTCTGGCTAAAAGAAAAGGAAAGAATGGCGATCGCCAGAAACACAATGACCGAGAGTAATCTCTTTGGCACTTCACACCTCCAGCCCGATCACTTGTTTAACATATTCTCAATAGCATTGATTATCACATTGAGACCGGTAGTATTTGCGGCCCCGTCAGGTAAAACTATATCACAAAAGTATTTTTGCGGTTCTATGAAACTCTCGAAAGAGGGGGCGACAAATTTTCTGTATTGTTCGATTATGCTCTCTATTGATCTCCCTCGTTCCTTTGTATCCCGTTCAATTCTTCTAATTAGCCTTTCATCAGCCGGTGCATCTATGTAGATCGAAAAATCGAAGAGATCCCTCATTTCTTTCTTGAACATTACCAAAAGTCCTTCGACAATAATCAACGGTTTAGGTATGAACTTTCTACATATTCCAGACTCACGCCTATAGGTCACCATACTATAGACAGGAACCATAATGCTTTTGTTCTCTTTAACGGATCTGAGATGCTCTTCGAAAAGCTCAAAATCAAAGGCCTTAGGGGAGTCAAAGTTGAATTGTCTTGGATCGGTGCCTGGATCGAGATTCTTATAATAGTCATCCATAGAAAGGACCGCAGCTCGTTCCATGAAGTGGTTGAAGATCATATTTGTCACCGACGTCTTTCCTGCCCCGCTGCCACCAGTTATTGAAACGAGGACCATTAATGCTTTCTTCCTTTCTTTGAAGATCCATAAGTCATGCTAAAAGCAAGTGACCGGAAAGAAGCCGAAATATCTATCTCTTCGTTTATGATCTCCTGAGGTAAAGAAAGTCTTATTGGCGTAAAATTCACTATGCCCTTTATACCTGCCTCCGTTAGCAAATCGGCGGTGCTCTGCGCCGCGCTTGCCGGAACAGTAATCACACCGATTTCAATATTCCTACTTTTGACTATTTCTTTCAATTTGGCCGTGGACTCAATCATGAGGTTATTTGGCATGGGCATTCCTATCTTGTTAGGATTGTTGTCGAACAGTGCCTTTGCAACGAATCCCGATTTGGAAAGGCCTGGATAGTTGGCCAGCGCCATCCCCAGATTTCCCATTCCAACTATACAGGTATTCCACCTCTTTCTGATTCCCAGTATCTCGCTTATGCTGTCAAGAAGAAGCTCGGTGTTGTAACCTACACCCCTTTTGCCAAACTCGCCAAAATATGAAAGGTCTTTTCTGACTTGACTGGCTTTGATGCCTAGCCTGTCGGCAAAGTCTTTTGAAGATATGCTTGACACCCCAGAGATCACCAGATTTTCTAGGCATCTGTGAAAAATTGCAAGTCTCTTGATCGTGGGCTTGGGAATCTTCCTACTGTCCATTATTTATCTTCCTCCAGGAGTTCCTTTGCGAAAATTATATCATGGTTACCGTCGGTTCATCTTTGATTGAGCCACTCAAAAATGTGAGACAGCTACGTGCTATAATTACCTTTAGAATGTTCATAATGTAGACTGGAGCACATTCTATGGAAAAGAGAGTTGTTTTGAAAAGCCAATTTGTATTAGTACTAATGCTGATCATATCTCTTTTCCTTTTTGTTGAAACTTTGTACATTATCAGATATGTGAAGGAATCGCGGTCGGCTGAATTTGAGGTAATTTTTTATGATAATACTACACCGATCAGGATTCTCCTGGATGATGAAGGATACGTTCTTCAGCCTGGGGAGGGTTTGATGCTAAGTATTGGGCGAAATGACGAAGTAATTGTCGAGCAAGAAGTAGCCGGAAGATACACAATAAGAGGTGGCGGAAAGATAGTCAATGTGAGTATTCCGCGTGTGAAAGTGAGTGTAAAGTGATGGGGAATTATCGAAAGACGGAGATGGTCAATCTCGTAATCTTTGTTTTCGGTTCATATATAGATTACAGATTGCAGGAGATTCAACCTGTTCTTGAGAAAAGATTTGGGCCAGCAGACTACATTTCAAAGGCTCTGGATTTTGATAGGTACACATCTTATTACAATGATGAAATGGGATATGGCTTGAGGGGAAAATTGATCTCCTTCAAAAGGCTTATTCACCCACAACAGATTTCTCTGATAAAAAGATTGACGAATGCGATAGAAGATCATTTCACGTTGGAAGGCAATCGAAAGGTAAATCTGGATCCGGGTTACATTCATCATGCGCAGTTCGTGCTGGCCTCTACGAAGCACTGGGCAAATCGTGTTTATGTTGGAGACGGCATTTATGCAGAAATTACGCTTATGTACATCGATGGCTCTTTGAAACCTCTTCCATACACTTATCCCAATTACAAAGATCGTGAATACATAGAAGAGCTTATGAAAATCAGGGAGTTGTATCTTCTCAAGAGAAAGGAAAGGCTATGAAGCTCGGAGTTCTTTCTCTGGGATGCTCAAAGAATATCGCTGACATGGACAACTTCATGGGGATAATGGCTAATAGAGGACACGAGATAGTTGAAGATGCTTCAGTTGCGGATTTGATAATTATAGATACCTGCGGCTTTATTGACGATGCAAAAAAGGAGAGTGTGGAGGAAATCTTCAAATTCATTTCTCTTAAGCAAGAGAATCCTGGATTGAAGGTAGTAGCTGTAGGGTGTCTTGTGCAGCGATATTTTGATGAACTAAAATCGGAAATTTCTGAGATAGATGGACTTATAGGAGTTACAAGTCCATTTACTCTTGCAGATCTAATTGAAAATGGGGAGTTCTTCTATTTGAAGGAGCCAGATGGAGTATACGACTTTTCCAGTAGAGTGGTCAGCAGTAAGTATTCTGCTTATGTGAAGATAGGAGATGGCTGTAACAGAAACTGCGCCTTTTGTTCTATTCCTAATTTCAAGGGGAAGTCGGTGAGTCGAAATCCAGATAGTATAGTTAAAGAGACACTTTCTCTCATAAGAAAAGGAGTAAAGGAGATCGATCTCGTTTCTCAGGATTGTACACAATATGGAAAAGACTTGAATGAGAAAACGGATCTCAAGAGCCTTCTTGAGAGGCTCAACAATATTGATGGGGATTTCTGGATAAGAGTTCTTTATCTTCATCCTGATCACGTTGACAACGAGCTTGTCGATTCGATTCTCTCACTGTCAAAAGTCGTAGATTATTTTGATATTCCAGTTCAAAGCGGTTCTACAAGAATCTTGAAGAAGATGGGGAGGATAAAGGATTCAGATCGGTTGCGCGAGCTGCTGTTTGGAATAAGGCAAAAGGCTCCTCACGCTATTCTGAGAACAACCTTGTTGATTGGTTTTCCCGGTGAAAGTGAAGCAACAT
The DNA here is from genome assembly GCF_003664935.1 of Mesotoga sp. H07pep.5.4. NCBI lineage: Bacteria > Thermotogati > Thermotogota > Thermotogae > Kosmotogales > Kosmotogaceae > Mesotoga > Mesotoga sp. H07pep.5.4. Next base: position 179,350 of record NZ_JFHM01000004.1, read on the forward strand.
TCAATGAAACCCTTGATTTTGTGAGAAGTGTAAAATTCGATAGACTTGGAGGCTTTGTTTATTCCAACGAAGAAGGGACTCAGGCATTCGGCCAGAAGAGGACGATCGGCAGAAAGGCGGCTAAGGAAATGCTCAATTCGTTGCTTGAAGAACAGGACACGATTTCAGCCGGAAGGCTTTCCCAGTTCAAAGGACAGATAATGACTGTTCTTGTTGAAGAAAGCGGTTCAAGTTATTCGCTTGGAAGAGCCTATAACAGTGCGCCAGACGTTGACGGAGTGGTGGTACTTAAAGGTCATAATGAGGATGGGGTTTTTGTTAAAGCGAGAATTACTGATTCTTATGAACATGACATGGAAGGTGTTATCTTGGATGAACTTGCCTAATATTTTAACTTTATCCAGAATGTTGCTTACTATACCTGCATTGCTGATGCTAATGAGCGGGAGTGTTGTGGGTCACTATTTTTCGTTTATTGTTTTCGTTGTCGCTGCTTTGACAGATTTCTTCGATGGCAGAATAGCGCGAAAACGTGGACTGGTTACGGATTTAGGAAAATTCCTTGACCAGATCTCCGATAAGATACTGGTTACTTCAGTTTTCTTAGGGTTTATGGGACTGTCCAGGATCAGTCTGTGGTTCCTCTTTATCCTCATATTCAGGGATACACTTGTGTCAGGGATTCGAATGGTTGCTTCAAGTAAGGGAAAAGTGATTGCCGCGGACATATTTGGCAAAGCCAAGACCGTGGCGCAAATTGCGCTCTTGATACTTCTTTACTCTAATTTGCTCTGGGGATTTCCCGCTCCGAGTGTGATGGTTTGGTTCGAGATCCTTGTTGCTATCATAACGGCGTTAAGTGGGGGCAATTACCTACTTAAGAATCTTGATATCTTTAAGGGAGGAAAGTAAATTGCGCTCTTTTATTGCAGTTGACACCGGCGAGAGAGTCCCGGCAATGATAGACGGTATATCTGAAAAGCTTAGAAGAATGGGATTCAAGGCATCCTGGGTGCCTGGAGCAAACGCTCATGTCACGCTTGCATTTCTTGACAACATTGAGTTGGACAAACTTGCTTTGCTCGCGTCGATGCTTTCTCGCAGATTAAGAGGCTTTCCTTCTTTTACTTTGGAGACGGGTAGAATAGGTTATTTCAAGCACAAGGATCTGCCGAAAGTAATCTGGGTTGCAATCGAGCGGAACCAAAATCTTGTCAATCTCCAGAGAGAAACAAGAGTAGTGCTTGAGGCGTTAAGTCTTCCCGTCGACGAGAATTTCAGACCCCATCTAACAGTTGGAAGAATGAAGTTTAGTCCGCCCATGTGGCGCAAGTTTCTAAGCACTCTTGAAAATGAGCACATAATCTTCCCTGTTGGAGAAGTTACAATATTCGAATCTATCCTTTCGAGGGAAGGCGCAACATACAGGAAGGTCTTCACATGCAGTTTTGAAGGAGGACTGATTGAACATGCTGTCTAAGGATAAGAAGAACGCACTTGAAAGGGCAATAAAGGACATTGAAAAACAGTTTGGTAAGGGTTCAGTGATGTTGATGGGTGATAAGGAAGAACACAAAAACATAGAAGTTATCCCTACTGGATCGCTTGCAGTTGATATCGCTTTAACGGTTGGAGGATACCCGAGAGGTAGAGTTGTTGAGATCTATGGTGCGGAGTCAAGTGGCAAGACGACCATTGCCTTGCATGCGATTGCAGAAGTTCAGAAGCGTGGTGGAATAGCTGCTTTTATCGATGCTGAACATGCGCTGGATATTCACTATGCCCAGAACCTCGGCGTAGATGTTGACAATCTTCTTATTTCTCAGCCAGACTATGGGGAACAGGCCCTTGATATCGTCGATGGTCTTATAAGATCAAATGCCGTTGATCTAATTGTAGTAGATTCTGTCGCTGCCCTGGTCCCTAGAACTGAGATTGAGGGGGCTATGGGTGAACTTCAAGTCGGACTCCAAGCCCGTCTTATGTCTCAGGCATTGAGAAAGATTTCCGGAAATGTTAGTAAGTCCAAATGCATAGTCATTTTCATTAACCAAACAAGAATGAAAATTGGGGTAGTTTACGGGAACCCTGAAACCACCACTGGAGGAGTAGCTCTTAAGTTTTACTCTTCAGTAAGGCTTGAGATAAAAAGAGGGAGCGCGATAAGAGAAGGAAATACGGTCCTTGGAAACGAGACAACGATAAAAGTCGTAAAGAACAAAGTTGCGCCTCCATTCCGAGAAGCGAAGGTCGACATAATCTATGGACAGGGTATTGAACATGCAAACGAGCTCTTCAATCTTGCACTCTCAGAAAACATGATAGAGAGGAAAGGCGCCTGGTATACCTACATCTCGGAAGATAATAATGAGGTAAGTCTTGGTCAGGGAAAGTCAAACGGTGTGGAATTCATGAAAGAGAATCCCGAGTTGATCCTTGAAATGGAAAACAGACTTAGAGCAAAATACAATTTGCCACTTCTAGAAGCTAAAAAAGAGGAGAAGGAAGAGGAAGGATAATGCTTTCCGATCCAATGAAGGATGCAGTTAGATACATAAAGTATAGGATGAGATCCAGAAAGGAGATAGAAGACCAACTACTGAAAAAGGGTTATTCTCAGGAAGAAGTCGATGAGGTCATTGAAAAACTTGAAGAGCAGAAACTAGTAGACGACAGAGTCTTTGCCAGTCTTTATGTGAGCGATGGACTGAACGTTCATCATAAGGGCCCATTCAGAATCAGACAGGAGCTTTTCAAACTGGGCATCTTGGAAGAGATTATCTCTGATTCAATTGAGAAGGAATTGGAAAACTGCGACTTAAAAGAGATTGCAAAAATTGCAATTGGTAGTACAGAAAGAACAGATGCTGATAAAATGCGAAGAAAGCTTTATAGAAAAGGATTTTCGTCTTCGTTAATAGACGAAGTAATTGATGAAATTGATGAGAAATCATGAAGGGAGGGAGCTGGTTTCCTCGACTGAAATTGAAAGGACCAGCGTTGAGAAACTATGATGTTTTTGATTGGTATAATAGCCGGCCTCGCAGCAGGGATAGCGCTGGCTTATTTTATATTCACCCCCTCTGCCGTGAAGAAGGCGAAGGAGGAGCTGCAACTTCAGCTGAAATCGGCGAAGCAAGATTCAGAATCGATCATAAAAAGGGCTCAGGAAGAGGCAGATCATCTGAAGAAAAAGGCTCTCATTGAAGGGCGCGAAGAACTCCATCGACTTAGGGAAGAGCAGGAGAAGGACTTCAAGAGAGATCGAGAGGAACTGAAGCAATGGGAAGACAGGATTTCGAGAAGAGAAGACAACATCGACAAAAAGGAAGAAGCTATTGAAAAGACGAGAATGCAACTAGATTTAGAGCGCGCTCGGGTTGAAGAAATGAAAGAAGAAGCTGAAAAGAAGCTCTTCAGTTTGGCCGAGCTTTCGATGGAGGAAGCGAGGAATATGGTTCTGAAGAGAGCTGAAGAGATATATGAACATGATCTTGCCCAAAAGCTGAAGGAATTGAAAGATCACTACGATGAAGAGGGAAACCGTTACGCAAAATGGGTAATCGTGAATTCTGTGCAGCGTTACGCTGCAGACTACACAGGAGATGTGACGGTAAGCGCTGTTAGCCTCCCTTCAGATGAAATGAAAGGTAGGATTATTGGAAGAGAGGGTAGAAATATCAGGGCCTTCGAAAAGCTAACAGGTTCAGATCTTGTAATCGATGACACACCTGAAGTCGTAGTCGTATCTTGTTTCAATCCTCTGAGAAGAGCAATAGCCAAGATGACTCTAGATAGACTTGTGGAAGATGGCAGAATTCACCCGGCAAGAATCGAGGAAATGTACGAGAAATCCAAGAAAGAGATTTACAATGAAATAAAGGAAGCCGGTCAGGAAGCGTTAATGAAAGTGGGAATTCCTTCTATGCATCCGGAGCTTGTCAAACTTCTCGGTAGACTGAAGTTCAGGACCAGTTACGGGCAGAACGTCTTACAGCATTCGATCGAGGTAGCACATTTGGCGGCGTTGATGGCCTCGGAACTTGGACTGAACGTCGATAAGGTGAAGAGAGGTGCAATTCTTCATGATATCGGGAAGGCGATTGATCACGAAGTTGAGGGATCCCACGCAATAATCGGCGGAGAAATCGCAAAGAGATACGGCGAAAAGAGTCACGTGGTGAATATGATTCAGTATCACCATGGTGAGACCGAAGCTTTAACTCCTGAGGCAGTTCTGGTAGCCGCGGCAGACGCAGTCTCGGCATCCAGGCCCGGAGCAAGAAGAGAGTCGCTAGATATGTACATAAAGAGGCTGGAGAATCTCGAAAATATTGCCACCGGGTTCAAACACATAGAGAAGGCTTACGCTATTCAAGCCGGGAGGGAAATTCGAGTCATCGTTGAACCTGAAAAGGTTGACGATCTTCTTGCTGAAAAGATGGCCATTGATATAGCAAAGAAGATTGAAGAAGAACTGGAATATCCCGGTGTTATAAAGGTTACTGTAATAAGAGAGCGAAGAAGCGTCTCTTATGCTTCCTGAAAGATTGACATAGGAAAAGCAGTGATATAAAATTGAAACCAGGTGCCAACGTAGCTCAACCGGTAGAGCGGCTCATTCGTAATGAGCAGGTTGGGGGTTCAAGTCCCTTCGTTGGCTCCAGATGCGCCCTTTACGGGCGCATTACTATTGGTGGTGGGAAAAATGGATAACTTCGAGTTAGAGGTTCTTCGATTTGTAAAAGAATGGGATCTCGTACGCGAAGGGCAGAGAATTCTTGTTGCCGTTTCCGGTGGAAAGGATTCAATGGCTCTCTTAAATGTTCTAAACAACTTGAAATCAACATTAAAGATAGAGCTCTTCGCGGCTAACCTAAACCATGGCCTTCGCGAAGAGGGACCCCAAGAAGAGGCAAGAATGATTGAGCAGTTCTGTGAAGATCGCTCTATAGATTTCTTCCATGAAAAGCGCGATGTGAGGGAATACATGAGAATGAAGCAGGGAGAATCAATTGAATCGGCTGCAAGGGAAGTAAGATATGGTTTTTTGAGAGACGTGAAGTCTATGGTAGGAGCCGACCGCATTGCTCTTGGTCACAATCGAGATGATCTGGTGGAAAATACCTTATTGAGATTGGTGAAGGGGACAGGCATGAAAGGCGTAATTGGGTTGCGTCCATCGAACGGTGATTTGATAAGGCCACTGCTGTTCAGCGATATGCAGCGTATTGTAGATTATGTTACAATTAACAAGGTTACATTTATGGAGGATGAAACCAACGCTGAGGATGGTTTTGAGCGCAATTTCCTGCGTTTGCGGGTCATACCTGAACTCAGAAAGATAAACCCGGCACTTAACAAAGCTATTTGGAGGTTCTTTGAAAATATCTATGATGGATATTCGTTAATTGATTCGAGGGTGGAAACGCTAATGTCTAGATTTGGGAAGGCAAATGGGATATATTTCGCTAGGCTCTCTGAACTGAGAGAGATAGAGAAACCTCTCATTCTTGAGCTAGTTAGAAAGATAGTGTCTATGATGAGTTTTGACAACTACCCTCCTTCTCGGGAGCGTGCGTTAGCCTTTTTTGATCTCTTCTCTAAAGACGAAGGTCGGTGGACAGTTGAGTTCAAAGAAAATGTGAAAGCTTCCAGGATTGGCAAATATGTGTTTTTTTACAGAGGAACCCTTGAGTTTCATGGGCATGAAAAAAGTTTTATAGAATCCATTCCTTTTGTCTATGAGGCAGAAGGCTGGCAAATCAAAGTCGAATCCAAGGCGGGAATTTCAAGTGAGAATTACGGTGAATTTGATGGTGCTTTCAAAAGTATATGTTCAGATTCCCGAATTATCTTTCCGTTGAGTATTAGAATGATGAACGACAAGGATAAGATTATACCCTTTGGAATGAAGAGAGAAAAGAAAGTGGTAGATGTTTTGTCAGACAAAGGTCTTAAGGGCTTCTCGAGTATGATAATGGTTCTTGAAAACGCTTTTGGAGAGATCCTCTGGATTCCGGGTGTTGTCACGAGCGAGTTATGTAGAGTTGGCCCCTCCAGTCGTAACAATGTAGTCTTTAGCCTTGAAAGGAGGTAGTTCTGTGGATCAAAAGCCCAGGATTGGAATGATTATATTTTACGTTGTTTTAGGTTTATTCCTGCTGATTGCTCTCAGGGGCCTGTATCCAACTGAGACAAGCATTGTAGTTCCTTACACAAAATTTTTGGATGACTTCAATAACATAATCGATATAGTTGTTTACGACAGCGGAAAAGTTGTCTACATAACGGGAGACAACCCAAGAAGGTCTCTTGAGACTTATGTTCCATCTCAGACGCTTGTAACACAAACCTTCCAGGATCACATTGACTTGCTTGCTGAAAGAGGCGCAAACATAACGTTCGAGCGAGGAAGCGATTCTCTTTTCTGGGTGAATCTCCTCGGTACTTTGATCCCTCTGGGGATTATCATATTCATATGGTTCTTCCTAATGAGATCAATGTCCGGTAGGAATTCTCAAGCCTTCACTTTTACGAAGAGCCCTGCAAGGAAGTACGTTAACACTGATAAGAGGGTAACTTTCAAAGATGTGGCAGGAGTTGATGAGGCGCAGCAAGAACTGGCAGACATTGTCAGCTATCTCAAGGATCCGTCGATATTTGCAGACACTGGCGCAAGAATGCCTAAGGGTCTTCTGCTTGTGGGGCCTCCCGGAACGGGAAAGACATTGCTTGCAAGAGCCGTAGCTGGTGAAGCAGGAGTTCCGTTTTTCTTCATTAGCGGGTCGGACTTCGTCGAGCTCTTCGTAGGAGTCGGTGCGGCAAGAGTGAGAGATCTGTTCACTCAGGCAAAGTCTTCAGCGCCTGCGATTCTTTTCATCGATGAAATCGATGCGGTTGGAAGACATAGAGGAGCAGGGCTTGGCGGAGGACACGATGAGCGGGAACAGACTTTAAACCAGATTCTAGTGGAGATGGATGGGTTTGATGCTAAAACAGGTGTCATAGTAATAGCCGCAACAAACCGTCCAGACATTCTCGATAAAGCTTTACTAAGACCTGGGAGATTCGACAAGAAAATATCTGTTGACCCTCCTGATTTGAAAGGGAGATCAGAGATTCTCAAGATACATATGCGCGGAAAGCCGATAGATCCCGAAGTCGATGTTCAGCTCTTGGGAAGGAGGACACCTGGATTTGTCGGTGCAGATCTTGAGAACCTGATCAATGAAGCGGCAATTCTCTCAGCCAGAAAAAAGAAAAAGATGATTGGAATGCCAGAACTTGAGGAAGCCATTGATAGGGTCCTGGCCGGTCCTGCAAAGAGATCGAGAATCATAAACGATAGAGAGAAGAAAATACTTGCCTATCACGAACTAGGCCATGCGGTTGTCGGCTTAATTCTTCCAAAGGCGTTCCCGGTTCACAAAGTAACAATAATTCCTCGTGGGACTTCTACCCTGGGTTTTACGGAGAGTCTACCGCTGGAGGATAGGTACCTCATAACCAAGTCTGAGCTTCTGGATAATATGGCGCAGGCGCTTGGAGGAAGGGCAGCCGAAGATCTTGTCTTTGGAGAAATAACCACAGGAGCTGCTAGTGATCTGGAAAGAGCCAGCGCGATGGCGAGAAGTATGGTAACACAGTTTGGAATGAGTGAAAGACTGGGACCCATTGCCTGGGGCAAAGAGGAAGAAGAAGTATTCCTGGGCAGAGAACTCACGCGGATGAAGAATTACTCTGAGGAGATCGCTAGCGAAATTGACTCCGAAGTCAAGACTATTGTTCTCACTTGTTATGAAAAAGCTAAGAGAGTCCTCTCTGACCATAGAAAAAAGCTTGATGAAGCGGCAGAGTACCTTCTTCAGAAAGAGACTATTTCGGGGAAGGAACTGGCCGATATTCTTGGACTTGAAGGCGGCAACTATTACAAGGATGATCTTGAGGCCATAGACATTGCTCCAGGAGCATCTGCAGAAGAGCCAGATATTGCAAAGGATTAGAGGTGGCGAAAAATGCTGGATTTAGAGCGGTTAAGATCACTGGAAAACAGTGAATTCACTCAAACTGTTATTCCTACCGACGTTTCTTTGAGATGGTCGGAACGGTACGATCTTGAACTGCTAAATCTCCTGTCTACCAGTGGACTGATGAAAATTGTCCACAGTTGTGGCCACAGTCTGATATCTGACTTTGAATCGGATTCGCTGGTTTCTGTGGTTTCCGAAACATCTGTAAAACACTATTCTCCCTTATTGATGGAAGAGGAGCTCGTTATAAACATCAGGATAGTATCTGTTTCAGATTGTGCGGAAGTGCACTTTTCCGGGTCGGTTGTACAGCTAGGAACCGAAGCGGGTGCTTTTGAGTTCTCCAGGAAGTTCATCTCTGTTGACTTCCTTAGGAGAGCATTTGGTGCGTAAACCGAGAGACAGAAAAAGCTGGAGCGAGTATGAGATAGTTTCCAGACTCAGATCAAGAGAGCGATTTGTTAAAGAAGTACGTGGTTTTGGAGATGTGAAGGTAGCAATTATCTACCCGAACTCATATAAAGTAGGAAGCGCAAGTCTATCGACTCATGTATTGATGACTAAGTTCAACGAGCTGGGTAGTGTAAGGGCGGAGAGATTCTTTTTTCATAAGAGTTTTTCGAAGCATTATTCTTTTGATTCATTAACGCCGCTTGATGAATTTGTGATTTGGTCTTTTTCTGTGCATTTTGAACTCGATCTGCTTAACGTCTTTGAAATATTGAATAAGTTCTCGATACCCCTTAGGAAGGAAAAAAGGAACAGGTTTCATCCATTGATCCTTATCGGTGGAGCCTTAACCTACTTCAGTGACTCTCTTGTATCTGAGATTGCAGATGTGGTTTATAGGGGAGACCTTGGTGAGAAATTCCTCGAGCAACTCTCTGCCATTGATCATCGCATGAGTAAAGAGGAGATGGTCTCTACTCTCGAGACAGAACACCAGGAAACGATTTTTTCTAATTGCCTGGGTGAAAGCGCTTTTATCAGTCCGGATTCGGTCTTCGGAGACAGGTATCTCATAGAGATTGGTAGAGGATGCTTTCGAAAATGTAAGTTCTGCGTCGCGGGATTCAAATTTGGAAGACCAAGGTTCAGAGAACTGAAAGGCACGATTGATCTCATGGATTCAGTTGCGGGATTCACAAAAAGATTTGGACTGATTGCCGCGACGGTTACTGATTATCCAGGCATTGATGAGATAGCAGAACACTGTATTGAAAAGGGTTATGAGCTGTCAGTTTCCTCTCTCAGACTTGATTCTCTATCGGATACATTGATGAGGTCTCTGAAGCTTTCCGGGCAAAGCTCTTTCACAATTGCACCGGAGGGGGGAAGCCAGAAGATAAGGAATGCCTTTGCAAAGGGGATAAGCGAGGAAGATATCACTGAGGCACTGGAGTTAGGAAGGAATAATGATTTTCGCAGGGTGAAGATGTATTACATATATGGAGCTGTTTTTGAGACCCATGATGACAGGACAGAAATATCGAAAACCGTGCATCAAGCTTTAAAGATGGGTTATTCAAGCGTAGTGCTTAGTTTGAACCCGCTGATTCCGAAACCCGGCACGCCGTTTGAGCATATGCCAATGGAGTCGGTCGGCGTTCTTAGAAAGTTAGAGAGGGAAATAAGATCGGAACTGATGATGGAGGGAGTCAAACTCGATTTTGAGAGCCTTAGAGAATCGCGGTTGCAGTTTGCCCTTGCCAGCATCGATAGAGAAAAAGGAAGAGAATTACTTGAACTTGTCGAGCGTGGAATTGATCCAACACCTATTCTGAACAAATACGCAGAGGATGTGAATTCGAAACGGAAGGAGTGGAAAGAGCATGGCAAAGAAGAGTATTCTGGTCGTTGATGATGAACCTTCGATCGTGGAGCTCCTTACTTTCAATTTAAAAAAGGAGGGCTACGAAGTACTGAAAGCTTATGATGCAGAAGAAGCGTTGAAGATTGCCGAAGACAACGAAACAGACATGTTTATCGTCGACATTATGCTTCCAGGAATGGATGGATTCGAACTTGTAAGAAACCTTAGAGCGACAGAGAAGTTCAGACAGACACCCGTAATTTTTCTGAGTGCGAAGAGTGAAGAATTCGACAAGGTGTTGGGGTTAGAGCTTGGTGCAGACGACTACATCACCAAACCGTTCAGTGTTCGAGAAGTGCTGGCTAGAATTAGAGCGGTATTTAGAAGAATTCAGCAGAGTGCGCAGGCAAAAGAGGAAAGGCCAAAGAAGATACTCGCAAGAGATCTCGAAATCGATACAGAAAAGTACGAGGTAAGAGTGAGGAATAGAATGGTTAACCTTACCCCTCTTGAGTTTGAACTACTAAGATTCCTTGCAGAGAACGAAGGAAAGGTTTTCAGCAGGGATGTGCTTCTTGATAAACTCTGGGGATACGATTACTACGGTGACACAAGAACCGTTGATGTTCATATCAGAAGACTTAGAACGAAAATCGAAGAAGACGCTTCTACTCCGAAGTATATAATTACAGTCAGAGGAAAAGGCTATAAGTTCAGAGATCCCGGAAAGGAAGATTGATTAATTGCTTTATGCTGTCCTCGCTGTTGTTGCGGTGATAGCTTTTCTCTTCATGATTCTGTTTAGACATGAGAATCAAAAGAATAAGAGATTAGAAGCCGCTAAAAGGCGCTTTGCGGATCTCGTCGAAGTTCCGAGAAGCGCCGAGTTTATCTTTATATATAAGAAGGTTCAACAGCTGATCTCAAGTATGAAAGAAGAGATTGCTCTTCTAAATGCCAGGATCGAGAACCTTGTCACGATCTTCGACAACTTGAGCGATGCTTTCTTGATAGCCTCGGAGGACGGAAAGATCGAATACGCCAACAAAGCTGCGCAAGAACTTTCTAGCAAGCAGCTCGTAGGTCTAAGAATCAGTGAAGGGATAGACAGTTACTACATTGGCGATCTCTTTGAAGATTCGGTTAGAACTCAGGAGAGTCAAGAGTCCGAGATAACTATATATTATCCCAGAAGATCGGTAAGAAATTGCAAGATAATGAGAGTCACTCTTAAAAGTGAAGTTAGATATCTCATCCTTCTCCGCGATATCACGAAGGAGAAGGAAGTTGAGGCAATGAGAAGAGATTTCGTCGCAAATGTCTCCCACGAGCTTAGGACACCGCTAACATCAATCCACGGATACGCTGAAACACTTGCCGAAGACGATCTTGAGGATAAAGAGACTGTCTACAGATTCCTTTCTATAATTGAAAACGAATCTGCCAGAATGACGAGATTAATTAACGACTTGCTCGATCTGGAAAAGCTTGAATCAGGTGAAGCATCATTCAGCAAAGAGGATGTGGAGTTAGGGGAGGTAGTCAACTACGTAATGAGAATTGTTGAGCCTCTCGCGAGTGAGAAGAATGTCTCCATAAATGTCGACGTAGATGAAGGGATTTTTGTGGAGGGTGATTTTGACAGACTTGTACAGCTTCTATTGAACCTTGTAGACAACGCCGTGAAATACACCTTTGCCAAGGAACACGGGCCAAAAGAAATCTGGCTCAGAGCCTATGCCCAGAATAACTCCGCAATGATAGAAGTAGAAGATACTGGAGTTGGAATACCGGAAGACTCTTTGAAACACATTTTTGAGCGTTTCTACAGAGTAGACAAAGCTCGATCGAGAAAAATGGGTGGGACTGGCCTCGGACTGGCGATTACAAGGTTTATTGTTGAGAAGCACGGAGGCACGATTTCCCTTGAGAGCGAGTACGGTACAGGAACGATCTTGAAAGTCAAGCTACCGCTTAAGAAGGTGTTTGAATGAGAATATACGACATAATCATGAAGAAGAGAAATGGTTTTCCCAACACCAAAGAAGAGCTGGATTCACTGATAATGGGTTTCGTTGAAGGAATTGTGCCCGATTATCAAATGGCGGCATGGTTAATGGCTGTTTACTTCAATCACCTTAATGCAGAAGAGAGGTTCCATCTCACTGAAATTATGATAGAGTCTGGTGATCGGATTGATCTTTCGTCTATCAAAGGTCGAAAAATCGATAAACACTCTACCGGTGGGGTTGGCGACAAGGTTACTCTAGTTGTTGGACCTATTGTAGCAGCCGCCGGCCTAGTTTTTGCTAAATTGTCTGGAAGAGGGCTTGGTCATACCGGTGGGACAATCGACAAACTTGAATCAATTCCAGGCTTTGTGACTTCACTGGACATAGAACAATTCAAAAGGCAAGCCGAGCGCATTGGTATAGCCCTTGCAGGTCAGACAGCGCAAGTTGCAGTTGCGGACAAGAAACTTTATGCTCTTCGAGATCTTACAGCAACTGTTGATGAGATCTCGCTAATTGCGTCAAGCATAATGAGCAAGAAACTCGCAGTAGACTCGGATGGAATTCTCCTTGATGTCAAGATTGGTACAGGAGCATTCATGAAAGATCTGGGTGGTGCCAAAACGCTTGCAAGAGCTATGATTGATTTAGGAAGAAAAAACAGAAGAGCCACGAAGGCTGTAATTAGCGATATGAACCAGCCGCTGGGCGTTTCAGTGGGGAATTCCCTTGAAGTTGTTGAAGCCATCGATACCCTTAAAGGACGCGGTCCACAGGATTTTAGCTCTCTGTGTAGAATAATCGCGGGTCAGATGCTCGTAGCGGGCGGGATGAAAAGCGAGGCAGAAGCATTGAGGACTGTCGATAGACTGATACTCTCCGGCGAGGCACTGAGGAAATTCGATGAATTTGTCTACGCTCAAGGAGGCCCAGAAGGATTTTCCGAAAATTATGCAGTTCATTTCAAAGAGGCCGAAATTGTTGAGGAAGTCAGAACAAGTGTAAGCGGATACGTACAATCAGTTGATGCGGAGTCGATTGGACTGATCTGCATGAGGCTGGGTGCTGGAAGAGAACGTAAGGAAGACGTTATTGACCCATCGGTGGGAGTAAGAATCTTGAAAAGAATTGGTGATAGGGTCGAGAAAGATGAAGTTATCGCAGTTATTTATGCAAATGACAAAAGAAATGCCGATAATGAGGCTAAGAGGCTTGTTGATAGCTTTGTCATTTCAGAGCAGAAAACATCCCCTCCTCCAATAGTTTACGAAGTGATCTAAGGAGTGCATTATATGAAACGCATTATCTTTATTTGTTTTCTTCTCATTTCATTGGTCTCATCAGCAAAGAATCTGATATACCTTGATGAAAGAGGGCAGACGAGGGTCTTTACCAACTCCGTTGTAACTGACCGATCTATGGACTTTGTAAAACTTGATATTATCGGTGAGCTGATAAGAGGAGTAGTTGTCTCTCAATCACTTCGTCAGGAAGAGACAATAATGATTCTCCCTTCGGGAATAATTGTTTCTCTATCTCACGAGACAAAAAGGGCAACCGTGGAATTTGGAAGTGAATTTGACAACTCGATGATCTTTAAGGATGGCATGGTCTACATTAATGCCGAGCTACTTGCCGCAATTACCGACAAGTCTTTCTTCAGCGAGACTGAGGCACTGATACTCTATGCGCAGCCTGTAACGATAAAAAGCATTGTGAACAGGCCTGAATCTGTTTCAATTACTCTGGATAGAGACGTTCTCCCGGATTTTTTCACTGTCTGGTGGACAGGAAGCGGTTCTCTAGCTTTAACCTTGAAGCCGGCAAAAATCGATCCTTTTCTGGATGCAGAAGGAGTGACAGTGGCCACGGGAAGGGGGTTTGTGAAGATATCCGTGGAGAAACCCTGGCCAGACGTAGAATATGAGATTACAGGGAGAACCCTCACTCTCATGGGAAAAAGCGGCATAGGGAGAACGATAGAGCAGGAAACGAGTACGGATTTCAGCTTGAATATTTTTGAATCCTATTCAGGTGGCCAGAAATTTACTATGTCTTACCTTGAAATGAACGGCTCCAGCTTCTCTTTTGGCGTTCAACTTGCGAACAATGGGATTGGTGGCCTCGAAAAGGCAACTGATGTATTGCGAGAGAGTGGTTCAGAGATTATGATAAACGGCGGCTACTTCGACCAGAATCAAAACCTCCCCATTGGTCTTCTTGTTCAAAACGGAAAAGTCGTAGGTCTCCCAAGCCTGGGAAGACCGGCGATATATTTCACTGAAGATGGAAAAACATATGTTACAAGGATGGACATATTGTACCTCGCAAAATTCGATGATCGGTTTGTTCAGATTACGGGTGTTAATTCTCCATACAGAGGCGAAGCAGTGCTGTACACCGATGAATACCGTAACAGCATTCCAGAGTTCGATGACTTCACTTATCTGGTGGTAAAGGATGGAAGGATTGTAAAGGAAGGATTTTCATCAAAGGTGGAGAAGGATACTGATTTGCTGGTTCTTTCACCATCATCTTTGCAGAAAATTGGAGATACTGCTTTTATAGGCAGATCGGTTTCCTTTGAACTAATGAATTCATTTGGCGTGAAGATCACCGGAGCAGTTGAGGGTGGACCCATGATAATTCATAATGGGAGACCGGTCACTGATTATGAGCAGAACTACTATTCGGCATCTCTTCTGGATGTCAGAGCACCGAGAACGCTTGTTGGCATCAAAGAAAGCGGAGAAGTAGTATTCATTGTTATCGATGGATACCAGCACAGTAGCTATGGCTTAACTTTCAAAGAGATGATAGAATTCTTTAAAGACAAGGGATTTGAATCTCTAATGTGTCTTGATGGCGGCAAATCATCGGTGATGTCTGTGAATGGCGAAATAATCAATTCTCCATCCTCAGGAGTTCCCTCTCTTCCCGTAATAATAACCGGGTCGCGTAAATAGATTGAAATAGATTTGGAGGTGGTCAGATATGGACAAGATTCCGGTCGATGCCAAAAGAGATATTGTACTCATTGGGCACCACGGGTCAGGTAAAACTCAAATTGTTGATGCGATGCTTTTCAATGCAAAGCTTATTGATCGAATAGGCATCCTGGCGACTGATTCAGAAGAAGTCGAAAAAGAGAAGAAAGCAAGTTTCTCAATGGGAGTCACCAGCTTACCCCACAATGATAAGAGAATCTATGTGATCGATACTCCCGGTATGTCGGATTTTTATGCCGAGACAGCAAATGGTATTTTTGCATCGGAGAATGTTGTTGCGGTAATAAATTCAACTGCCGGGCTTGAGATACAGACAGAAAGGTTCGGTTCGATTGCCAAGGAGCTCAAGAAGGGGATTATTGCGTTCTTCAATATGCTTGATAAGGAGAGAGCCGGTTACGAAGAAACCCTCTCGGATCTGGCGGATACATTTGAGAGAACCCCGGTCCTTGTGCAGCTTCCAATCGGGAGAGAAGCGGACTTCCGGGGAATTGTAGATTTGGTGAAGATGAAAGCCTATATTTACGAGAACGAAGGCGCTTTCAAGGATGAGGATATTCCTGCTGATCTAAAGTCAGCGGCCGAAGAGTCTAGAACGAAAATGATCGAGGATATTGTTCAGAACGACGAGGAACTGATGATGAAGTATCTGGAAGGAGAAGAACTCTCGACAGAGGAACTGATCACTGCCCTCAGGAAAGCCTACCTTGCGAACGAAGTAATTCCGGTCCTTCTTGGATCAGCTGGAAAGAACATTGGAATTTCACAGCTCCTGGACTTTGTGAGTGCAGTTGGCAAGGGGCCTTCAGAAGCTTCTCCGAAAGCGGCAACGCTCCTCTCCGGAGAAAAGATTGATGTAGTTCCTGCTGAGGAAGAACCACTTGTTGCCTACATTTTCAAATCTGTTGTCGATCCCTTTGTTGGTAAGCTCACTTTTATGAAACTGCTTTCAGGAACTTTGAAGCAGGGAGACTCTTTCTATGTTGTTGATCAGGATTCCTCCGAAAAGGTAGGTCACGTTATGCTTCCAGAGGGTACAAAGGAAATTGAAGTGGACGAAGCGACAGTGGGAGACATAGTGAAGCTTAGCAAACTTAAGAAGAGCGCTGCCGGTAACACTGTTGCACACAAGGATAGGCAGCTGAAGCTTGACCTGCCGGTTATGCCCGAACCTATGATATCAAAGTCTATCCAGCCGAAGTCGAAGGGAGACATAGATAAGATAAGTGGAGGTCTTGCCAGACTGGCAGAATCCGATCCCACATTCAAGTGGGAAAATGATCCTGAGACCAACGAGACAGTTATCAGTGGTCTTGGTTCAGTCCATCTGGACATTATGATCGAGAGGCTTAAGAAGCTATTCTCTGTTGATGTAGAAGTTGGAAAGCCGAAGATCGCTTACAGAGAAACAGTAAGGAAGACTGTTGAGGCCGAGTACAAGCACAAAAAACAAACTGGTGGGCATGGCCAGTATGGGCACGTTCAGATAAAGATTGAGCCCAATGAACGCGGCGCAGGTTTTGAGTTTATAGACAAAATCGTTGGGGGTGTCGTTCCAAAGAACTATATCCCAGCTGTCGAGAAGGGCATTGTGGAAGCTATGAAGAAAGGTGTTCTCGCTTCATATCCCGTTGTCGACGCAAAAGTAACCCTTTTCTACGGATCATACCACGACGTTGACTCTTCAGATATGTCATTCCAAATAGCTGCAAGACAGGCTTTCAAAAACGGGATGGCAGAAGCAAACCCTGTCATTCTTGAACCTTTGATGGACGTCGAGGTCTTTGTTCCTGAGGAGTCCACGGGAGACATAATGGGTGAAATAACTTCTAGAAGAGGTAGACCAATGGGAATGGAACCTCAGGGCAAGGGTACTTCAAAGGTAGTTGCCCAAGTTCCTCTCGCAGAGATGCTAGACTTTGCGAATAAGCTCAGCTCAATTACGAGTGGTCGTGGATACTTTACCATGAAATTCAGTGGTTATCAGGAGACTCCGCCCGATGTCCAGCAGAAGATCATTCTTGAAAGGCAGAGAGAACTGGAAGAGCAGCAGAAGTGAGATTATAAACGATACTTGAGCGGGGGAAATCCCCCGCTTTTCTTTGAACGTTAGTTGACCAGTGGATGTCATAGGATTGAGAGTTAGGAGGAGTCGAGAAAAAATGCACGTGGGCTATATGACTTATCTTTTGAGATTGTATGGAATAAGTTCCTTAAAGGAGAAACGAGCCGTAATCAAGCCTGTCATAAATGACCTTCGAAGGAAATTCAATGCTTCAGTCGTTGAGACGGGGAAGCATGATTCAAAACAAGAGAGCGAAATCACTGTCTGCATGGTGGCAAACGAAAGGGGCGAACTAGATTCGCTCTTTCAATCGGTTTGGCAGCGAATAATCTGGAACGGTCTCGAAGTCTCAGGAGAGGACGGAGAGATCTGGTAATAAATGGAGGTGAAGAATGAAGAAAATTCTAGTCTCATTAATGCTGGTGTTTTTAGCATCTATTTCTCTTTCTCAGCAGTTGTATATCTTCAGCGGGTTTTCTATCTATTCCGGAGAAGTCGTATTCGAGAATGGGACCGCAATCATAGAATTGCCGTATGGAGCTAATATTGTACCCGAAAGCCTTTCAGTGTTCGGTGCTCCTGAGAGAACACATATAAGATATCTTCCTGCCGATAGCCTAAAGTCCCTATATGAGAAACAAATAGGGAGATGGATCAAATTCCTCTTTGACGATGGAAGATCGGAAATGCTAGAAGTTATTTCTGACTTTCCCGTATTCAGAAATTCTTATGGAGAAATACTTGTCAATCCAAAGGGCTCACCTGTTTTCACTGGTGAGTACACTCCAGCAGGACAATTTTTGCTAGAGACTCAAGAAAACTACAACGGGCACGCGAGGTTTACCTACCAAACGACGAATAACAGCTGGACAGCAAGGTACTCTCTATCGGTGGACGATTTTTCAATGACTGGTCTGATGATTGTTGACTTAGGCGTTGAGCCACCGTCAACAATTACACTTGTATCTTCGAATCCTGAATTTGGCTACTCTGCTAGAGAGAGTTCAAGCAAAATGGCAAATGCATCCTACTCAATATCCCCAACTACTTCTGGCGCTGAAACAAGGCTTTACGAGATTTCTGTCCCGCTGAGTCGTGGGATCAATTACATATCATTTCTATCGAGGTTTGTTGAAGGAGAAAAGAGGCTAGTGTTCAGGGCCAACTGGGGAGCGAGCAACTATACGGGTGTCGATATTGATGTCCGCCTCAAAGAGGTCCCGCTAGATCTTCCATCTGGTATCATAGATATCTGGAGCGATTCGGTTTACTTGGGTTCGGCGGGAATTGGGAACATAGCTGAAGGAGAGAATATTTCACTGGAAAGCGTTGCAAAATCTATTGAAATTGCTGGAAAGAAGATTTCGGAGACAATGAAGACTGATAGTACATACAGATACATTAGAAATACATATTACGTGAGAAATCTGTCTGAAGAAACGTCAGCGGTAGTGATCGAGGACTATTTTGGACAAAATGTAGACCAAATCAATATGGAAAATAACGAAAAATTCGAATACGTAAAAGCTGAAGGAAAATGGTCGGCAGTTATAACGGTTGAACCCGATCAAATTGCAGAGGTTAAAGTTGATTACAGAGTACGATACGGTAACTAGAGAAGTTCGCGCCAAGGCAAAGTCGATGTGCTCTTCGGAAAGATTCGAGCATATTTTGGGAGTGGAAAGACTCGCAAAGAGATTAAGCAGCATTCATGGTATCGATTCCTCAGGAGTTGGTCTCGCTGCCGTTTCACATGATATGTTTAGAGACCAGGCGGAAGACGAACTAATGAGACTAGCTATTTCCTTCGGGATTGATATGACTGAAATGGAGAGGGTTGCACCTGTTCTTCTTCACGGAAAAGTTGCCGCCCTTTATCTCAAAGAGGAATACGGAGTTGACGGCGATGTCTTTCAGGCTGTCTACTGGCATGTAAGCGGGATTCCGGGTATGAGTACTACGGGAAAGATTTTGATGATTTCGGATATTGCTGAAGAAGGAAGAGACTTTTCCGAAGCCCTTCATATTCGTGAAACTGCAGAAGTGGATCTGGAAAAAACATTTGTTGACGTGATAAGATTGAAAATAACATGGGCCGTTGAGTCGGACAGTCTCTTGCTTCCCGAGACCGTGTGGACGTGGAATGAATTACATGGAGGTGCCAGTCATGTCTTTAATTAAGCCCAAGAGACGACGTGGTCCAAAACTATTGTGGTTGATTTTGGTGATTGTACTTGTCGTTGTAGCAGGTGCAGGCTATGTGTATTTCATAGTAAATGGGGTCAACAGCAGCGATGAGATGAAGGCAGAGTATGTAGATTATCTCTTCTACTGGCAGTCTGCGGATTATCCTCTCTATTACTATGTAAGGACTACGACGGTGGGCAGAACATCGCTTGTGATCTTCCCAATTTTCGCCACTATTCAGAACTCCAAAGAGGTTCTGGATCCGCAACTTGGAGCAGATGCCGTTGAAGCAGTTCAGAGTTGGCTTGGTACTTCAGGTGATTTCTCTTATTTCGTCAATTTTACCCCCGACTTGATAGATGCTCTTTCTTCAAAACTCGGGGTCAATGCTTCGAATCCTGTCGAACTCATCGATGCCATGGCTCTGCGAGGGTTTAAGTTATTTGATTACTGGAAGATAAATGATTTCGTTCAAACCGTTAAGGAGTACGACAGCGCTTCCATATTGACTTCTGAAGGGATCGCTGTTCTACTTCGTCGCCTGGGAAATTCATCGAGGATGACCTATAAGCTCGAAACCTTAACTGAGTTTCCGATGAAGATATCAGTGGGAGTTGGAGGCGAAACGGTTTCACGAATGTATCTTAAACCCGATTCACTGGAGACAGTAAAAAAGGCATTAGCAGACTAATGAAATCTGTTCATCTATTTCTTGTGGCGTTGACGGTGCTGCAAGTTTTTCTCTTTTTCTTTCTGACTTTTCTCATTTTCAGGGACGCTTTTTACTCTTTCTCGGCAAAAGATCTTGCGGCAGAGAGCTTCCTGGTCGTAGGAGTAGATTCCGGTGGAAACTCAAGTGACGCAGTTGGTGGAAGAACAGATTATATCTCGATTGTGTATTTTCGGACTTCCGGAGGTCTCTTGTTAAAGAGCATCCCCAGAGACACTGTAGTTACTTACAGATCTGAAAAGAGAAAGATCAACTCCCTGTACAACTCCTTTGGGATAGAAGCGCTTATCGAGGAAGTGGAAAAGCTTACCGGGAGAACGATAACGGGTTCCGTTGTTGTTGATTTCAATACTGTGACCGAAATAACGACGTTCACCGGTCCTATTCGTGTTGAAGTTACCACGCCGATGCATCACGACGATTTCCAGCAGGGACTTCACATCCATTTCGAACCTGGCATTTATTTTCTCGAAGGTGAGGACCTGCTGAAGTTCCTTCGCTACAGAAGCTCTGATTCGGGTGATCTTGGTCGGATCGATAGACAGAAGAGAGTGTTGGAACAGCTCATCCGAAATCTTGTAAGTGCTGGGCCGTCGAAGATGATAGAAATGATAGATTTCGTGCTTGAAAAGACAGATATCAGCATAGACAAGAAGACTCTCACTGACTTCGCCGTTGGTTTCTTCACAGGTAAGAGGTCCGTAAGTTTCACACAGATAGATTACTACATCGATGATGAGGGTCAGATAGTTCCAACCGGTCCCGGCAGCGATGAACCGAAAGCAGTCGAAATCGAAAGCAGGTCGCCGAAGATTCTGGTGATAAACAATATTCCCGACTATGAGGAAAGATTTGGAGATTTCGCGGAAACAATAAAAAGTCAGTGGCTTGCTCAGGCAGGAGTGAAAGTAGATGCCACGGGTTTTGTACCGAATATTTCAGGCATTGAAAAGCGCGATACATATCTGTTCATAAATTCGAAAGACTCAGAAATTAGAGAGCTCTTCTCAAAGGCGCACGTCTATCACAGACCCTTTGTTATGTTGACTTCCAGCTTCGGAGGGCTTGATTATTATTATGCGTTGATAGATTCCCTGTCAAAGAATAGATTCTATCCAGCTAAGTATGATGCTTATGTGTTGCTTGGAGTAGGGGGAAGGTAGTAGATGAGGAGCATTTTCAGGGATTTCACTTATGATTACTTCGGCATTTTGAGCTATCCAAAGGAGAGATGGTTCGATTTCTGGACAAGTTATAGAGAGAAGCATCCTAGAGTTCTAGAGGAGTACATGTTCAAGAACAACCTTGACGAAGAAGAACTCTCTCTGTCACTAGACAAACTCGAAAGGAGAGAGATTGACAGGCTGTCTCACTACTGGGAGATTCAGGGACCTATTGAGAAATCGAGAGTTCTGCAAGAGCTCGGCAAGATGTCTCCCCAGCTTCATCTTGAAAGAGAGGATTTTGTGATCCACATACTGGGTGCCCTTGGAAGACAGCAACATCTCATAGTCCCAACATCCAGAGGAAATGTAGTGATGATAGATCTCCTGTTTTGCTGGAAAGAAGGGAGCATCAAAGACTTCTCAAGCGTCATATTGGCGGCCCTGAAGGATTTCCTTGAGTATTCAAGGGTAAACGTGCGTCATACTATGGACAGCGGGAAACGATCCGAAAGATTTGACTTGATACTTGATGTGATTGAGAGAGAAATCAAAGGCCGTTCTTTCAAAGAAAAGATGGCAATGATCTCTAAGCTCCTGGACAAGTATGTTGATTACTACAACTGGACTGGCTTTTATCTCGTCAATGAAGACAGATCCCTTGTTTTAGGGCCTTACGTCGGAGAACCCACGGAACATGTGAAAATCGCCTTTGGAAGTGGAATTTGCGGACAAGCCGCAGAAACTAAGAAGGTTTTCCTGGTGCCGGATGTATCAAAGGAGAACAACTATCTCTCTTGCAGTTCAAAGACGAAAGCCGAGATCGTGCTACCTTTAATAGTTGACGGAAAGGTAATAGGTGAACTGGATATTGACAGTCATTTTCAGAATAGTTTCGACCGCCTAGATGAGGAATTTCTCGAAAAAGTATGTGGACTCCTGATTGCAAGCTGAAAATGGCTAATATTGGGGTGCATAGTATTGTAACTTTATTAAACTATAAATGACATTGTATCTTTGGCATTCCTTCATAGTTTCGATGCTACAATAACTTGATTATTTTATAGGAGGGATGCCGTAGTGCACATTACCCCTGAGGTTAGGAAGGCCGCAAGAGAAATAAAGACACCGTTCTTGATAATGGATATGGATTACGTTAGAAACAATTATTTCGACATTGTAAGCCATGTTAGAAATGTCCAGGTGTTTTACGCGGTTAAAGCGAATTCACACCCCAGGATTATCGAGACTCTTCGGGATCTCGGCAGCAATTTCGATGTAGCTTCACGCGGTGAGATTGAGAAGCTTCTGGCATTGGGTATAAGCCCCGAAAGAATGAGTTTTGGAAACACCATTAAGAAAGTCGAAGACATCGCATACGCTTATTCCGTTGGAATAGACTATTATGCTGTTGACTCGGAAATGGAAGTAGAAAAAATAGCTGCTCACGCCCCAGGAAGTAAAGTCTACGGGAGAATCGCAACCAGCGGTGGAGATTGTGATTGGCCGCTCTCGAGAAAGTTTGGAACGGATGTTGGTCATGTGATCTCTATCATGGAATATGCCGATCAGCTGGGCCTCGACGCTTACGGTGTTAGCTTCCATGTTGGTTCGCAAAACTACAACGTAAATAGTTGGGACGATGCAATAAGGGATGCTTCGAAGGTTTTCAAGACTCTTCGTGCCAAGAATATTAACCTGCGCATGTTAAATCTTGGCGGAGGAATGCCCGTAAAGCATGTAAGAGAAATCAAGTCTGTAAAGTCTTATGGCGACATAATAAACAGAGCACTGGACAAATACATGTCTTTTGTTCCTGATCTTGAGCTCTTCATTGAACCAGGCAGGTCCATGGTTGGAAATTCGGCAATTCTCGTCAGTCAGGTGATTCTTCGCAGCAAGAAGGGCAGTGAAGACTGGGTATATATCGACGCCGGTGTCTTTCACGGTCTAACAGAGACAATAGAAGGTTTCAGGTATGAAGTTCTGACCGAAGGAAAAGTTGACGATACTAAGATTTCCTTTCATCTGGCAGGACCCACATGTGATTCGGTAGATACTATTTACCACGAGATAGACCTACCGAAAAACATAGGCTACGGAGACATATTGTACTTCATTAATGCAGGTGCCTACACAACTGAGTATGCTACGAATTTCAATGGCATTGATGCTCCGAGAGTTCTGTTCGTGGAAGACTTCATAGATGCTGAAATGCCTATAGAACGAGACTTCATGGAATAAAAAGAGCCCCGAATAGGGGCTCTTTTTTAATTCACAGGAACCTTCTAAGTCTTTCGAACTCCTCTTGAGAGAGAAGATCCCTTTTATACAGCTCCCAGAGAACTTTGGATCCTATCTCCTGGTCCTTGAGACTGCTCAGTTCGCTCCTGAGCTGAGCAATTCTAATAGTCCTCTCCTCAGATCTATTATCTTTCATGCCGTTAAGGACAGGTATATACTTGACTAAAATATCTCGCGAGGCTTCTTCTGGAGTCTTTTCCTTTACCCTTGTGTAGACTCTTCTAGATCTAGCAGACCTTGCATATGCCGGCTTGGCAAACCAGCCTATTATAGCTCCGACAACAAGACCTCCTATGTGAGCAGCGTTACTGATTCCGGGAATGCTGAAACCAAGAAAGAGGTTAATCAGGATAATCGGTAGCAGAGAGTATCCAGTAATAGAACGCAGAACTACCGGAGTGTCTTTTTTCAGTCCAAGAGTGAACAGGATTCCAACCAGTCCAAAAATCGCGCTACTCGAGCCAATTGTGAATGCATTAGAAAAGGCTGCTGCGCTAAGACTTCCGCTTATTCCAGTAACGAAATAGAAGAGAAGATACCACTTTGTTCCATAGACTCCTTCGACTACATGACCGAGCTGGAAAAGTGCCCACATATTGAAAAGAATGTGCATTAAATTGCCGTGAAGAAAGAGAGCAGTTAGAGGAGTATATATCAAACCGTTTGAAAGAGCAAATCTGCTTACGCCTCCATAGACTGTTATAAGATCACGGTAGCTTATTCCTTGCGGACCTCTGAATAGTCCCATAAACGCGACAAGAAGATACACGATTACGTTTATGATTATCAGGGTTATTGTTGCACTTCTAAATCGAATCAATTTTCTTCCTCCCGCTAAACTAAGAGTCTTGTTAGTCTGTTGAATTCATTTTCCGTCAGCAATTGCTTTGAGAGAAGATCATTGAGAAGTGATCTCGCCTGATCGGATTTTAAGTTGCCAAGATCCTTGAAGAGAGAAGCGATAATCAGCTTTCTATCATCGCTTTCTTCAGAAGAAGCCAGACTTTTTGAATACTTCTCAAGAATCTCTTCACTTATGGATTTCGATGGTTGTTCTTCCTTTTCCTTCTTAATGTTCTTCGCTTTGTCTTTGAATGACTCTTCGAGCTCATCCAGCTTTTTCTCGATCTGATTATGGAACCTCTGTATCGCAACCAACCTGTATCTCATGAACCAGCTGAATAGACCATAAGTGATCAGAGTGAAGATCACCATAATAACTACAGAAAGTGGCTTAAGTATCAAGACTGGTATATTTCTCTGTTTACTCTCGAGTGACTGAATCTTCATCTCATCGTTGTACAGCATTGCTATCAGCTTCCCATAAAGAAAAATGGAAGCTATGCCGGTTATGAAGAACAACCAGCTTGAAAGAACATAACCACTACCCAGCAAGGTGATCAACTCTTCCATGCTCATAGTATCAAGACTCATATCAATGTTTTCAATAATTGCCTTAATGATGTATAATCCGGCAAAATTCATTGTTAAGTATGAAGCCGAGTAAAGAATTACCCATATTCTAGAATTTCCCGCGATCTTTTGCTCCGCGCAATTCTGCGGTTTGACGTAACCTTTTTTCTTCATGGTGGCAAGATGACGATCGCGGTTCCACGCAAGAATGTACCATATGTAAAGACTTATCGTCATTCCGATTACCGACATTGTCATTGATACCGTGGCGCTTGAGAAAAAAATCGAGGCGTAAGTTAAGAAGCCGCCTACAAAGAAAATATAAGGTGGAAGTCTGATCAATTCCTTCCCACCATCTCTTTCGTAAGATCAACTGTAATCGATTCGAACTTTCTGTATGTAACCATTCCCGGTTTAGCTCCTTTTGGTTTTTTTACGTTTTTCACTTCAGTATGTGCTACATCTACCTTTCCAGACTGCCTTCCCCTCGAATACTTTGCTGCGAGAAGAGAGCCATAGAGAATCGCGTCTGGAGTGATCTCTTTTCCAGCTTTTTTAAGTATAACATGTGCTCCGGGAATGCCTCTTGCATGGAACCAGATATCGTCCCTTGAGGCGTTCTTGGTTATTTCATCATTCTCAATGTTGTTCCTTCCAACGAGAAATTTAAACCCGTTTCTTTCGAAGACTCTCGGGCCAGACTTCTGTGACCTCTTCTTTCTCTTCTTATCTATCTTTTCTTTTCTTCTTATGCCAGCTTCTTCCAGTTCAGAAGAGAACTCCCGAACGTCTTCCAGCGATTCTGCCTGTGAGACCATCTCTTTTAGCTGATCAAGGTAGTTTACTTCGTCACGCAAAACTCTTAGCCTTTTCTTTAGTTGAATCTCCTTGCGCAGAGATTTGCTGTAATATTTGAAAAAAAGCTGGGCGTTTTCCGATGGCGTTAGCCTACTGTCCAGAGAGATTTCGACTGTTTCACCTGTCTCCCAGTCTTCAAGCTCCACCGTTTCCCTTCTTTCTCTTAGCCTGTATAGATTTGCGGTAATAAGTTCTCCGTATTTTTTGAAATCCCTGTAATTCTCAACTTCCGACAGTTCCGTTTCCAAGATATCGATCAACTTGAAAAGACGTTTGAACGATTTGTCAATCTTCCTTATTATTGACTGCTTTCTCCTGTCAACCTCTGTTTCTAGCCCTGAAGATTTTATTGCGCGTCTAATAGCTTCCGATGCCCCAACCTTTTCACAACGGCCTTTATGATCGAGAGGTATGGGTGAGATTTCAGCTCCCTTTGTCCCGTCAATCACAAAAAGCGATCTTCCGTTGGTGTCCAGGGAAAGGCTCATTAGGAATTCTGCAACTTCATCAAGAAGTTCTTCCCGAAGACTGGATGGAACAACATCTTCAATCTGCAAGAAGCCCACGATATTCTCTGCGGTTGCTCTCGAAAAGCCTGTAAACGACTTCATTATTGCTCTTGAAAGGATATCTCCTGATTGAAGGAGCGTTAGTTTAATATTTTTTTTAGACATGTTTCTAAGAGATTTTCCCGGACTATCTGGCGGATAATACTCCACATTTCTGGCGAGAGTTCTCTTTGAGCTGATCATCTCCCTAAATACCTGTAGTATTCTTTCCTCCTCGTCAAGTACCATGATGTTCGACCCTGGCCCAATGAATTCTGCGATTACCGAGTATCTGTTTCTTTCTCCAAAGGCATCTCTACCTTCAAAATCCATTCTTGTTATTCTATCAATGTCTAACTGAGCGATTTTTGTCAGAAAGAAGCCGTTGATGTGTCTTCTCAAAAAGAGACTGAAAGGAGTCTCGATCGATGGAGAATTCTGATTTCTGTTGCTCTCAATTATATAAGGCGATGATGGATTGAGAGAGATTTCAATTCCCCTTTTCGAGAATTTGAAGAAGAACTCGCTTCTTCCTATTTGGTATACCTGTCTCAGTTGCTGACCAGAGACATCTGATATTTCTGCCAGGACTCTCTGGAGAATCAGCCCATCGAACACCATTTCTCATTCAGCTCCTCTGAAGTAACAAAACTGTATCTTCCCTTGCAACCCTCAAAAAGGGAAAAGATCGCTGAGCCCGAACCAGTCATCATTGTCTTAATGGCACCGCCATTCTTATTGGAGAGCATTGAGTGGCAATCTCTTATCTTGGGAAAGCGATCAAAGATGGACTTTTCGAACGTATTGTAAGATATACGCCTCACAGCTTCAATGTCATGGCTTTTTAGGGCAAGGTAATATTTCTCAGCCATTTCACAATCGAGATGCAGTTCGGGGTTATCTTCATCTATGAACTCGTAAGCAAGGGGAGTCGAGACCTCAATCCCGGGGAAGGAAAGTTCGACTGAATATCCAGAGACATCACCGGGAAAACTCAAGATCTCTCCCCTTCCTGAAGCTATCGCCGTTCCTCCTTTGAGAAAGAAAGGTACGTCGCTGCCAACATTTGAGGCGATTCTCAAGACTCGCTCTTCATCAATCTTGAAAACCCCTGCCAAATACTTCAGGAGTGCTGCGGCATCTGAACTTCCCCCACCCAGTCCTGCGCCCGAGGGGATTCTCTTCTTCAATTCCAGACCTATTTCTATTCTCCGGTCTATCTCACTCTCTATTTGCTCAATGACTTTATAAAGAGTGTTCTCCTTGTCCCAGCGGAGAGATGTATTGCATTTGAAGTATAACTTCCTTGTTTCATGCTTTACGAACAAGTCGTCGTAGAAATCGATTGTCTGGAAGACAGTGCTAATCTCGTGGAATCCGTCGCTTCTGCTCTTACCTACCGCAAGGTAAAGGTTTATTTTTGCCGGGCATCTCAGTTTAACAGAAGATAATCTAGAACTATTTGAGACCATGTTTCCATACTCTCCCTGTATTCTGAAAGAACTTTAATTTCAGCCATTGCACCAGTGAATTTTTCCTTTTCGTTGAAGCCGCCGAAATCCACTTCAGCTATATAGACTACACCAATGTGGACTCTGCTGACCTCAGTCTGTAGATCATTTAGGATTCCCAAATAATCCATGCTGTGGATTTTCACAGATACTTCTTCGCGGATTTCGCGCTGGAACCCGTTCTCAAAGGCCTCCCATGGAAGCCTTCCATCCTCTGGATTTATGTGTCCACCCACTCCAATCGAATATAGTTCATGAAGGCGAGCTTCGCCCTGCTTTTTTGTCCTCTTCATGAGAAGATACTCGTCGCGATTCCTGAAAACCGCGTACGGTATGATCTGCCTCATCGATTCATCGTTTTCTGCTTCAGAGCGACGTACAAATCTTCCGAATCTCTCAACTTTTTTCTTTATCTCATCTAAAGGAAGAGCCAGCAACCCGTTGCGGGTTGCCAGCTCTCCCAGACAGTCGACATCGACTACGAGAACTCTTTCTTCCAAAACTTTCTCCTTTACTACCAGACCATCTCTGCACCTTTAACGGTGTAGAAGGGAAGTATTACATCACTAGGACTAACAGTATTGAAATTAACTACAACTACAGCAAAGTAATTATCTTCATCCCAGAGAGTTCCGTATTTCCCTTCATGAAGCAGTGCTACCACGGGATTAGTTACTGCCTCTTCTTCAAAGTTACTGCTTGCTTCAGAAAGATAGAATTCGTTCTTAATATTGAATATCTGAGTTGCCCTGTAATCTTCGCGGTTTATCTTGACGAGGAAAATTTGTGTGTCTGAATCATAAAAAACGTTTTGGGAAACGTACAGTGACACATCCCAGTCTTCTACTCTCCATCCTGAGTCCAACCCTACAAGGCTATGCGGTTCGATACGCATCTTAAATCGGTTGTAAGCAATATCTACAGACTTGAACGAGTTTTCCATTTCTGTAGTGACAGATGTCGAACTGCTATTCACAACATAGAAGGGATCACCGTGGAATACAACTTGCGCAGGTGGAAGATCACTCTCATTTTTAGGGTACACTCCCCAACCTATTCTGCTGTAATAAGCAGTTGGATGAAGAGCTTTGCTGAGTTTGTAATATACGGGAGTCCTTGTTGAGTTTGATCTATTTCCATTTAAATAATCCTCAAACCACAAGTCAGGCATATTGAACCCAAGACTCTTCTCGAAGACCTCAACCAATACATCTGGTATCTCACTAACGTGTTTCACGATTTCTGAACTGTAGTTCCCGTGTTCTCCACTTACACTGGTTCCGGAGATTTTAGCAGTAATTTTGATTTCGAAGTTTTCGTTGACTGGAAGATAGACAACCGCTTTCGAGTTCTTGGTGCTCGGTATTACTTTAACCAGATCGTTTCTCGATGTCCAGCTACCATATTGAGGTTTGACCTCTACTAACCACTGGTAGTTAGACGATGGATCTGGAGTAAACAATAGCGCTGCTGCTTCAATAACGACAGGTTTTCCCGGTTCCCATCCGATTTTCTGTTCTAGAAGCAAAATACTTCCCTTAACTGGGAAACAAGAAGAAATTGCAAACGCAACTATTATAAGCGCACCCAGCATCACAAACAACTTTGCTCTTTTCATTTCCATCCCCTCCCTTTCAGGTATTCCCTGACAAACTCATCTTCCTTATCTTTTGTAAGACCGTCCAGCCTTGCACAGAACAGCTCGTCTAGAACATCTCTTATCTCGGGGCCTTCCCTCATGCCGTATCTGGCCTTAAGTATATTCCCGTTGATTGACAATTTCGTGTCATTCAGTCTCTTCAGATAGGCAAGGAATAACAAATCCTCCTGTTCATCCAGATAACTGTTGACGAAGTTAAGTACTTCGGGCTTGTTCGTCTTCAGAGATCTGTAGAATTGAGAAGGAGTCTCTGGCTTCTCATTAACTATTATACCTGCAGTGGCTATCGCATCATTAAGCCTTTCAAGATAGTTTTTCGGCAATCCATAACGTGCTATGCACCATTCAACGGATTTCGAGTCACTCTTTCTTAGGATTATCATTAAGAGTGTGTAGAACATCCTATCTTCTCCAATTAGCAAAGCGTTTCTCTCTCTTCGAAGGAAATAGCGCTGGAGTTTGATGTCTGTCTCTCTGTCGAATTCCGTTTCGGGGAAGAGCTTCTCCATAACACCAAGGCTGGCAAGTCTTCTCAAGGCCTTGAGTGGAAGCGGCTCTTCAATTGCCTTGCTCAATTCGTCTCTCAGTCTCTGCCCTGTTACCCTATCGAGATATCCTTCAGCTGCACATTGCTTGAGCAGCTCGGCGGTTCTCACTTCTATCTCGAACCCAAAGCGCTGTTCAAATCTTACCGCTCTGAGGATTCTTGTCGGGTCCTCGATGAAGCTTAAGGGGTGGAGTGCTCTTATAATCCCTTTTGAAAGGTCCTTTCTCGATCCAAAGAAATCGATCAGAATTCCAAAATCCTCCTGGTTCAGTTTTATAGCCATAGCATTTATGGAGAAATCTCTCCTGTAAAGATCTTTCTTTATCGTGCTCATTTCGACCTCAGGAAGAATCGCTGGTTTCTTGTAGTATTCAGTTCTCGCCGTCGCAACGTCAATCCTCAGACCATCGTTGAAGAACATCGAACTGGCGAGAAATTCCCTGTGCTCGACAATCTTAATGTTAAAGTACTTCTTGAAGGTCTCTGCAAAGAGATTGGCATTGCCTTCGACCACTATGTCTAGATCGAGATTCTTTTTTTTCAAGAGAAGATCCCTCACAAAACCTCCAACTATGTAAGTCGGCATGTTGAGCTCGCTCCCAACTGCACCGAGAAATCTTAGCATGGTTACTATGCGTTTTTCGACGCGTTCCTCTATCAAATCTTCTACGGGGAATTTGGCATAGTTCTGATCACCTATCTTTTCTCCGGGATCGATTATCCTTCTTCTTCCAAAAGTGCTCTTCAGGAGATCAGTTCGTGTCACTATTCCACTCAGGATACCACCGTCGAGGATTAGAATTGCAGTTGTATCGTTTTCTACCATCTTATCGGTTACCGCCTGAACCGAATCGTCTACCGATGCCGTCACAAAGAAACGGTCCATCACTTCAATTATTCTTCTCGCTGCCAGTCCGTGCCTAATGGCTTTTTCGGTATTCCTGTATTTGGCTATACCTACAAGCTTTTCCTGATCAACTACCGGCAGAGTGTGATGACCCGTTCTCTGCATGATTTTGAAGACATCTTCAACCTTCATCTCTGCAAGAGCGGTTCTGACCGGTGAAGACATAATATCTCTTACTTTGATGAGGCGTTCAATGTTGTTTTCGAAGTTTTTTATGATTTTTTCTTCGGCTTCTGCTGACGTGCAGTTTTCAAAGTAACCAAGTGTGTATGATCCGCCGCTGTTTCTTTGCACACCATCGAGTTCGGCAGTGTCGAGATTCATGTATTTCGATCTTAGGGTGTAATATACTCGATTGTTGGTTTCGAGAAGGACAACTAGATTCTCTACGCCAAGAAAGGACCAGAGTTTTTCTACCACGAGGCTAAACCCTCCCGGCAGAAAGTCTCTTCTTGCAGATGCAATGTTGATCTCTACCCCTCTGATCGATGTCCTTCTCAAACCCAGTATCAGTGATTCTATGAGCCTCTGTTGTGAAGCGCTCAGCTTGTAGCCCGAGTAGATTCCAAGATCGTCCGGCCGTGCACCTAGATCGATAAGCCATGCGGCAGTACTCAGATCTTGTGCTCTGGTAGAGGCATGAGTGAAATTTCCGGTTTCCCTGTAGATTGCTGTCGCAAATAGGGTTGCCTCATTTCTGGATATTTCTTTCTTCTTTTTCCTCAGTTGATTGCACATGAGAGTGGTGCAAGCTCCAAGATCCTTGAAAATTCCTTTTTGTGCTTCACTCAAGCTTGTCCTGTGATGGTCGTAAAACCTCACGTCGGTATTTCTTTGAATTGATTGTTGAAGAGAAGCGGGAATTCTTTTTAGATCAGATGTATCAACGACTATCAAAGAGGAGAGATTGGAAATCCGTATCTCATTTACGTAATAAAATGAAAGCAACAGGCTTTTAGATGACAGAAAACGTTTCAATGCGGGAACCAGCTGTCCCCCAAACACAATCATGTGGTCGGGATATATCTTCTGCGCAGCAACAGCGGATGCAAATGCATCGAAATCGGGATTACGATGTGTCGTTATTACCTTCAAGATTGCTCCACCTCTTCAGTTTCTCGTAAAGCGTACTCTTACTTATCTGGAGTATCGAAGCCGCCTTTGTTTTGTTTCCGTTCTGTCGGTCTATCAACCAGCTGATGTAGCGTCTTTCCAGCTCATCTAGGGAGACCTCTCTGAATCTGAAATCCTGGTCATCTGCTTTCTCCACTTCAGGAAAGGCAAAGCTGGACACACCTTCAAAGCTGCCGTTGACTGCGAGGATTGATAAAAGTCTGTTCCGCAGCTCTCGAATGTTTCCGGGCCAGTCATATGCTTTCATCTTATTCATGAAATCCTCTGGAATCGTCGGTGGCTTCTTCATTCCAAGCTCCTCACAGAGCCTCGGCAAAAAGTGATGGATCAGAATCGGGATATCCTCACGTTTTTCTCTTAGCGGATCTATCTTAATCTTCACGACGTTCAATCTGTAGTACAGATCACTCCTGAAGTTTCCTTTCGAAACTTCTACCTCAAGATCTCTATTTGTGGCTGCGATTACTCGTAGATCAAGCTTTCGGGATGTGGTGCCCCCAAGCCTCTGGCTGGAGGATGTCTCGAGGACCCTCAGAAGTTTCACCTGCATTGGAAGGGGCATCTCGGATATTTCGTCAAGGAAAAGTGTTCCGCGGTGGGACTCTTCTATCAAACCCGGTTTTGAATTCATGGCACCCGTGAAGGAGCCCTTTTCGTAGCCGAAAAGCTCACTCTCAAAAAGGTTTTCCGGTATTGCACCACAGTTTATGGGAACAAACTTTCCTCGTCCACTTTTCTGGTGTATAGATCTCGCAACCACTTCCTTTCCAGTGCCACTTTCTCCCTCAAGAAGCACCGTGACTTTCTTTGGTGCGATTGCTGCGATCATTTGCTTCAGCTCGAGAATATTTTTGCTCTTTCCGATTATCTCTACGGAGGGTTCAGTAGTCACCAAGTCGGCCAGACTATCCCTTTCCCTTGAAACCTCCGAGAACTCAATTGCTCTCTTAACTTCGAGAAGCGCATGGTTTAGATCAAAGGGCTTCTCTAGAAAATTGAAAGCGCCTTTTTTGACTGCATCTATTGCAGTGTTTATGTCTCCATGAGCGGAGACAACTATCACCGGCGAACTGAGTGCGGCTTCGGAAATTATGTCTAACCCCGATCCATCGGGAAGTCTGACGTCCAGTATCAAACAATCGAAGACCTCTTCAGAGATCTGCTTAAGCGTCTGCTCGAGATTGTAGACCTGAACTACTTCGTACCCCTCTTCTTCTAGCGCAGCGCCCAGGAGACCGTTAAAGGCCAGATCATCATCAACCACAAGGACTTTGCGCTTCATCTAATTGCCTCCTGAAGGTTAATACAAATACTGTTCCTTTCCCTTTTACACTTCTCATTTTCAATCTTACATCGTTTTCCTCGCAGAAATTGTAGACTAGGTACAGTCCAAGTCCCGATCCCTCGGTCTTAGTTGAAAAGAAAGGCTTAAATACTTTCTGCAAATTGGACGGGTCGATTCCCTTTCCCGTATCGGCAACAATCAGTGTCAAGTATTCTTTTGAGGCTCTAACTTTTGCGATAATGGAGGTTTCTGAAGGCAGACCGGCTTCGACGGCATTCATGAAGAGGTTCTTGATAACATTCTCAAGCCTTCCGCGTTGCGCCAAGACCAGCCCTTTTTCGAGCGAGATTATTCTAAAATCTATCTTTCTTTCCTGAAAGATCGAGGACATGAAGGTCGCGACTTTCATAACCTGCTCAGAAAGATCGACCACGTCGAATTCCTCTCCATACCTGAAAATCTGTAGGATTCCACCTACCCTACCTTGAAAGGCATTTAGCTCCTTTTCAAGTGTATCAATGTACTCTGGTTTTCCCGTTCTCCTGTATAGATCAAGCGCAAGCCTAACATTTGCCAGCGGTTGCTTGAGACCATGCGCGAGATCGGCTACTGTTTGCGCATCGACAGCATATCTTCTCGTTTTTTCTAGAAGCTGTTTTGTCTTCCATTGACTGGTCATATCGGTAAGGGTTAGCAGATAACCGCTTTTCTGCTTATGGACAACCGACACAAGGTATCGCTTGCCAAGTTTCTTGCTATAGACTTCATACTGACCTTCTTGAAGCGGAAAAATCAAACCTGTCCTTCTTGCAAATCTATCTATCCGGAGATATCTTCCTTGCTGACTACCGTAAGAGAAGCTCTTTGTGAACGCGTCGTTGACGAGATCGAAATTTCCGTTCTCGTCCACTGAAGCAACGGAAATCTCCAGGGTGTTCAGAAGCTCTGAATAATCCCTGTACAGTCTTTCGTAATAATTTCTTTCCTCTTCAATTTGAAATGAAAGACTTCTGTAGAAGCCGTAAATCTGATTGAACTGCCCTTCAAGTTCACCGATTGATTTTCTCTCGCCTGTTTGTACAAGCCTAACTAGCCTCTCCAACTGTCTTACCAGAGCGAAATAGACGGATGCTAACGCCGCAAGAGAAAGAAGAGCAATCAAAACCACTCGATCAAGACTGAACCCTTCAATGAAAGAATAGATAAGCCCAGTTCCCAGCACCGCACCACCAACAATGTAATGGTAGCCGGGTTTGAAAAGGCCTCCGTCAAGTTTTGACAATTGTTATGGGTTCCCCTTCCTCAATGGCGAGGAGCTCCCGGGCACTTCCCTTGTTCACGGTGATTTCTAGGAAGCCGCTTGAATCGAAATGGGCAAGCAAATTTCCGGGATTCACATCGTAATAAGTATTTCCGAATGTAGCTTTGAAAGGTTTTCTGCCCTTTCCAATTTCAAGAATTTCTCCTTCTTCAAAATCATTAGCGAGAGCCTCTGGAACATTCGTTTCCAGGTTACCGAAATTATCGTAGAAAGCAACCTCCCCAGAGAGTACATTTCCTTCTCTGGCAGGTTTCTTGTATTTAAGATATTCGAAGCTCATTAGTCTAGAACCGAGTTTAGCCGGTTCTACGCCTGCATCGACATGGGCTGCAACGGGCGCGAAAATGTCTCTTCCATGGAAGCTCCGGGAATTTCCCCTGTGGTACTCTCTATTTTCCAGCTCTCGTATTTCGTGGATTCCGTACTCTTCGGCAGCAAGTGTGAACAAACCATTGTCCGGTCCAACAAGGCGTCTTCCATCTTTCAAAACCATCATTATTGGCTTTCTTGATGTCCCTACCCCAGGATCAACGACT
Source organism: Mesotoga sp. H07pep.5.4 (assembly GCF_003664935.1). Taxonomy (NCBI): domain Bacteria; kingdom Thermotogati; phylum Thermotogota; class Thermotogae; order Kosmotogales; family Kosmotogaceae; genus Mesotoga; species Mesotoga sp. H07pep.5.4. The sequence goes on from NZ_JFHM01000004.1 coordinate 214,385, forward strand.
GCTAGAAAGACTGCATCTGCCGGAAGATCCTTTATTGCCCTTTGCAAGACATAAGCACCGTGTCTTATGCTGTAAGGTCTAATATCATGACATATATCTATTATTTCCACCATTCTATTTATTTCTCTCATCACGACTTTAGTCACGCCGACATAGTAGCTGTTTGATCCCCAGTCAGTAAGAAAAGCAATCATTCTAATCCCTCCATTTGCCAACAATTGAAGAAAACACTTTTTCGATACAACCGAATCCGACCCTGTATAGATTCGAATCTGTTTTACAGTCAGAAGCACCGAAGCCAGGAACAGCAATACAGTAGTTTGAGATCAGATTTGAAAGTTCCTCTTCGTTACTTGTCTTTGCCGGAAGAAGCAGAACCGCAAGAACTTCAGCCTTCTCTCTAAGGAAATCTATATGCCAGTGCTTCTTCTTTTCTTCTAAGAGGTGCCTCTTAACCCTTTCCGTCAGTGAGTTCATTGCCGATCCAACATATAAGTAGTATCCCGATTCAAGATGCCACTTTTTTTTGCTCGAAGATACCTCTGCCGCTTCTCTGAGAAAAAGCAAGACAATGTAATCACCCTTATTGTAATCCATAATGTAGATATTATACGACAGCAAACCTGCCAAGAACCGTTTGCTCTGAAATGAAAAGGTGTTCAATGTATAATTTGTTGAGGTGATTTCCTTGGCAAAAGTTGTGGTTAATACCGTGAGCATAGGGGCCAATGCGAAAAGAGTTAGAGAACTGGCCGAAGTTAATGGGGTAGAAATCGCAGCGGTTACGAAAGTTGTGTGTGGAGACCCGACGATAGCATCTATACTGTTGAATAGTGGAGTAAAGGAAATCGGCGAATCCAGGTTGGAAAACATTTCAAGAATTATGAATGCTGGAATTGATTCTGATTTTCTTTTGTTAAGACTTCCCGAGAGATCAAAATTCAGAGAAGTGTTGGATAATGTAGACACCGTGCTCATTGGAGATCTTGATTCATTGAGCAAGCTTTATGAACTCTCATCTGAAACAGGGCAAGAAGTGAATTTCATATACATGATCGATACGGGAGACCTTAGAGAGGGAGTTATGTATTACGAGGCGGAATCGGTTTTGGAGAAAGCATTCGAAATTGCCGGTGAAAACCTTGAAGGAATTGGAACCAATCTTGGATGCTTTGGGGGCGTAATTGCAACTCCAAAGAAATTCGAGATTCTTCTTTCTTTAGGTGAGTTCCTTAGAAAAAAGACTGGCTATTCATTGAGAAGATACTCTGCCGGGAATACTGCGTCACTGCCTCTTCTCGAAAAAGGGATAGTTCCGAAAGGTATAAACCATTTCAGATTGGGAGAGTCGATTCTTTGTGGGACCGATATTACGAACAACAGAGAGGTTCCTGGAACACTGCAGGATACGTTTACACTGTATGGGGAAGTAATCGAAATAGCGGAAAAGCCATCCGTACCGATAGGCGAAATAGGTCGTGATGCTTTTGGAAGAATCCCCCATTTTGAAGACAAGGGCAAAAGAATAAAGGCGATACTGGATCTTGGAGAACAGGATGTTCTTCCCTCAGGATTGACGCCACTTGTCGGGGGATGTGAAGTGCTACACGCTTCGAGTGATCACCTGATAGTCGACGTGACCGAGTCCGAAAAGTCTTTTTCTGTAGGGGATTCGATTGGCTTCAGAATGTCGTACGGTGCGCTGCTTAGGGTGATGACCTCACCGTATATAAGGAAGGTTTACGAATGATAAGGCGCCTTCAAAAGTGCGATGGAGAAAGAGTAAGAGAGATCGTAAAGACGATCTGGGAGGGTGATGACTACATTCCTCATGTCTTCGAAAAATGGGTTGAAGACCCTTCATGCCACTTCATGGGACTCTGGAAAGACGGGACATTAGTAGGAATAGATAATCTCAGACTCTTAAGCGATAAAGTGGGCTGGATGGAAGGAATGAGAATAGATCCTGCTCTTCAGGGCAAAGGGTTTGGCAAGGAACTCGGAAAACAAACCCTGGCCATTGCGAAGAGAATCGGGCTCGAAAGGCTTTACTTTGCGACCTATTTCGACAATACTGCCTCGATCAGAATGAATGAAGCCTTCGGTTTCAACCGCATAGGTGTTTTCACAAACCTTGAAAGTGAGATAGGAGATATCTCAGATTCCTCCTTCGCTTTTAATGTGGATTCAGAGATTCCTGAAATTCTCGATCAGGTAAGTGAAGACTGGGCTTTTCTCCCTAAGGAAATTCCAGACAAAGCGAGATTCCTAATTCAGCCAACTAGGATTCACGATGGGGATAACTGGGCAGTTCTTTCCAAAAATTCGAAATCTGAAAGCTGCGTGGACATCAATTACATCTCAATAGCGGAAGAACGGAAAGCCAGGTCCTTCGTGCATGGGCTGAAGTGCTATGCACAGTCGAAAGGGTTTGAACGGGTCCATACAATGGTGAGGGAGGACCTCGATTTGGAGCCTTTCTTGTACAATGGATTCAAACCTTTCGAAAGAGTAAAGGATGTCTTCCTTTATTTTGCGGACAGCTCGGTTCTTGAGATCTGACTTCCAGCAGAAATGGCTTGAATGAATCCGTTGGTCGGTATTACTCTTGATTCTAATATATCTACGTCGGTCGCTCCTACACATCGATGTCTCTATATTAAGCATTACGCAAACAAGAGATGATTAACGACAGTTCTATGCAAATGAACTCTTGGCTATGATCCGAATTTCTTGTCTAAATCGTGAAGTTCAAAGGTTATGAATCACTAATTTGGAAGGACATTACATGGATGTGAGGCAGGCACAATTGAGGATTCATAGTCTCTCGTATAATTTCCCTTTAACCTTTATCGATACGACTGTGCACCTCGGAAAGAGGAACTGCATTCTTTGTAAAGGCGGACAGGAAAGTTGAGAGTGACAAGCGAATTCGGTTCATTGCCCTGCCCGTGTGTCTTCTGAGTTAGTGCAAAGTGAAAAAACATGAAAGACACCTCCCTATACTTGGGGACTTTGTCCGAAGCAAGAGACTGCGTTTTTGTGAGCTCGAGAGACTAATAAGAAACTAAGTTCCTTCCTATTTTCTTTTCTCTTACATTCTAAGTCAGTCTTGGCCGGGTCTAGAGCCGATTGGGTTTCCTTCGTTGAGTCATAGTCTCAAGAAATCAGAGCGGATTTGTACTTGAGAATCGGCCTATCGAGATCCTCGGCAGTCTAACACGAAAGACTTTGTGATTACCTGGGGTTGTATTATGGCTTAAGGCAGAAGATCGTATCGGAAATCAGATCAACCTTTGACAGAACCAGCAAGAAGCCCTCTCAGAAAGTACTTTCCGAGTAATATGTAGACTATCAATGTTGGGAGAGCGGCCAGCAGCGCGCCGGCCATCTGGACATTCCACTCGACAACCTGACTCCCCGCTAGATTCACAAGGGCAACGGTAATCGGCTGTTTTGTGGGGTCGCTGGTAACGGTCACAGCGAAAAGAAACTCATTCCAGATATTCGTGAATTGCCAAATGACTACTACTACAAAACCAGGGAGGGATATAGGAAAGAGAACCTTCAGATATGTCTTGAATATGCCTGCTCCATCTATGTTGGCCGCTTCGATTAATTCCGTAGGCACTTCGCTGTAATAGTTCCTGAAAATCAAAGTGGTTATCGGCAGACCGTAGACCACGTGAACCAATACCAATCCCCAAATAGAACCGTAAAGTCCAATATCCTGGAGGAAGCGAATCAGAGGAAAAAGAACACTCTGATAAGGAATAAACATTCCGAAAAGAACGAGTGCAAAGAGAAGATCTGAGCCCCTGAACTTCAGTTTAGACAAAACATATCCGTTTATCGATCCAACGATTGCCGAAAGAAGCGTCGCAGGGATGACCAGCAGAAACGAGTTTCTTAAGTTGGGTGCAAGGCGACTGAAGGCCTTGGCAAAACCATCGAAGGAAAGGTCGTTCGGAGGAAACCACATTCGCTCAAGACCCACTTCTTTCAGGGGTTTGAGACTTGTTGCCAATAACACATAGATCGGCATCAGAAAGAATAACGCAAAAACCGTCAGAAGGGCATAGATTAGAATCCTCTTGATCATATTCTCTTCTCCTTTCTGAAGGCAGAAGCAAGGTAAGGAATTATGACCACAGCAACCATCAGAAGCATGATTATCGCTATTGCTGAGCCAGTAGCATATTTGTTCGCTCTGAAAGTGGTTTCGAACATGTAGATGGCAGGCACGTCGGTCACGTTGTTTGGACCACTGCCGGTCATAGCGTAAACAAGATCAAAGATCTTCAGTGAGATGTGGCCTAGAATAATCATTGCGCTTAAAGTTATCGGTCTCAGAATCGGAAACTTGATCTTCCAGAAGATCTGCCAGCCGGTCGCGCCATCAACTTCGGCAGCCTCTACCAGATCCTGGGATATTCCACGAAGCCCCGCAAGGTACATGGCCATTGTGTAACCTGACATCTGCCATACGGCTGCGATTATCACCGGAATCAGTGCAAAGTTGAAATTGAGGAAACTCTCAGTGCTGGTGAACCACCTCCATTGAAGAAAATCCAGCCCCACCAGACTGAATAGAAGGTTCATACCCTGAGGATTGCTTGGTAAGATTCCCGGAGCGAAGATCCATCTCCAGACTGCGCCTGTCACAACAAATGAAAGCGCCATGGGAAACAGGTATATATTTCTAAAAATGCCTGATCCCTTGAGGTTACGATCAATCAGTACCGCCAAAACAATCCCAAGCAGAAGACAACCGAGAATAAAAAAAAGGGTGAAATACAGAGTGTTCCACAGATCGGTCTGAAACCTCGGATCTTCGAAAAGTCTGAAATAATTCCTCAATCCAACAAATTCGAATTCGCCTTTAAGAAGCCTAGCAAAGCTATTCCAGTTGGAAACAGAAGTTCTAACGGTCCAACCAATGAAGAAATAAACGAAAACTCCTATTGCCGCAAAGGTCGGAGAGAGAATGAGAAAGGAAATGATCCCTCGTTTTGTCTTCCTTTTGATATGGAACACCCCCAAGAATGGGGCCTGCAGATGCAGGCCCCACTTTGCAAGGATTAATAGATGTAATCTTCAGCAGCGCTTTCTATGGCACTCAGGAAAGCTGCTCTGTCTTTTGTAGTAATGAAGATGTTTACTGCATCGTTCAGTTCCGTTATAAAGCCTTCAGGCGCAGCAGATCCATGTGCTATAGAAGGACAGAGAGCGTTTGTAGAAAAGTCCTCCATAGACCATGTCAGGTAAGGATCATAGAGTGATTTATCTGCATCCAGTCTTGCAGGAATCGAACCCTTTATCGGGTTGAAGGCATCTTGACCTTCGACCGAGGCAACTATTTCGAGCCACTTAAGAGCGTTTTCTCTGTTTGGTGCGCCCTTTGGCAAGCCAAATGTATCCGTTACCACCATAAAGGAGCCCTCGGTTCCTGGAACTGCCATCCAGCTGAACTCCACGCCCGGAGTCCATCCTAGAGTCTTCAAATATCCTTCGGCCCAGTCTCCCATGACGTTGAAGGCAGCCTTTCCATCGAAGACCATCCTTGTTGCATCCTGCCAGGTGAGAGCAGCATGGTCTTCGTTTACATACTTAATCAGTTCTTCGAAAATTACTATGGCCCTTTCAATTCCTGGATCTTCGAAACTTGTTGTTCCATCCCATAAGCCATTGTACTTATCTGGTCCCAGAGCCGAAAGCAACACGGTCTCAAAAAGATGACCGGCCTCCCACTTGTCTTTATCGCCTAAAGAAAGTGGTATGAAGCCTGCCTCCTTGATTTTTGCACAAACTTCGAGAAAACCCGGTCCGTCGCTTGGAACCTCATCGATTCCGACCTTCTCAAGAATCTCGTTGTTAATAAAGACAACATTTCCCCTGTGCACATTCACGGGAATTGAGTAAACTTCACCTTCGTAACTGCAGATAGTCATAATATCCTTCGGGAATTTATCAAGTATTCCCCAGCTCTCTAAGATGTCAGTCAGTGGCTCCATCATTCCCGTAATTACGTAGGTGTCGATTAGTTCCATTCCTCCGTGGACCTGGAATGAGTCAGGAGGATTGCCGCCAAGCATTCGTGTCTTCAAAACTGCTTTTGCGTTTGTGCCTGCGCCTCCTGCGACCGTCGCGTTGATTATCTCCACGTCGGGGTACTTTGTTTTGAAGACCTCATAAATGGCAGCGAGTCCTTCTTCTTCGCCTCCACCCGTCCACCAGCTAAAGATCTCCACACTTCCTGAAGCAAAGAGCAGACTCACGGACAAAAGAAGAACTGCCAGCAAACTTTTTCTCATTTAAACACCCCCTGTTATTCGGCATACAGCCGTACGGTTATCTTCTTCGCCCTTCAGACCAAACTAGCCTCTACTTGAGATTATACTACCGTTAACAATATAATAAGCAACTTCAAAAAAGGGGAGTAAAGATTACAGATTGAACTGTTCCTCCTAAATAATTGCTAGAACATGTGACTGAGTTCAACACAAAGAAGATTGATCACATTTCGGAACCTGGGACAGAATTTTTGAATCGGAGGTTTTCTCAGCCAAGACTTATAATGGTATTATTTAGTGAATAGAGACGAGGAGGGATTACTTTGTCATCAGTGAATATTTCCATTATCGGTGCAGGAAGTGCTGTGTTTTCTCTCAGACTGGTGAGCGATCTTTGTAAAACGGAGGGTCTTTATGGCAGTAAGGTCACATTGATGGATATAAACCAAGATAGACTTGATGCCGTTTACATTCTTGCATCAAGGTTTGCAGAAGAGATGAATGCCAATCTCGAGTTTTCAAAGACTACTGTGCTGGAAGAAGCAATCAAAGGGAGAGACTTCGTTGTAAACAGCGCTTTGATTGGAGGACATGATTTTCTGGATAGAGTTAGAGCGATCGGCGAAAAGCACGGTTATTTCAGAGGCATAGATTCACAGGAATTCAACATGGTATCCGATTACTATACTCTTACAAACTGGAATCAACTCTCGTTTTTCCTGAAAATCGCGAAGCTTATGGAAAGACATGCACCTGACGCCTGGTTGCTTCAGGCTGCAAATCCTGTCTTCGAAGGAACTACGCTAATCAGAAGACATTCTAGTATTAAGATGGTTGGCTTTTGTCACGGACATTATGATGTCCGCGAAGTAGCAGAAACCTTAGGCATACCAATAGAGGAAGTAGACTGGCAGGTTGCCGGTGTGAACCATGGAATCTGGCTTAACAGATTCAAAAGAAACGGTGAGGATCTCTACGCTTTGATTCAAAAGTATGCAGCTAACTATGATCCAAGGAGATTCAAACCTATCAACCCTTTCAATGTTCAGATGTCTCCGGCGACAATTGACATGTACAGATTCTATGGACTGGTTCCAATAGGAGATACGGTTCGTAACAGCGGCTGGAAACACCACTACAATCAAGAGACTCTCGTAAAATGGTATGGGGCTCCATGGGGCAGTCCTGATTCCGAACCTGGCTGGCAATGGTACAAAGAACAGCTTGGACAGGTGACAGGTGCTACTGTGGCACTTGCCAAGGCAATCGAGCAGTTCCCCGAGGCAAATCTCGAAAAATTGATAGTCGAAGGTTCAAGAGGTCTTTCAGGAGACTTCGCCAGACAAGCGGCTCAGCTTTACAACAAGAATTCTCTCAGCGGTGAGCAACACATACCCTTTATAGACGCAATAATAAACGACAGTTCAGCGAGATTTGTCTTAAACACGCTAAACGAGGGAGCAATTCCCGGGATCGAAGATAACGTTGCCGTCGAAGTGCCCGCTTTGGTTGACAGAGAGGGAATTCATACAGAAGCCATAGATCCCCCTCTCCACGAAAGAATCGTTAAATGGTATATAAAGCCAAGGGTACTAAGAATGGAGTGGGCTCTCGAAGCGTTCATTGAAAGGGATTCCGATCTAATTGTTGAAATTCTTTTGAAGGATCCAAGGACAAAGTCATATGAGCAGGCGAAAGCAGTGGTAAGGGAAATCTTTGAGACGGAAGGGCTAAATGAATAGGTTCAAAGAACCGATACTTCATGGGTAAATCGAAGTTAAATTAATCTCTTCTGTTTGTTCTCGCAAGGTAATGGCGTAGGAATGTACCGAGGCTTCCAGATTCGATGGTTGCCAAGCTGACGGGGTGGTCGAATTGAATGACGTCTTCCGTTGTCCCTGGGCTGAAGTTGACAAATTGTATATTGATTACCACGATACTGAATGGGGTGTTCCCCTGCACGATGACAACATATGGTTCGAGTTTCTGATTCTAGAAGGAGCACAGGCCGGCCTCAGCTGGCATACTGTCCTGAAGAAGAGAGAAGAATATAGAAAAGCCTTCTCTGGGTTTGATCCTCGAGTCGTTTCAAAATATGGAGAGAATGAAATAACTAAGCTAGTCGAAAATCCGGGAATAATCAGAAATAGAAAGAAGATTCATTCGGCAATTAACAACGCAAAGAGATTTATCCAGATTCAAGAGGAGTACGGAACGTTTGACAGCTATGTGTGGAGCTTCGTCAACAATAAGCCGATCATAAACACATGGAAGAGCCTTTCCGAGATTCCCTCTGTTACTGAGAAGTCTGTTGAAATCTCGCGATCCCTTAGAGAGAAGGGATTCACTTTTGTTGGGCCAAAGATAGTATATGCACTGATGGAGGCAACAGGTATAGTGAACGATCATCTGGTGGGTTGCTTCAGATATTCTGAAGTTCTCCGATGCAATTGAGTGTTCCAGGATACACTGAAGAATTGATGATATAATAACTCTTAACTTGTAGGAGATTAATGGGGGGTTTTTATGAGCTGGCTTAATACAGAAGAGATTTTCGCCCTCATAGATTTGATTGATTCCAGTAACGATTCATATGAAGAGAGATTCAAGAGAGTTTTAGCCACTCCTCTCGCCAGTATGTTTAAACAATTCCATATACGCGATTCAGAGGCAAGGGAATGCCTAGTGGCCGCCTTTTCGCGTAGAGAAGATCTTTCTGGTCTTTCAAAGGACTGCACGGAGCTCATAGCGTACATGGATAAAATCAGGGGAAGAAAGCTTGAACTGAGAGCTTTCTTCGATTTGATTATTGAGAATGAAGCAGGAATTAGATCTAAGGCAATATCCAAAGCACAAGAGTATCTTCCTAAGGGAGTAACTTTTGATGGCCTGAAGGTCTTTTTCATTCCTATGCCTTATAATGCAAATGCCGATCATAGAGGTGTGTATTTCGATCCGCTTTTTGCTCTTGATATGGGTCTTGAAGCTATTGAAGAAGTAATGGCTCATGAGGCACATCATGTAGCAAGGAATTCGATAACAAAGGAAAGACTTGAGTTCGGTGATTCTCCACTTGATCAGTTGGTCTACAGATTTGTGGGCATAGAATGTGAAGGAATCGCAAATATGGTTAGCGATGCGTCGAGAATACCATCAATGAAGAGAATTGCGCTGCAGCGAACGAAAATGATGGGAGAGTTCGAAAAGCATCTCGAATTGCTTCAAGAAGTGTTCCTGAATCTCTCCTTTAAGAACATCTCCGACGACGAAGCAAGGTCGATTATGGAAAGAAGCTGGTTTAGTGTCGGGAGCCTTGCCCCCGTGGGAATGAGAATGGCTTTGGAGATCGAAAATGAGTTAGGGAAGGACAGACTCATCGAAACTGTCGGAGACACCGTTGGATTCCTTAAATCCTATCAGGAGGTAGCTCTGAAAAAGTCCTACTACCTCCTGGAAGATGAAACGTTTATTAAGCTGGGTCAACTTCTCAAAGCGTAGCCTATCAAATCTTTGCTGCGAAACCTGAGCCGAATTCTCTGCAGTCATCAAGGCTGTCTTCGTCTGGTGACCAAAGCTTTTTTAATCCTGGCTGAACGATTTCGAAGCCGGCATCTTCTACCATTTTTGTCAGAACATCCACAGACTCTCCACTCCATCCATAAGTACCAAATACGGCTGCCTTTTTACTCTTGAAGGACAGACCTTTTACTTCATGAAGCATACCGGAAAGCGGTGCCAAGATTCCTTTGTTCACTGTAGGAGAACCAAAGAGAGCTGCCTTGGCCTTAAACAACTCCGTCACAATATCGTTCTTGTCTATTTTTCCCGCATTGAAGAGTTTGACGGCGGTACTACCACTAGCGCTGGCAATGCCTTCTGCGATGGCTTCGGCCATTTTTCTAGTCCCCTCCCACATCGTGTCATACACAATTGTCACCTGATCTTCCTGGTAGTTGTCTGCCCACTCAAGATACTTCTTGACAATCTGTGCGGGATCCTCCCGCCAGATGACTCCATGACTGGGGCAAATCATATTCAATGGAAGATTGAATGACAAGACCTCCTCGATCTTCTTTATGACCAGTCTGCTAAATGGAGTGAGGATATTTGCGTAGTACTTCACTGCTTCTTGAAATAGTTCCGCCTGATCTACGAGGTCGTTGTAGAGAAGTTCAGTTGCATAATGCTGACCAAACGCATCGTTGCTGAAGAGAATTGCGTCACCATCGAGATATGAAAACATCGAGTCGGGCCAGTGCAGCATAGGTGCTTCAATAAAGGTGAGCGCCTTACTGCCGAGATTTAGAGTGTCGCCGGTTCTTACTGTGACGAAATTCCAGTCCTTGTGGAACTGCCCTTTGAGGGACTTGACTGCGTTTGCAGTACAATAGATCGGCGTGCCGGGAATCTCTTTCATCAACGCAACCAGTCCACCGCTGTGATCAATCTCCCCATGGTTGGCGATTACGTAGTCGATCTCGGATAGATCAATTTCTTTTTTCAGGTTCTCCACGAATTCCTCTGCAAAAGGTGCCCAGACAGTATCGATCAAAGCTGTCTTTTCATCTCTAATCAAATATGCGTTGTAGCTGGATCCTCTGTGGGTTGAATAGTCTTCTCCATGAAATTTCTTCAGTTCCCAGTCAACCTTTCCTACCCATGTTACGCTATCGGTTATTTTCCTGCCCATTTCGATACCTCCTTAAATACATCAATACTCTACCAAGATTACCGGCTTTAAGCGGTAACATTTGTTACACAATTCTTCAGGCTCTGACCAAAAATCATCTGCCGTGCAGTGTTCCTAATTAAAACGGAGACGTCTATCAGCTTGGGAAGGCTGGTTGTTGAGGCGTTTGCGTTTGATCATGACATTTCGCCTTTTCTTCAAGAGATCTGAATTTTGTGTGCTCAATGGTTGGGATCTAAAAGTATCCTCAGATGCGTGATATGCTAATATATAGTTTGGCGCATTGTCTTTTGCCCTTTTTCGTTCTGGTTGTTGAGGGTTCAGCAAAGATTAGTCGCGAATGATAGGAGTATCTCATGAGTAATGACATCACTTATTTATTTGATCTTGATGGAACGCTTAGCTCTGTTTCCGATGAAGATTTTGCACGGCGGTATTTTCAGCTCATCTCGCTCTTTGCCAATGGAAAAGTAGACTTTGAAAAACTGATGGTCTCTTTGAAAAGCGCACTCGAAGTGCTGTTTGATAGAAGAGACGGCATAAAGAGCAATTACGAACTCTTTATGGAAAGCTTTGTCCATTTCATGGGAGATCACACGGTAAAATGGTACGAGGATTTCTTCGATGAGTTTTACGAGAACGAGTATGAAGAACTTGAGAAAATTGTGAGCCCTAGAGAGAATGTGGTGGAGGCCCTGAAAAAGCTTTACGGCTCGGGTAGAAAGATAATTATTGCAACGAACCCAATCTTTCCACACAAGGCAATAAGAAAAAGACTTCAATGGGTGGGAGTGGATGAAAAGCTAACCAACTACGTGACCACTATGGAGAACTCTCATTATGTAAAGCCTAGTACAGAATATTACCTGGAAATTCTGGAGAATAACTCACTCGATGCAAAGTACTGCGTAATGATCGGGAACGATTACAAAATGGATGGTGCTTGCACGTCTGCGGGGATTGAATATGTCGATGTGAGTTCGATTCAATCTATCTGGAGAACATCTTAGACTGCACTCCCGCCATAAGTTCAGCCGTAAATCTCGAGATCAAACGCAGAACATCTTCTCTGTCCTGGGCATTTTCAACGAAATCATATTTATCACCATCGATTATCAACTTCCGACAAAACGTGACTCTGCCGATCCATTCTTCGTATAGTCCGTTGAGTCTTTCGATATAATCCTCGCTTACGCCACTTTCAAAACCCCGGCCCCTCTTTTTTATCCTTTTCAACAAGACGTTCTTAGTGCATTTTATGTAGACAATGCCATCGGGCGCTGTTAAGTGTTCTGAGAGCGTTTCATAAGTGTCCAGATAAAGTCTCCAGTCGCGTTCATCTATGTAGCCCATCAGTTTGAGATTGCGGGCAAATATCTCCACGTCCTCGTAAATAGTCCTGTCCTGAAGTATGACAGCACCTTCAGTTACGACTCTCTTCAGAAAGTCAAAACGCTTTATTAGAAAGAACAACTGCGAGTGAAAGGCCCACCGCTCCATATTTGAATAGAAATCCTCCAAAAATGGATTTTCATCCACGGCCTCGTAGACACCTCTAAAGCCCAGTGTTTCCTCAAGCAATGAAGTCAGAGATGATTTTCCTGCTCCAATGTTTCCGCATATTCCCAAAATCATAAGTTCGCCTCGATTCTGCTGAAAACCATGTTGAGATCATCAACGTTTCGCACAAAGTCTATGCTTGAAGTATCTATCCTCAGGACTCTGCTCTCGGAAAACGCTGCCATGTATTTCTCATATGTGTCGCTTAGCATAGCAATATACGTTCTATCCATTCTCCTCTCAAACGGTCTATCTCTGAGAGCTATTCTTTTCATCAGGGTGTCGATATCCGCGTAAAGATAGATTATCAGATCTGGATAAAGCACCTGATCTTTGAGAACGGAAAAGATCTTCTCGTATAGTTTCAACTGTTCTCCTTTCAAAGTTAGAGACGCAAAAAGATGATCTTTCATGAATGCATAGTCTGAGATAACCCCCTGTCCCTGCGAAGCGGCTTTTTTAACATTCGATTGCTGATCGAACCGGCTTATCAAAAAGAAAAGCTGAGTTTGAAAAGCCCACCTTTCGATGTCTTCATAGAAGTGCGCAAGAAATGGGTTTTCTTCAACAACTTCGAGCACTACCGGCATTGTATACTTTTGAGACAACAATTTCACTAGAGTCGTCTTACCTACTCCAATTACACCCTCTACGGAAATATACTTCCCGCTTGCTTTAGAAAACATCATAAGAGTTTCTTCCCCCGTTTCTCAAAACATGACCAATACTCTCGACCACCTGATTAACATGTCCGCGATGCCTTTTCAAAAGGAAGACCATTGGAAAAACAGTTGACATTTCATGACTCAGTTATTCCTAAGATGACCTAAGCCCATCGAAAAAGGGCTTAAGATAATCGATGACGGGTTCAAGATAGTAATGTACAGTTTCATGGTAACCCGGAACAGAGAGTACTATCGAATCACCGATTGTTCCGGCTCCAACTCTGTAAAGACACAACGAGGGATCGGCGACTATCGCGTTTCTAAGCATCGCAGTTTCAATTCCCGTTGCTCTTTTGTCCACGAGAGATAAAACGACCTCCGGACCTATGTCCTCTTTGTATAGCCCCGTTCCTCCAAGAACAAGAACGATGTCGTTTGAGCATGAATCTGAGTATATAGCCTCTTTCAGGTCGCTCATTACAGGGTCAACGTCTGTGGATCCAGTATACGTGATGCCATGACTCTCGAGGATCTTCTTAGAAATCTCTATGGATTGCGATATCTCATCAAAAAAGCCAGATTCAAGAACCCTTATTATTTTGCAGCTGTACACTGAACACCTCCGAACTACTTGAAGAAGACATAAGTAGAAATTGGTTCGAGCTTGACCTTACCTGAGAGTCTTTCGAGGGGCTTCTCAGAGATTCTATCTCTATCCACGACGAGGTTCCAGCTTTCATCAGGTAGAGTTATCTCGGCTGGTTCAAGGTTCCCATTGAATATCACAAGTATTTCTTCCCATGAGTCACCAGCTGACTTGCCGTCTATCACGTAAGCAACGATATTTCTGGGAGCATCAAGAAATTTTAGATTCTTTCTTATCTCTTCGGCCGTACTCATCCTGAATGATGGATGGTTCTTTCTAAGTTCTATCAGTCCCTTATAATAGGTGAAGAGGTCAATGAATTCTGCCTTCCTTGAATAGTCCATCTTGTTCAAATCTACACCGGCATTGTAGCTGTTATCATTGCCGAACTTCGTTCGAGCAAAGTCTACTCCACCATGAAGAAATGGAATTCCCTGAGAAAGAATCACTATGGCATTTGATAGCTTCTGAGCGCTTGTCAACAACTCTCTTGAAGCATCTGGCATTGCTGCGCTATTCTTGTCCCACAGAGTCTGATTATCGTGAGCAGAAACATAGTTTATAGTCTCAGAAGGGTCATCCGCAAAGTCCTTAATGTCACTGCTGTATTCGATACTTCCCACAATACCACGCATAATCCTTCTTTCTTTGGCCCTGCTCCCAAGAGAAAAGCCCTTCACTTTCTCATCGAAAACGCTTCCTCTTATTGCATCTCTGAGATTGTCGTTAAAAACAGCTACACCGGTTCCGCGTTGATCGCCTTTCCCAAATGTAACGGTTGCCCCCCAACCTCCCCACGGCTCGCCATAAAGCAGAATCGTCTTGTCTATTGCATGAAGTTCTCGGTCGATGGCCAGAACGGTTTCTTTATCTATAAGACCCATCAAATCGAATCTGAAGCCATCAATTCCGTATTCGTTGACCCACATCTTAAGAGAATCAAGAATATGCTTTCTCATCATTGGCCTTTCTGAAGCTATCTCATTACCGACTCCAGTTCCGTTCAAATATGCACCTGTGGCGTCTGTTCTATAGTAATAATATGGGACTGTCTGATCGAAGGGAGAAGAAGAACCTGTTGTAGCCGTATGATTGTACACAGTGTCGAGAATTACCCTTATTCCTTTTTCATGAAATGCCATGACCATTGCCTTAGATTCGAGAATTCTACTGAGAGGACTGTAAGGGTCAGTGCTGTAATGTCCTTCAGGAACCATGTACAGATAAGGGTCATAGCCCCAGCCGTATTCGCCTTCCTCACCTTCATTTAGGTAGTGAATATCGTTGAAAGGCATTATGTGAACGTGTGTTACACCGAGCTCAACAATGTGGTCAATTCCGACAGTAACTCCATCAGGTCCCGTTCTTCCGGTCTCGGTTAGGCCTAAGTACTTACCCTTATTCTCAACATTGGTATTTGGGTCGGAAGACATGTCTCCAATGTGGATTTCGTATATTATTGCGTCCTCCGGTTTGTTAAATATCGGCACTTTTTGTTGGGCCCAGCCTTCAATAATGGTTTTAGCGGGATCAACGACAACTGATCTCTCACTGTTTTTTGTAACCGCACGGGAATAGATGTCAATTGTTTCTCTTTCCTTGCCATAAGAGACGAATCTGTATTTGTAAGCCCGCAGATGAAGATTGCCTTGAACGATTGCTTCCCAAACACCTGCTTCTATTCTTTTCATGGGGACTTCAATAAAGCTGTCCGAGTAGAGATCGTCAAAGAGAATTAGCGTTGCTGAAGAGGATACGGGAGACCAGACTCTGAAGACTGTCTCCTTCTCCGAGTAAATCGAACCAAGTTCACCCTGGTAGAAGAATTCAGAATTATCGAGCGCTTTTCTGACAATTATGTCGCCTGGAAGAAAACCTTCGATCTCCAGAGATAGCCTTTTGCTAACTGACTTGGGCGCAAGTGGTTCGGTCAGTGTTATCTTCACGTAGTTAGTTACCGATACATCAGTGGGATCTGCCTTTTCGAAGCTCTGAACCTTAACCGGCGAACCGTCTAGAAGGACTTCAGGTAAGACTGTCTTAGTATCAACCGGTGCTGAAAGTGAAGCGTAGATCTCACTCAAAGAATCAAGAAAGGCCATCTTAACTCTGGGAGTTAGATCAATTCTGTTCGGGCTCGTCAAAAAATCCTCTTCCCCTTCGATCACCCATATTTCAGCAACTCCAGAATCGGGAATATCTACGAACCTATCTGCTGTAATATCCTTCTTTTCCCATTCTCTTAGCCTTACTATGAATCCCAGTCTAGAATGTTTTTCAGAGAACTTTACAGTTGTAACTACTCCGAATTCGTCTCTCCTATCAAAAGAGTAAGACTTACCATCCATACTTTTCGGTTTGTCAGGCCAGACCCATACGTTCCAGCCATCGTAGTTGTCATCGTACCTGTGATAATGGATTATAATTACGGTCGCTGCGTCATAATCTTCTGCACTTTTTCCCATACTTTCTCCCGTAAAAGCAAAAATCGTTGTTCCGAAGATTAGCAAAAGGAAGAACAACACTCTTTTCATTATAAAGCCTCCCTCAATCAAGTGGGGTTACAGTGAAGCCACTAATTCTCCTGTCATATTCATATTCGAATAACCTCTCACTTCCATTTTCATCCTTAATCTTCAGATAACCGCCTCTGGGATCCAAATAACTTTCCCAAAAAATCATATTCAAACGAAGTGGTTCTTGATCTATCCAGTGTGATAAGTATTCTAAGCTCTTCAGCAGTTTCAATAGGTTCTTGAGAATCCAACGAAAAAACATCTTCGTCGGTAGTTCGATCAGCTCGAGATAAGATTGAAACCTCTGAACCTTCAAGATATCCGCCCTTATCGGCAGCAAGAGTCAGAAGAGCGTGCTCACCGTTATCGAAAATATCAATCTTAGAAATCGTTAGTCTTGCTGCACCTCTTGAATCTTCCTCTACAACTTCCTGTACCTCTTCTGTTTCAGGTATTCCTTCTACTGCCGATTCAAGAACTTCCGACTCTTCAGCCCAGATTCCAAGACTTCTTTCGCGGGCATATTCTTCGGCCGGAACAAGTTCGATTTCTCCTCCGTCAACTGCTTTAGATAGACCGCTAGATACGATTATAGATTGAATAAGATAAACCTCACCATCCAGAAGGATCCAGACGTAAGCTGAAGCTTCCTCAGATGTGGTCACTTCATGAACAATCGCTTCAAGTCCTATGGTGTTTCTTATTAGATTCAAGCACTTCTTGCTGTTAGAGTCTGTAGACTCATATTGAGGAATCTCTGCTCCTGACAGCGAATATCTTTTGAGATGGCCATTGGCAATGATCAAGAGATCATAATTGTTTTCTGTCCCCACAGTTATTCCGGTAAACCCTGAAACCGATACTTCGGGCGTGACATAATAAAATCCTTCCATAATCTGGGAGTTAGCAAATGTGATTTCAGAGTGCGGGAGAGCTATGAAGACTATTACCATTGAGAGATACAGAGACCTCAAAGGCTTGTTTTCCTCCAAGTAGCACACCTCCAGGCGGAACTCAAAAAAAGTATAACATTATCACCCGACTTTCAATACTCTATGGTTTGAGCAAATGCTGTATGCCGTTCAAATCGTTTGGTTTTGCTGGAGGAACTCAACCTTTAGAAAGCGTTCTAAGCCTGACTATAAAGGTGAAGATAACAACGGGAACCGTCCAACCCAAATAATTGAAAACCATATCTAGAATATCGAACTGCCTGTTGGGAGATAGAACCTGAAGAAATTCGAGAATGACAGGTCCTACAATGAGAAATGAAAAGAAGGTTTTCCTAAACGCCTTGCTGAATTCTTCTCTTGAAAGAATAACAAAAAGGAACCCTCCTGCAAAGAAACCCACAAAATGAAGAAACTTGTCGCTTCCCACTTCGATTGCCGGAACTACCGGTTTCAGGTAGAAGTAGACGGTGAAAACCATGTAAATTGCTGCAGCAAGAGCCATTATCAATCTTCTCATCAATAAGAATTATGCTAGCCATGCGCACTAATGTCAATGACGCGCACCGCAAATCCCTTTGAGTCTTGAGTTGAAAAGCTTCTATTTCTTTACTATAATGAAGTGTATTGTAAATCGAGAGGAGGACACAATTCATGTCCAAGGTTTGTGAAATATGCGGTAAGTCACCTACTACAGGGAATATGGTCTCGCACTCAAATAAAAAGGCCAAGCGCTGGTGGAAGCCCAATGTTCATAAAGTCCGCGCAGTCGTTGATGGCGAGGTAAAGAGAATCAGAGTTTGTGCGAAGTGTCTCAAAGCTGGAAAAGTTACAAGAGCCATCTAGCCATAACGCGCTATTCGCGCTTTCTTACTGAGAAGGTATGAAATGAATAGCAGAAAAACCTTCGCTTTGATCGATCTATCTGCATATAGACAAAATCTTGTTTATCTGTCCGGAAAGGCGTCTCCGGCGAAACTGATGGTTGTTGTCAAAGCAGATGCGTACGGTCATGGTGCCGTGGAGCTTTCGAAAGTTGCTCAGGAATCGGGAGTCGATCGCTTAGCAGTTGCTTTTCTCGAAGAGGGAATTAAGATCCGCCAAAGCGGAATCTCTTTGCCAATTCTTGTGCTTAACTATGTGGAGAAAAAGGAGATCCCCACTGCAAAGGAGTTTTCTTTAACGCTATCTCTTTCTTCATTTGCTCAACTTGAAGACATTATTGGCTTAAATAAGCAGTTACCTGATTTCCAGCTGGTTGTAGATACTGGGATGAGGCGTCTGGGATTGGAATGGGAAGAGTCGATTGAGTTGTATAATTCGGCTGTCAGAAAGGGAATCAATATAACAGGTGCTTATACGCACTTCGCTACAGCAGATGAGAAAGGCAGTGGCTTCGTTCTTGAGCAGAGAGAAGCTTTTGGAAGATTTCTTCAAGGCTTGGGACAAAGACGAAACAGACATTTCGAAACTCATATATCTAATAGTGCAGGCACCATCTATTTCGACAATTCTGATTTCAGTTATGTTAGAGCGGGAATTGCCACATATGGCCTACAACCTTCGAAGGAAACTGATGAAAACCTGAAACCGGTTTTGTCGTGGGTTAGCTGTGTATCCTTTGTGAAGAGGATACGTACCGGCTATTCGGTTAGTTATGGCAGGACTTTTGTTGCCGATCGTGACATGCTTGTAGCTACAATTCCCGTAGGCTATGCCGATGGATACAATAGACTGCTCTCTAATAGAGGATATGTTATCATTTCGGGCAAGAGATGCAAAGTGCTGGGCAGGGTTTGTATGGATCAATTCGTTGTCGACATATCTCACATTGAGAAGCCTGTCTCGATTGGTGATGAAGTTGTGATAGTTGGTACTCAAGAAGGAGAGTCGATAAGCGCCGAGGAGATAGCTGATCTGTGCGGTACCATTAACTATGAAGTAGTTTGTTCTATCTCTTCCAGAGTTCCACGGGTCTATAAGAAAGGAGTAAACTGATGAAACTCCGCGACATCATTGGAAATGAGATATTGAGTCAAATAAATGCCGATCAGGATAAGACAAACAGGGATGGTTTTCCTTTTGTTTCCGATCTCCGCCCGGGAAGTACTGTGCTATCTGTTTTCAAGGTCCATTCTAAGAGAATTCAAGAGGCCCGAGACGGAAAGAAGTTTCTTCTATTAACACTTTCCGATAAGACGGGAGCTATACGAGCAATCGATTGGTTTAATGCAGAACGCAATGATTCCACTCTGGAACAGGGTATGGTAGTAAGAATCTCCGGTCGAGTAGCTGTCTATGAAGATAGAATCCAGCTTAATCTTGATTCGGAAGGGATTCAGATCCTTCAGGTTGGACAGTACGATTATGAGAGATTTATGGCTGTCACAACGAAAGATATTCCTCGGATGTACGATGATCTTCTTAGTCTCGTTGGAAGAATGAGGGATGACTATATTAGAGCTCTGCTCAAAGATATTTTCGAGAACGACAAGAAGTTCATCGAGAAGTTCATTGTTTCTCCGGCCGCTTCTAAGGTTCACCACGCTTATAAGGGTGGCCTTCTGGAGCACACAATGTCTGTCGCCGAGCTATGCGAATTCTTCGCGACGAAGTACGGAGACTCCGTTGATGGAGATCTTCTAGTTGCGGGGGCCTTGTTACATGATATCGGTAAAGTGTATGAGTACACGATTACTCCGAATGGAATTGAGAGGACAAATGACGGCGAATTAGTGGGACACATCGCTATGGGCATAGAGATGGTCAGCAAGGCTATTTCTAAAATTCAGGGCTTCCCCCGCTATCTTCAGACAGAGATAAAACATCTCCTCTTGTCTCATCACGGGGAAATGGAATGGGGCTCACCCGTAATTCCAAAGACGACGGAAGCAATTGTTCTTCATATGGCCGACGATTTGGATTCGAAGGTTGCTCAGTTCAGAGAGATTGAAGAAAGGGAATTCAATGGCTCAACTGCTTCCTGGAGCAATTACGATCGTTTTCTTAACAGAAGAGTGTTCATGAAAAACAGAAGATCCGGCGACTCAAATAGTTAGGAGTGATACTTTGCCAGACAAGCTTGTAATCGTTGAATCGCCGGCAAAGGCGAAAACGATCAGTAGATATTTAGGGAAGAACTATGAAGTCACCGCTTCCAAAGGGCATGTTAGAGATCTCCCAGAATCTAACATCGGACTTCATCCTGAAACTTTGGAACCGACTTATGAGATTCTTAAGGGGAAGGAAAAGGTCGTACAAGAGCTTTCCAAGAAGTCAAAGGGAAAACAGGTGCTTCTCGCTTCAGACCTGGATCGTGAGGGAGAAGCCATTGCATGGCACATTTCCGAACTTTTGGGTCTTCCACAAAATGAAAAGAATAGAATAGTCTTCAATGAGATAACGGAATCGGCAATAAAGGAAGCAATACTTCATCCAAGAGAGATAGACATGTCTAAAGTCGAGGCTCAAGTAGCTAGAAGGGTTCTCGATAGAATTGTGGGCTACAAAATCAGTCCAATTTTGTGGAGAACTATGAAGAGAGGGCTCAGTGCCGGAAGGGTCCAGTCCGTAGCTCTAAAGTTCATGGTAGAACTTGAGAAGAAGATAGTAGTATTTGAACCGCACCGTTTCTTCAAGATCTTTGCGAAGGTTGGCGAGGATCGATTCTCTCTTTCTCGAATCGAAGGGAAAAAGTTCACAAACAAGTCTGTAATCACCGAAGAGAAGAGAGATGAAATAATAAGCGAGCTTTCCAATACAATTTTTCACGTCAAAAACGTAAAGGAACGCACCTCCAAGAGAAACGCGCCGATGCCATTCATTACTTCAACACTTCAGCAAAGTGCAATAAGTGAGTTGGGCTGGAGTGCGAGTAAAACGATGAAGATTGCTCAGCAGCTCTACGAAGGAATTGAAACCGATCAAGGTCAGATTGCTTTCATTACATACATGAGAACCGATTCGACGAGAATATCCAACCAGGCAAGAGACAAGGCCGTCGAAATAATCGAAAGTAAATTTGGAAAGGAGTACGTTGGTCCCATCAGACCGGGCAAAAAGGGTAAGAAGATTCAAGATGCTCACGAAGCTATAAGACCAACTTATCCTGAGAACGATCCAGAGAAGGCGAGGCAACTTTTATCAGGAGACAATCTAAGGCTATATGCTCTTATCTGGAATAGATTCATAGCTTCTCAAATGGCTAGTGCGGAATACTCTGTGACCGAAGTTGAATTAGAGGACGAAAACGACAAGTACATTCTTAGCTTGACCGGGGAGAGAAGACTCTTTGACGGTTATGAGAAAATTGTCTCGAGATCATCTAAGAGTGAGATAGATCGGGACTATAAGATAGGCGAAAAGATAAAGCCTTCCATAATCGAATGGGAGGAAGATACAACTAAACCACCCTCGAGGTTCAGCGAAGCCTCTCTTGTAAAAGAGCTTGAAAAGAAAGGAATCGGCCGCCCCTCAACTTATGCAACTATAATCACCACTCTTCTCGACAGGAAGTATGTACTTCGACAATCGAGAGAACTTAGACCAACACTTCTTGGTGCGATCGTTAACGAGTTTCTGAATCAATATTTTCCCGATGTTGTTGATATGAATTTCACGGCAAATATGGAAGAAGAGCTTGACGATGTTGAAAACGGTGCAAAGAAGTGGCGAGACGTAGTGATGGGCTTTTATAGCGGGTTCAAAACTGATCTTGATGAGATAGATAAAAGAATCAAAAAGGGAGAGTTGAGAATTGAGTTCCCGACAGATAAGGAGTGTTCATGCGGTGGGTACTTCAAAGTCGTCTTTGGAAGATATGGCGGGTACTTGAAATGTGAATCTTGCGGCAAGAATGAATCAGTCGATATGACATCCTTCACTTGTGTAATCGATGGGAAGGTAATGCTGAAAGATGTTGCTGCGAATCAAAAAATAGAGATAGAGATAGAAGAAAAGTGTCCCGAATGTGGTTCTCCACTCGTCATAAGGAAGGGAAGATACGGAGAGTTCATTGCCTGTTCGGCCTATCCGAAATGCAAGTACACTAGGAATGTTAGGATCGACGCTCCCTGCCCTAAGTGCGGAGGGGTGGTTGAAAAACTCCGAAGCAAGAAAGGAAAGAATTACTTCAAATGCTCAAGTTGTGGAGAACTCTTCTGGAATGAACCGACAAATGAAAAGTGCGAAATCTGCGGCTCTTATCTCTTTCTCAAGGTTAAGCGAGGAGGAAAGAAGGTTCTGTACTGTGAGAAATGCAAGAAGGAATTTGAAATTGGAGGAGATTAATGTCTAGAAGGATTGCCGTTGTTTATGGAGGGTTTTCCAGCGAGAGAGACGTCTCTGTTAAGAGTGGAAGTAACATTTCGAAATCTCTCGAGAGGCTCGGCGCCGAAGTGATCGGTTTTGATCTCAAAAGGGATAGAATCGCGAGTCTACTCAGTCTAAAGGCCGATCTCTTCTTTCTAGCCCTCCACGGCAAATTTGGCGAAGATGGGACAGTGCAGGGGTTGATGGAACTTGCGGGATTACCCTACACTTCTTCTGATTCCAGGACAAGCGCGGTTTGCTTCGACAAAGAGATTACATACAGGCTTGTGAAAGCGGAAGTCGATCTGCCTCTATGGAAGAAAGTGATTAGCGAGAAGGATCTCGAGGGCTGGAAGATATTTCCGTGTGTAATAAAGCCCACTAGAGAAGGATCGAGCATTGGAGTGTTTATTTGTGACGATGCTTCAACTCTCATCAATAGAACCAGGTTACTGCTAGACGTGTACGACTCTCTTTTGCTTGAAGAGTATATCGATGGAAGAGAGATAACCGTTTCGATCATTGATTCAAGGGAAGGCATTAAAGTTCTACCGGTGCTTGAAATAAAACCAAAAAGACGTTTTTATGATTACGAAGCCAAATATACTCCTGGCTTAACTGAATTTGTCGTTCCCGCCCCGATAGAAAGAAGTACACTTGAATCGATAATCGAAAAGTCGGTCGCGGTTTACAAGCTTCTTGGCTGCAGGGATTTTGCGAGGGTGGATGGGATACTAAAGGGAGGAGTGTTTTACTTTCTTGAGGTAAATACCATTCCGGGTATGACTGACCTGAGCGACCTGCCGATGTCGGCGAGAGCGGCCGGGATGACCTTTGATGATGTCGTTCTAGATATAATTGAGGCGGCCGATAAAAGAAACAGGAGGGAATCATGAAGACTTTTCATGGTACTACAATACTCGTTCTCAGAAAGAAGGGAAAGACGGTTATAGTCGGAGATGGTCAGATAACTATTGGAGACACCGTAATGAAAGGTACGGCGAGAAAGGTTAGGAAACTTGGCGATGGTTCAGTTCTTGCAGGCTTTGCGGGCTCTGTAGCTGATGCGATGACTCTTTTTGAGAAGTTTGAAGAAAAACTGCATGAATCCAACTCTAATTTGAAGAGGGCGGCCGTGAATTTGGCCAAGGATTGGAGGACAAACAAGATCCTTAAGAATCTTCAGGCACTTCTCCTGGTAGCGGACAGAGAGAGTATCCTACTGATATCTGGGAACGGTGAAGTTATAGAACCCGATGAAGAGGTTCTGGCTATCGGTTCTGGAGGTTCCTATGCATTGGCCGCTGCGAGGGCTCTTTTGAGAAATAGCCAACTGGAAGCCGAGGAAATTGCGGTTAAGTCTATGGAGATAGCTAGCGAAATTTGCATATACACAAACACAAATTTCACCATGGAAACACTCGGAGGAGAGAAACAATGAATAGAGAAGAACTTGACGAGTTGACTCCAAAGAGAATAGTGGAGGAGCTTGACAAATATATAGTAGGACAGGATAAAGCTAAGAGGGCAGTCGCTGTTGCGATGAGAAACAGGATCAGAAGACAAAAACTCCCTGAAGAGATAAGAAGAGACGTAATACCAAAGAACATTTTGATGATGGGGCCTACTGGAGTTGGAAAGACGGAGATCGCTAGAAGATTGGCCGAGCTCACGGGTTCACCCTTCACAAAGGTTGAGGCCACCAGGTTCACCGAAGTGGGGTATGTCGGGAAGAATGTCGAATCAATAATCCGAGAGCTGGTAGACGTAGGCGTCAACATGGTCAAGCAGGAAAAGATGGGCGAAGTAGAGGGGAAGGCATCCTATCAGGTTGAAGAGAGAATTCTGGAGGCTCTCGTCCCCGGACCTCAGACGAAAGCAGCAGGTCCCAGGAATATCATTGAGTTGTTTCAAGGCCAGCAGCAACCGAAGCCGAGTCAAGAAGAGGCCGAAAGAATAAGGAATCGCAGGGAAGACTACAGAGATAGATTGAGAAGCGGCGATCTTGAGGATCTCGATATCGAGGTCGAAGTTGAAGATCACAGTCAGCAGATGATAATGATTCCGGGAATGGAAGATATGGGAATCGATATGTCAGGCGTTCTGGGCGGAATGGTACCGAAGAAGACCAAGAGAAGAAAAATGAGAATTGCTGATGCTCGTAAGACGCTTCTACCGATTGAGGCTGAAAAGCTTTTGGATATGGACAAAGTTGTAGCCGAAGCGATCGAAAGGGTGCAGAACCGCGGTATGGTCTTTATTGATGAGATTGATAAGATTACTTTCAGAAGTGGTTCCCATGGCCCCGATGTTTCAAGAGAGGGAGTTCAAAGAGATCTTCTACCGATCATCGAAGGGACCACCGTAACGACAAAGTACGGTCAGATAAGGACCGATTACATTCTCTTCGTTGCCGCGGGGGCCTTTCACACTGCCAAGCCTTCAGATTTGATTCCGGAGTTCCAGGGAAGGTTTCCGATCAGGGTCGAGCTTGATGCGCTTTCTCAAAAGGAGTTTCTGAGAATCCTTGTCGAGCCGAAGAATGCTATAACAAAGCAATACATGGCTTTGCTGGAGACTGAAGGAGTAAAAGTTACGTTCACTGAAGACGGTTTAAGAGAAATCGCGCGGGTTTCACACAGCCTGAATGAGAAAATCGAGAACATTGGAGCTAGAAGACTCTACACAGTTGTTGAGAAAGTACTCGAAGAAGTTTCATTCAATGCTCCTGAAGTTCCTCAAGAAATTGTAGTTGACGTCAACTATGTTAATGAGAGGATCGGCGAAATTGCCGCCGATGAAGACCTGAGTGCATTTATCTTGTAATGGAAAGAGCAGAGTACGCCGCAATAGCACTTTCTGGAGATTTTTCTCCATCAGAGATGGAAGAGATCGAAAATTCGGGAATTTCAGACACTCATCTTTTCAGATGTCGGACCGATCTAAACAAAGTTAAACTGAAGAGGTTTCAAAAGAGTTTTCCCGATGTGGCGAAGATTCTCTCCAGGTTTGCGAATTTCATAACATTCAAGGATGTTCAATATCCCGAAGCTCTCAGGAATACCTTTGAACCGCCTTCAGTAATATTCTTTGAGGGTGACCCTGGACTTCTAAATTCAAGAAACATTCTCGCCATAGTGGGTTCGAGGAAAGCGGATGGATATGGAGCATCGATTGCCAAAGAATATGCGAAGTCGCTCTCTGAGAAAGGGATAACCATCGTAAGCGGTCTTGCGGTCGGTATTGATGCTCAGGCTCATATTGGGGCTCTTGAGGGTAGAGGCTCTACAATAGGAGTACTGGGGACGGGTATCGATGTAGCCTATCCAGCGAGCAACAGAACGCTCATAAAGTCGGTTAAGCAAAAGGGGTGTGTGATTTCTGAATTTCTCCCCGGAACGCCGCCCCTAAAGCAGAATTTCCCGAAGAGGAACAGAATAATTTCAGGCTTGGCCAGGGCAGTCTTTGTAGTGCAGGCTACTATGAGAAGCGGCTCGCTAATTACTGCAAGACTCGCGCTTGAAAACGGAAGAGATGTTTTTGCTGTGCCTGGAGACATCAACAGAAGGAATTCCGAAGGCACGAATTGGTTAATTAAGAATGGGGCAAAACTGATTTCCGAGTGCATAGACATTATCGATGAGTTTCCTGAAATCTCATTCGAGGAACCTCAGACTATGAAGTTGCAGTCAAGAGTCCTTGATCTTCTAGGCAATGGTCCCCTCACTTTTGGAGAACTACTATTGATGACGGACTTTTCCAGCAAAGATCTGATCGTTGAACTCACAAATCTGCAGCTGGGAGGCTACATCTTCGAAGAAAACGGGCGATGGAATAGAACTTAGTGTATTTGAGCTGGTATAATCTTGATGAAATGTAGAAGTAGGAATTAGAATGGAGGGAGAAAAATGCCTTACGTAAACACGAAAGAAATACTCGAAAGAGCAAATAAAGAGTTCTATGCAGTACCGGCACTGAATATCAACAATCTTGAATTTCTGCAGGCAATCATCGATGCTGGAGTGGAAGAACACTCTCCGGTAATTATCGAAACTTCCGAAGGTGCGATTAAGTATGCAGGAAATGGTGACATTAAACTGGGAGCAAAGCTTTTCGTATCGATGGTCGAAAGCTATGCGAGGAATGTCGATATTCCCGTTTCATTGCATGTTGACCACGGAAAAAACTTCAAGATAATCATGGCGGCAATTCAGGCTGGCTATTCATCAGTAATGATTGATGCGTCCGAATTCCCGTTTGAAAAAAACGTTGCAGAGACGAAAAAAATTGTGGAGATAGCCCATAGTCTTGGCGTATCAGTCGAAGCCGAGTTGGGTAGACTCGTTGGAATAGAGGATAACGTTGCTGTCGAATCTCATGAAGCGGCACTGGTTGACCCGGATGAGGCAAAGCTGTTTGCAGAAGAGACGGGAGTAGATTTTCTGGCGCCTGCAATTGGAACTAGCCATGGGGCCTTCAAATTCAAGGGAGAAGCGAGACTGGATTTTGCAAGACTCAAGAAGGTTAAGGATCTGACAGGCCTACCGCTCGTTTTGCATGGAGCTTCAAGTGTTCCGGAGGACATTAAAAAGCTTGCCGAAACCTATGGAGCCGATTTCAAGGGAGCTAAAGGAGTTCCTGGGAAAATCCTTGCTGAATCGGTGAAGTTTGGAATAAACAAAGTG
This sequence comes from Mesotoga sp. H07pep.5.4, assembly GCF_003664935.1. Taxonomy (NCBI): domain Bacteria; kingdom Thermotogati; phylum Thermotogota; class Thermotogae; order Kosmotogales; family Kosmotogaceae; genus Mesotoga; species Mesotoga sp. H07pep.5.4. Next base: position 241,700 of record NZ_JFHM01000004.1, read on the forward strand.
AATACCGATACTGATCTAAGAATGGCTTTTATTGCTTCGTTGAGAGAGTTCCTTTCGAAGAATCCCGGGGAGTTCGATCCGAGGAAATACTTCAAGACACCCAAGGAATTGGTTAAGAATGTAATCAGAGAAAGGCTGAGACTTCTAGGTTGTTCTAATAAAGCATAGACGGAGGTGTCGAATGAAGATCCTTGTAATTAATTGCGGCTCGTCTTCAATTAAGTACCAGCTTCTTGATGCCGCAAGTGAAAACGTGTTGGCAAAAGGGTTGCTTGAAAGGATAGGTATTTCCGGATCAAAACTCTCTCATAGGAAAGGCGAGAAGAAATACGAGTTCAAAAAGGACATTGCTGATCACACTGAAGGTCTTGAACTAATAATTGAGGTTCTTCAGTCTGAAGAGACTGGAGTTGTGAAAAACATCAACGAAATTGAGGCCGTCGGTCACAGAGTGGTTCACGGTGGAGAGAGATTCGCATCTTCCGTTTTAATAGACGATGAAGTTGTAAGTGAGATAGAAGCGAACAATTTCCTTGCACCTCTTCACAATCCGGCCAACATTGAGGGTATTGTTGCAGCGAAGAAGATTCTTCCATCTGTTCCTCACATCGGGGTTTTCGATACGGCATTCCACCAATCGATGCCAGAATCATCTTATCTCTACGCCATACCTTACGACCTATACAGAAAATATAAGATAAGAAAATATGGTTTTCACGGCACTAGCCATAGATATGTTGCGGAGAGAGCAGCTGTCATGATGGAAAGACCTCTCAAAGAACTGAAAATTATAACTGCTCATATTGGGAACGGTGCATCTGTTGCGGCAGTCAAGAACGGGAGGTCTGTTGATACCTCAATGGGATTCACACCGCTTGAGGGGCTCGTCATGGGGACGCGATCTGGCGACATTGATCCGGCTATCGTTCCTTTCTTGCAGGAGCAAGAAGGATTATCGGCTGGGGAAGTAAACGACCTGCTGAACAAAGAAAGCGGTATGTATGGGCTTACTGAAGGGCGGTTCAGTGATATGAGGGATATAGAGGAACGTGCAATGAAAAACGAGCCGACTTGCAAACGGGCACATGATATATATGAATACAGACTGGCGAAATATATTGGCGCTTATGCGGCGGCAATGAACGGAGTCGATGCGATAGTGTTCACCGCAGGCGTAGGAGAGAATAGTCCCTACTTGAGAGCCAATGTGATCGACAAGTACCTCGGCTATCTTGGCATATCGATTGATGTAGAGAAAAATAAAATCAGAGGAAAAGAGACCATGATTTCCACAACTGATTCGAAGGTAAAAGTCTTCGTTATCCCAACTAATGAGGAACTTGTTATCTCTAGAGATACCAGTAGGATAGTTAAGAATGGTTTGAAGGAATTGAAAGTGTGGGAAGAGTGAAAGGTGATGACGAGACATTAAGGAAATCGTTCTGGAGGGTGATACCAAACTTGCCGGGCGGGGTGAGAAAGCAGATTACTACTATGTGGTATCGTCGGGCGGGCTCATCCTCAAAGGATTCGATTCTGAAGACAAGGTCTATCTGGAAGGAGATCTTGCTGACCCATTATCGGTAGTTGGTGGGGAGCACAGCGGAGATCTTCTTTGCGTTGGTGATTCTGCAATTCTTGTTGGTGACAGGGACGAGTTGAAAGAGTATCTGGTCTCCAGACCGGAAAGGCTGGAGAAGCTGTTTGTTGATGTTGAAAAAGACCTGAGTTTGTGCAGTGGAAAAGGGCCTTTTGATCTCGATGAGTTTACTGCATTTCTTGTCGCCAAAAAGCAGTGTTGGCTAGAAGAGTATCCTCCTTTGCTTTTCGGAGAGAAATCGCTCTACCGAAAGGGTATCAGATTGATTGAGCGAAAAGAGTATCCCTCTGCTCAAGAGGTTCTGAGAAGCTACCTTGATCAGTATCAGAATTCCCCTTTGTCAAGACCTGTTAAGCTGTTCTATGCTTTTAGTTGCTTTCTTAACGATTTTTTGGAAGATGCCCTAGCTTCAATAATGGATATTTTGGAATCCGCAGAAGATGAAATCTCAAGGATCGCGAGATTTTTCGTTTGCCACATGGGTCTATTTGAATCCGGCTTCAAGTTTCTTTATAAAGGTCCGAGATATAGCTCGGATCTTTTCCGGATTCTAAAAGCGGATTATCGTAGGATAAGAAAGGCTGACTCAGACAGAATCGTCTTTGAAGAAGGTAGAAAGGCTGGAAGCGTGCTCTTTCTTCTCAAGGGTGAGATAGCCCTTCTGAAAAAGAGAGGAGACAAGAACTCGGTACTGTTTACGATCAAATCGCCAAGCTCCATTGGCGAGATCCAGGTTCTTTCAAGAAGCAAATGGGATACTACATTGAAAATCAAGAGTAATTCGGAATACATCCTAATCGATAGAGACAAACTTGTTCAGTATTTGATACACAAATCTCCCCAAGACGGATTTAGGATGGTTGAGTACCTTCTTGGATACATTAGACAAACGAGTGCTACTTAAGGCTTCTCAATGGATTTTAAAAATCATCTCGCTCTGCTTAAGGAGAATCTCCGGTTCGAATTCCTGCGCTTCGGCGAATAGAGGGTCGTTATCGGGTACTGTTGGAAATAGCGGTGTGAGGTTCTTGCTTTTCGCAATACTGCAGATTGCGCCTATTGCCTCTTTGAAGGAAGCGGCTCTTGTTGGGCCACAGTCCTTAACATAAAAAACTGAATCCCTCTCCTGCCATACGCAATAAGCAATTTCTCGACCCTGCTCATCTATTACTGTATCGAAGTTGTATCTCTCAAGGTGATGAAACGATGCGGGCTCTCTTTCCCATTCTGGATTTCGCTTGTATTTGTCCATTACATACAGTGCGCATTCAACTACCTTTCCTGAATCAGATTCTTTAGTCGAAAAATCGCCAATTCCGGGCCTTCTTATGAAGAAAGTGATAAGTTCACGTCTATGTCTGAATCCAAACTTCTCATAGAAAGCAATCGCTCTTTTGTCTTTTTCGGGAACTTCCAGGACAATTCGATCACAGCCTTTCCATTTAGCAATTCTAATTGCCTCGTCAACCATTTTGAACCCTACGCCTTCTCTTCTAAAACCGGGAATGACGCCCATAAGATCTATCCTGGCTCTTTTTTCTCTGAAACTGAGCAAGACAATTCCTGTATGGATGCCCTCTACGTTCATGACAAATGATTCCGAAAGAGAAATGTTATTCTCCCTAACGTCTCTTTCAAAGCTTTCAAGAGTCCAGTGCATCCTGAGCACGTAGTCGGAAAAGACTAAGTTCAGAATATTGACGACATCAACCCTTGAAAGCTCCTGGATTCTTTGGAAAGAGTTGTTATTCAACTTTCTTCTGCCTCGCTTTCCTAAAGTAATTATGTTCTTCAGTCAGTTCAATCATGAGTTCATTCATTCTCCAACTGAGATTTGATTCAGTTGTGGTGGCAAAGACCCACTCTCTTCCAGTATAATGACGGATTGTATCGATTGCGTTTCCCAAAGACTCATCGCTAAAGCCATCAAATACTGCATAGCATAAGCCATCTTCTCCGTTGCCTGTCTTCTCTTTCCGAACCCCTTCTCCATTTTCCAGTATCTCTCCGATTATCTCGTTTTCTTGCCCCTTGCAGTCGATTAACGAGACGTCGGTGAATAAGTCTAGTAGTCTATCAAAAGCAGACCTATCACAGTAAAGGAGAATCGAACGTTTGTGTCCTGCTTCACTCATTCAATCACCTCAACACAATTTTAGCATAGCGTTATCAACGCTAAGCCAATAATCGGCAGGCAAGTCTTTTTCCCCAAAAGACGAATTAGCATTGAGATCGACACTGACAACGAAATCATAGGGATGGGAATTGGGGAGGCAACGGTTGCTACAACAGGTTATAATTAAGGGGGAGGGCAGATAAGATAATGCATATTGGAAGATTTAGAGACGTCAGCATGAGAGTATTCTGGGGAGTTGTGGAAAGGGATCTTGTGACCCCTCTCGATATCAAAGCGGAATCCACGGGAGACTTTTTCCAAACTTTAGAAGGGATTCCGAATGTTATACAAAACTTTGGCTTGACTGAGCGGATAAATCTCTCTGACTTAGAGGTTCTCTCTCCGATTACTAGCCCTTGTAGAATCATTTGTCAAGGAAAGAATTATCTCGACCATCTCCTCGATACAGGACTAAGAAAAGACGATAAGAAGTACAATATGTTCTTCAACAAATCATCGGCTTCTGTTACCGGTCCAAACTCACCAATTGTGAGGCCAAAGGGAGTCCGCCTCCTCGACTATGAAGTTGAGCTCGGTTTGGTTATGAAGGCGTCTATAGATCGGCCCATCAATGTTGAGTTTTCTCATATGCATGAGTACATCGGAGGAATTGTAATAGGCAACGATATTTCGGCGAGAGACATTCAGTTACCTCAATCTCAGTTCTTCAAGGGCAAGAGCTATCGATCATTCTGCCCGCTTGGACCCTTTATCTTTCTAATTGGCAGAGATGAAATGAAGTATCTGGAGAGTTTAACGGTTGAGCTTAAAGTAAATGGAGTGACAAAATAGAGAGCTTCAACTTCGAACATGATCTACAAACCATGGGAAACACTGTCGGAACTGAGCGAATTTTCCGATCTCGAGGCCGGAGACGTTATACTTACGGGTACACCAAAGGGAACGGCTCTTAGTCAAAAAAAAGGCTTGCGTACTTGGCTCAGAAGATTACTTGGCGAATCAAAAAGATGGGAGATTTTCATCAGAGAACAGGAGAAAAGTGGAAGATACCTGGCAAATGGAGACGTAATAGAATCCAGGATATTCTCTTCAGATGGCAGGATAGACCTCGGTGTTCAAAGAAACAGAGTTGTTTATGAGGAGGGAAATGATCATGATAGGAATTATCTGTGACTCAGTAGTAGATCTTCCTGTGGAATTGGCTGAAAGAGATGATGTTTACGTCGTCCCTATTATGGTAGTCCTCGGTGAAAAATCCTACCGTGAAGGTGTCGAGATAAGCAAATCGGAAATCGCCGATTATCTGGACTACAACTTTGCCAGGACTTCACTGCCAAGCCCGGCAGACGTAACGGAAGCCTTCGAAGCAATGTATTCAAAAGGTTATGATGAGCTGCTTGTGGTGAACCTCTCCAGCGGTCTGAGTGGTACTTACAACCTTTTCAAGACGATTGGTGAACAGTTTGTCAGCGAACATCACTCGGTTAAAGTTGAGTCAATTGATTCCCTCTCCCTTTCAGGTGGCATTGCGATGCTGGTTCACAAGGCGATAAGAATGAAGGAAAGAGGGGATTCACTCAGGGTGATTGCTTCAGACCTTAGAAGCAGAGCTGGGATAAAAAACATCGTCTATTTCGTTTTACCGACACTGAAGTATCTGAAACAAAGCGGTAGAATTGGTAAACTTCAAGGATCGGTTGGGGAAATTCTAGATGTAAAGCCGATAGGGACAATTAACAGTGGTGGGATTTTTACTCTTTCAGGTAGGGCACGTGGCATGAAAAAAGCAGTGGAAAAGATGGTGGATCGCTTGATTGTTGCTGTTAAAGGAAAAAAAGTTCTATGCCTAGCTCTTTACCATTCTGGAAACGATAGCGATACTCTCGCGCTCGTTGAATGGGCCAAGAGAAAAATCATTTCTCTATCTGAAACACTTCTTACCGGAGAGCTGTCTTCGGCAATACTGGTCCATGGTGGTAGAGGGATTATAGGCGTTGGTGCGCTGATTGCTTGAAAAGCGTTCCAACACACCGGTCGTTTCGAGAGGCAAGTTAGGACAAGATAGGCAAATAATAACCAGAACTCGAACAGTTGATTTATGACAAGTAATACCGAGTAAACAGAAAATAAAAGCATTAATCAGGAGCAATAGCGTCTTCATCAGTAATAATCTTCAATAATCACTTCTCAAAGAATCAGACTCAGTGCACATAGATTTCGGTGTCATTAACGGTTTTGTTATAATGGAAGCGATTCCAAATCGTTGATAACTGGAGGGTGTATTCTCTTGAAAAAGCCCACAATAAAAGATGTAGCATCTCTTTCGGGCGTTGGAACCGGTACCGTTTCAAGAGTGCTTAATGGCGGTTCCGTTAAAGAAACGACAAGAATTAAAGTAATGAAAGCGATCGATAAGCTTGGGTATCAGCCAAATCAGATGGCGAGAACACTTGCAGGGGGTAAGACCAAAAGGATTCTCTTTCTCATGCCCGAGATCAGGACGGAATTTCACTGGAGAGTCATGAAGTCGTTTGATGAGTATCTGGACAAGATGAATTATGAGATGGTGATTTACCCTGTTTTTTCCGATAAAAGGCTGAAGAAACTTAGAAGCGATCCGTCTCTTATTCAGAATATAGATGGTGCTGTTATCTGTACGATGAATATTGAGTTTTTATCTAGAAAGTACATAGATTTCGGAACCAATGTTGTTCTATTTGAATCACAATCCGACGAGTTTGACTGCGTCTATCTAGACAATGTTTTGGGTGGAAGAATGGCCGCTGAGTTACTTATTGAATGTGGTTCCACGGATTTGTTCGTCATCTCTTTCGATGAGGAAAACACCATTTTGGCAACTGAAAATTTCGAAAAGAGAATACTGGGGTTTACGAGTTATCTAAAAGAAAAAGGTTATGAGTTCAATGAGGAGAAACTTGTCTACACATCCTTCTTTTTTGAGACTGCGCATGAGAGGATCGCCTCGATTCTATCTGAGTACGATAGACCGGGGATCTTTGCATTAGCAGATAATTTTGCCCTTGAAGTTTTGCAGATGGCATCTGCAATGAAGAAAATTCCGGGAAAGGACTTCTTTCTTGTAGGTTATGACAATCAGAGCTGGACTGAAAGGGCTGGGTTGACTACAATCGAGCAGCCAATGGAAGATATGGGTAGAAAAACGGCTGAGCTGATTATTCAGAAGATTGAGAATCCGGGTCAGTATGTTCAACCAGTAAAGTTTTTACCGAGTTTGAAACGAAGGAAGACGGCTTGACCTGAATCTATTTTCGAGGAGGAGTTATGGCCAGGAAAGATAAGCTATCATTAGCGCAGAAGGAACAGAGAACCGCTTACAAATTGCTCATTCCCGCTTTGCTGATCTTAGCATTGGTGGCGTTCTACCCGTTGTTTCAGGTCTTCTATACGAGCTTCACAGATAAGGTTTTTGCGTCTGGAACAGATGAAGCACCAAAATTAATCGGATTTGAAAACTACAAGAGCCTACTGGGCTTGACTGTTATGGAGCTGCCGAAAGTCGTTGATGAAACAACGGGCGAAGCTTCAATTGATGAGGAGACTGGGAAACCAGTTTACGAAAGGGCAATTAGAGTCTTGCCTAGAAGTCCAGTAAGGTACAGAGAATGGTTTCAGTTCTCTCTTTTTGGGCGTCGTTATGTAGTGGGCGCGAGAGATCCGGAGTTTATGAAGGCAATCTCGAACACTCTTGTCTTTGCAGTAATCTCGGTCTTTCTCGAGACAGTTCTTGGTCTAGGGGTTGCGCTTGTTGTCAATAGCAACTTCAAAGGTAAAGGTGTAATGAGAGCAACAATGCTTGTTCCATGGGCGGTAATCACTGTTGTATCTGCAAGGATTTGGGAATGGATGCTCCAGCCGACCAGAGCCGGTCTCTTCAACGCCGTACTGAGTAAGTTGGGCTGGGGAGACGGAGACCTTTCATTTCTAAGTATGCCTGCTCTGCAGATGCCTACTCTCATTGCTGTTGACGTATGGAAGACGACACCATTCATGGCGCTCTTGATTCTTGCAGGTCTCCAGCTCATTCCTAGAGAGCTTTACGAGGCAGCAAGAGTAGATGGGGCTGGAAGGTTGAAGCAGTTCTTATCTGTCACTTTGCCTTTATTGAAACCCACGCTGGCTGTAGCATTGATTTTTAGAACTCTCGATGCTTTAAGAGTCTTTGACGTTTTTCAGGTTCTTATGGGAAACCGGATGTACTCTATGGCCTCCTACAACTATTATCAGCTTATTGGAAACAGGAACATGGGTCTTGCCTCGGCTATCGGTGTCATCATCTTCTTTCTCATAGGAATCTTTGCGGTTATCTACATGAGGCTTATGGGAGTTGATAAAGAATGAGGAAAAACAAACTGATCTGGCTCACCGGGAAGATCGCTTTCTGGATACTGGTGATATTCATATTCTTCTATATGCTTTTCCCATTTTACTGGGCGGTTAACTCGTCGCTAAAATCCGAAGCTCAACTTCAAATGACTCCAGCGACCTTTATTCCAGTCGATAGTGATGGAAGATTTGCTCCGACGCTTCAGAACTATGTTGCCGTTTTCAACGACGGTACGTTTGTTAGAGCGTTGTGGAATAGTACAATAGTAGCTGGTTTGACAACGCTTCTTGCTTTGGGAGTCGGTTCCTTTGCAGCCTATGCGATGGGTAAACTTCGTTTCAAAGGCAAGAAGCTCACTCTTTATCTCATTCTTTCTCTCACGATGTTTCCTCAAATAACTGTCCTTTCAGGTTTGTATGCCGTTATTAATACCCTCAATCTGGGAGCAAGAGTAAGTCTGATTCTTTCTTATATGATATTTACCTTGCCATTCACAACCTGGGTCCTGACTGCATTTTTCAAGGAACTCCCCACTGAGATAATGCAGTCTGCATGGGTAGACGGTGCAACGCCTTTCCAGACTTTCTATAAGATTTTGTTGCCTCTTACAGCCCCTGCTCTTGTCACAGCCGGTCTTCTTGCCTTCATTGCCGCCTGGAACGAGTATATATTCGCCCTGACTTTCACGACTATCGCTCCGGAGGCAAGAACCATTCCGGTAGCGATTTCCTTGTTCACTGGATCCGTTTCGAGGCAAGTCCCGTTTGGGGAGATCATGGCTGGCGCAGTGATTGTAACGATTCCTGTAGTGGTTCTTGTCTTCATTTTCCAGCGAAGGATAGTTCAAGGATTGACTGCGGGAGCAGTTAAAGGCTGACGAGTTTCCGAATTCTAGGAGAACGTGGTCTGAAAAAGTGGGAGGTGATCCAAAAGGTCTTTTAACTGAAAGGTTCTATGAAGAGTCGTTTTCTACGAGATCATTACAGAAGGAGGGTTTTTTATGAAGAAAGTTCTATTGACACTTATGGTAGCGTTGTTTGCGTTGGTAGCTGTTTCCGAAACAGTTATTACAGTCGCCGCGGGCGCTGTTGGTCAAGAGCTTGAATTGACCAAGAAGGCAGCGGAGATGTACATGGAGATTCATCCGGATGTCACGGTTAAGGTGCTTGATACACCTGATATGGTCCAGGACAGACTGGGACTGTACTTGCAGTTTCTTGAGGCGAAAAGCCCGGAAATCGATGTATACCAGGTGGATGTAATCTGGCCGGGCGATCTTGCACAGCATTTCGTGGATCTATATGAGTACAATGCAGATAAAGTAGTATCTATGCACTTCCCGGCGATTATCGAAAATAACACCGTTGACGGAAAACTGGTAGCTATTCCGTGGTTTACAGATGCAGGGCTTCTCTATTACAGGACAGATCTTCTCGAGAAGTACGGGCTTAATCCACCGGCCACGTGGGACGAACTTGAAGAAGCGGCCAGGATAATTCAGGAGGGTGAAAGAAAGACGAACCCGGACTTCTGGGGATTTGTCTGGCAGGGTAATGCGTACGAAGGTTTAACATGTGATGCACTTGAATGGTTGGCTTCAAATGATGCAGGAACAATCATCAGTTCCGACAAAAAAATCACAATTGCCAACTCAAATGCAGTCGAGATCCTCGAGAAGGTAGCAGGCTGGGTTGGGACTATCTCTCCGAGTGGGGTTCTTACATTTGCTGAGGAGGATGCCAGAGCAGTGTGGCAGGCAGGAAACGCTGCATTTATGAGAAATTGGCCATACGCTTACAGCCTTAGCAAAGGTGAAGACAGTGCCGTTGCGGGAAAGTTTGACGTTTCGCCTCTTCCGGCAGGCAAGAGCGGTAATGGAGCGGCTACACTCGGGGGATGGCAACTTTCGGTTAGCAAGTACAGCAAAAATCCGGAAGTCGCAGCTGATTTTGCACTCTTCATGGCCGGTTACGAAGTGCAGAAGATGAGAGCTGTAGAAGGTTCATTCAATCCAACTATCCAGGCTCTTTACGCTGATTACGAAGTACTAAAGGCAAATCCGTTCTTCGGATCTCTGTATGACGTGTTTGTAAATGCTGTAGCAAGACCATCAACGGCAACCGCTCCGCGGTATAATGAAGTATCTACCCTGTTCTTCAAGGCAGTTCACAGTATTCTCTCTGGTACTGCTGACGCCAGGAATGCTCTTGAAGAGCTTGCTCTCGATCTCGAAGATATGACAGGATTTGAGGTTGTTTGGGGATTCTAAAACCAAGTTACGATTATTCGCTGGCTCCATATGGAGCCAGCATATTTTCAGTTCTAAGCGGAAGAAGGTGGAGAGATGAGGAGTACACAGGTAAATAAGAAGCTACTGAAGGATTATCAGCCCTTCGTTGAGGAAGAAGTCATTGAAAGTATCATCGAGCTTTCAAGAGAGCTCAAGGGTCTCAGGGTTCTGCATGTAAACGCCACTTCCTTCGGTGGCGGAGTTGCGGAAATCCTTCATACACTGGTTCCGTTAATGAAGGATTGCGGACTGGAGGTTGACTGGAAAGTGATCGATGCTCCCCCACAGTTCTTCGACCTTACGAAAAGAATGCATAACGCTCTTCAAGGAAAGAAAGATTTCTTGTCAGAAGAAGATAAAAGACTCTTTGAAAAGGTAGCGAAAGACAATGCGGCTTACATCGGGATCGATGAATACGATGTTGCGGTGTTGCATGATCCTCAACCGGTTGGGCTTCCTGCTTTTGCAAACTTTGGAAATTGCAAGCTTGTTTGGAGATGCCACATAGATACTTCTTCTCCCAACGAGGTTTTTTGGAATTACTTGAATACATTTTTGTCTTACTACGATGCGGGGATCTTCACTTTGAAGAGTTATGCCAAAGATGGAATTGCCATCGACAAAATTTATGACATTCCACCATCAATCGATCCTTTGAGCAACAAGAACAGAATGCTATCTGAAGAGGAAATGAAGAAAGCTATGACGAAGCTCGGCCTTGTTCCTGGTAGGCCGGTTATAGCTCAAGTATCGAGATTCGATCCATGGAAGGACCCAATGGGAGTTGTCGATGCCTATAGACAACTGAAGAGGAAATTTCCGGATCTTCAGCTTCTCTTAATTGGATCTATGGCTTCAGATGACCCTGAGGGATGGAAGATTTACGAGGATCTCCTGAGATACATTGGAATGGACTATGACGTAAAGGTTCTTTCAAACTTTCATGGCATTGGCGATATTGAAGTAAATGCTGCTCAAAGGATTAGTAAGGTAGTTCTTCAGAAATCACTTCGAGAGGGTTTTGCTTTGACTATGAGTGAAGCAATGTGGAAAAAGACACCGGTGATTGGTGGGAATGTGGGCGGAATACCCCTTCAGGTCCATCACGGTGTAAATGGATATCTTGTTGAGAGTGTGGACGAAACCGTTGAATACACAAAAAGGATTCTTGAGAATCCTGATCTAGCTAAAGAGCTGGGTAGAAATGGATATGAAATAGTTAAGAAACATTTTCTCTGTACCAGGCACCTACTACAGTATCTCGAGCTTTTCCGCGATTTGACGAGATAGGGGAATTCCCGTCCTTGTGTTAAGGGCCGGGGTTTCCGATTTTTATAAGAGTTTTCTAGCTCTTATTTTCTGGAGGTTTTCATACATTGGTAGACCGTTCAGGTAGAGATTAGGTGCCTCACCCTGTATCAGTGGAAGTGCATAAGACCTGAACTCGTCAGTAACATAGAATCCGTCTTCGGAGATGAATTCGACCGGGAGATCTTTTGTACCATTTGCAGTGAGCTCAAGAGCGACCGTAGTGTATTCTTTAAGATAGGGTTTGCTTCTCAATCTATTTATGGAAATCATGACCCCGTTTTCTCCTCTTATGGCCTCTCTAACGGCAAGTGCTCCTACTTCAACTGCTTCTTGCCAATCGATCAAGCTTGCAACGTGCCTCGATGATCTCTGAAGGTAATCAGGTAAAGCCACGTGAACTTTGCACTTCAAAGCGTCTCTAATTATCTTCTCAAGGTACTGACCTATCTTTCCTAATTGAACATTTCCAAATGCGTCGTAATAGCCGGCAGTTGATATGAATGAACCATCAGGCCTTTTGAGAGCCTCTGAGGCAACTATTGAGCAGTATCCTTCCTTCTTCACAACTTCTTCGACTTTTGCGATAAAAGAGTCCTCCATAAAGGGAACCTCAGGAAGGAGGATGATTTGAGGACCGTGAAACCTGTCTGTGCTTGCAAGTGAACCAGATGCGGCAAGCCATCCCGAATTACGTCCCATAGATTCCATAATAAAGACCTTTGTTGAATCACTGTACATTGATTTCAGGTCTCTGGTCGCCTCCATTATCGATATTGCGGTGAATCTTGCGGCCGATCCATAACCGGGGCAGTGGTCAGTTTCAAGAAGATCGTTGTCCACTGTTTTTGGAATTCCAACGACTTGCAGTTCATAACCGATCTCTTTAGCCTTTTTGCTTATTTTGTGAGCAGTATCCATTGAGTCATTGCCACCGTTATAGAAGAAATATCGGATCGAGTGCGCATCGAAGACTTTAAATAGCTTCTCGAAATCTTCATCACTGTCAATCTTCGTTCTACAAGAACCGAAGACTGCACCTGGAGTGTAAGGAATTCTGTCTATCTCACTTCTTGCTTCTTCAGTTAAGTCGTAAAGATCCTCATTTAGAATCCCCTTTACTCCATTTATTCCGGCGAAGACTCTATCGATTTCTTTGCTTTCAAGAGCCGCAACCAGTGTTCCGTAAGCAGATGCGTTGATTACAGATGTAACGCCCCCGGACTGAGCGTAAACAGCATTCTTCATTACAGTGGTTCACCTCCCTCACTTACATAAATGATATCAGACAGTGAAATCTGAGTGAAGGAACTGACTCTCTAGCAGCAATCTCAGCTTGAAGGTTCCGATAGAAGAGACCGTGCCGAGTTCTTGTATCAGATGTTTAGAACGGGAAACTTCACTTCCGATGTCTATCTCAATGATGATTTTCGCAATCAGCAATGAACAACTGTCTTGAGTCAATAACAAACCTCGAGGAGAAGCGCTCCACAACTCACCCCGCCTCTTTGTATCTTCGGAAGAGACCATTAAATTTGGATTTGAGGTGTTCTATTAGACTGTGGCAAATGAGCGGTTAAATTCCTTGAGACCAAGAGCCAGTACTTCAATAGCAATCTTCATCTTTTCTGAAGAAAGAACATAGGCGATTCGAACTTCCTTCCTACCTACACCTTCACTTGAGTAAAATCCCTCTAGTGGAGCAACCATTACTGTGCTCCCATCGTAAGAAAAGTCTGTAAGCATCCATGTTACGAATTCTTCGGCGTTTTCAACGGGAAGCTTAACCGAGATATAGAAAGCGCCGGAGGGTTTCTGCATTTCTATTCCATCGATTTTGCTAAGCTCTTCAAAGACCACATCTCTTCTGAGCTCATACTCCCTTCTCACTGAATCTGTGTATTCCTTGCCCAGTGTAAGGAGACCAATGGTTCCGAGCTGAGCAATAGTCGGAGGAGATAGCCTCGCCTGGGCAAATTTCATCATAGTTCTGTAAACCTCGTTGTTCTTTGTTGCCACACACCCAATTCTTGCGCCACAGCTACTGAATCTCTTTGAAATGCTGTCAACGATAATTATGTCTTGTCCTGAATCTATCGTCATGATTGAGGAAGGTTTTATGCCGTCAAAGACCATTTCTCGATACACTTCATCACAGATAACGTATAGATCATTTCTTCTTGCAAACTCTATGAGTCTACGTAACTCGTCCTCTGTGTAAACTACTCCTGTGGGATTAGAAGGATTTGAAAAGAGAATTGCTTTAGTTCTTGCGGTCAAGGCTTTGGATAATTCTTCGTCATCGGGCAATCTATAACCGTTTGATATTCTCGAGGTAGCGGCCCTAACTTTGAGTCCCAGCATGTTGGCGAAGCCTATGTAATTGGCGTAGAAAGGTTCGATCAACATAATCTCATCGCCAGGATCAGCTACAGCCGCTAGAGCGAAGAGAATTGCCTCGCTGCCGCCCGAAGTTACAAGAAGCTCATCCGCGGAAACATCGATTTCCCAAGATCTAAAATACTTTGAAAAAGCCTCCTTAAGCTCTTTTATTCCATCTGATGGCGAGTAAGAGACCACGGAATCGGAAAGCTTGTTTACATAATCAAAGAATACTTTTGGAGTTTGAATATCAGGCTGCCCAATATTGAGATGATATACCTTCACACCTCTATCCTTAGCCTTCTGTGCAAAAGGCACTAATTTCCGTATTGGAGAAGATGGCATAAAAATCCCGCGTTGCGATATTTTCATGTTTTACCTCCTAAAATGATAACTTTTCATTGTTATTATACAATAACTATTTGTTGGTATGAAGAGCAGAGTTAGGCCATTTTAAGGTGTTAAGTTGATGTGCTGGTCTCATAGTCCGACAAAAAAAGGCTGCGCACGCAGCCTTCACGATAGTAGTAAAGAAGCTTACTTCCAGGGAAATAGCACGTGACTCAATTTCCTCTGTCCTCGAAAGTCACCTCAAGCAGATTAAGGGTTCTATCTGTCTCAAGTTCAAGCACATTCTGCTCGTCTGATTCGATTTTCTTGAGTTCTTTCTCAATCATATCCATACCTCCTGTATTCATTTTCTTCCCCCGCTGTTTGTACTTAGATTATAGCATAGTAGTTCAGCCCTAAACAATAGAAAGAGAGAGTAATAAGGAGATAATGGTTCATAATTGATATTAAATGCCTGTCTTTACAATCACGTCGTATAAACCAGCGTAATTTGGCTAACAAGGAGTCTATCATCTCACAGTGATCGTAAAAGTAGTCGATGCCTCCCCGCCTTTTAGATCATTAGCGGTTAGCATAACTGTGTTCGATCCCAGCTCTTCTGGAATGAAGGAGTAAATGCTTCCCGTAAGAACTCCAGGTCCATAGACCAGCTCATACCTTAGATAGTCTCCGTCTGGGTCGATGCTAAACTGTCTGAGGTCAAGCCGCAAGGTTCTAGTCGCAATGGTTGTTTGATCAGGCACATTAAACTCGGGTGGGCGATTGGTGTCGGTAATCAGCAGATCGAAGGTGGCACTGGTCTGGCCTCCCCTTCCATCAGAAGCGCTTACTACAATTGTATAAAAACCGTAATCTTCGAAACCTGGTTCAATTATCAGCCTGCTTCCTTCGATCGTTCCCATTCCCTGAACGATCTCAAATGATAGATTGTCATTGTTCGGATCAGATGAGTATTCACTGAGATCAACAACAAGTCTGGAACCTTCTGCTATTGTAAATCCAGGTATATTTAATTCTGGTGGCCTGTTGCTCTCCCTAACATCAATTCTGAGAGTCGCCCTTGCAGACCCGCCTTTCCCATCTCCTACAGAGACAATTGCTTCATAAGTTCCTGCGGTGCCATAGTCTGCGTCGAAGGTGTAGGTTTCTCCCTGGATAGTTCCAGGGCCGGAGACCAGTGAGAAGCTGAGTAAATCGTTATCAGGATCTGAAGCGTATTCTGAAAGGTCAATCGTTAGTACATCACCCTCCGCGATTCTTCTAGGTAGAATTGAAATTGTCGGCGGATTGTTCGTCCGAACTACAGTGAGATTCGCCGTTCTTTCAATGAATTCTCCCTTTCCATCGGAAGCTCGAATAGTTGCCGAGTATCTTCCTGGTTCGTCCGATTGGAATATGTACGTTGACCCTTCGATTCTTCCCGGGCCACTGAGAAGTTGGAATGAAAGCGAATCCCCGTCAGGATCAGTAAAATAATTCTCGAGGTTCAATCTGTATTGTTCACTCTGAAAAACGACGCCTTCCGGAATACTTGAAGCTACCGGAGCTTTGTTCGCGGACTCAATGTTTACCTGAAAGTTTTCTTCGACGACGTTCTTTCCATCCGATATTTCCAAGACTACTGTCTTGGAACCGGCATCCCCGGGAGGGCTCACATAGGAGTAAAGAGTTCTTTGAACCTCACCCGGTCCCGATTTTAAGTTAATTGAAAGTGGTTCATCCTCTGGATCGTTCACAAAACCTCTCAGGTCCAGAACCAAAGTGTTTCCTTGCTCGAGTGCCTGATCCGGGACATCAGCAGTAGGTGGGAGATTCTGTGCATCGGCCACTTCTGTTTCCGAAGATGTGACTGGACTGTCTAGACTCGTAGCGGCGGTTTCCGATGGCACAGAAGATGTGGAGTCTGCGGTCAGCTCTGTTGAGGATGTAGCAAAGGTTTTATTAGATATCATGAACGTTGAAGCTGCCTTTTCTCCTCTTCCATCTGAAACGGAAATAGTCACCCTCTCATAATTTGCACTTGTGAAATCAGGTTCATAAGTATAGTTGCTTCCAATTATCTGTCCATTGCCCTCGGTTAATGAATAATTCAAGGCGTCAAGGTCAGGATCATTTGCATACTCGTCAAGGTTTATTGAAATTGTCTCCCCTTCGGCAACCACCTGGTCTGGGATAGAAAGCTCGGGTGGACGGTTGACCTCTCTCACAGCGATTTCGAATGAAGACTCCGCCATTTGCTCCTTCGAATCTACTACTGAAATTGTTACAGAGTGACTTCCCGACTGTTGGAAACTCGGTGAAAAAATGTAGAAGTTCTCTTTGACCTCTCCGGGACCCGAAATTTTCGTGTAACTCAGAGATGTCATCTTCTCGTCGCTTGAATAGTCGTGAAGATCTATCGAAAGCGTACTGCCCTCATCGATAATCATATCGGGGATGCTTATTATTGGGGGTTTGTTAAGCATGTCAGGCAGGAGTCGTATTGCAAAAACAACAACCACAACGACCATCAACAAAGCCCAGAAGAACCATTTTCTCATACCGCATAACCTCCATGAAAAACATAATAATTATCAGTTCCATTATAGTTTATTCCTGTTCCATGGCCAAACGAATTCATTTGCGGGAAAATAACCTCGAGTATCCGAATAGTCGGCTAAATCAGTTCTTTATTGTCGCTAAACAAATTAGATTATACTTTGTTTCTACGTGGGTGAATTTTAACCTAATATCTGGCATAAGGGGCAATCAATATGCTAGAATCTATTTGATAGAAAAATCACAATCTAGTTTCTTAAGCTCAGTTAATGTAGATTTTGAATGGAGGTGCTGTCAGGTGCCCGTGACAATTACCGTGAACGGCAAGGATTTTACTGTTGATGAAAACCAGAGTATACTGGAAGCCTGCCGTGAAGTAGGAATAACTATTCCGACTCTTTGTTATCACCCTGCGCTTTCGGTGGTAGGTTCATGCAGGGTTTGTGTTGTAGAAGTAGAGGGAGCTCGTAACCTCTCGCCAGCGTGTGCAACTCAAGTTGCTGATGGAATGAAAATCAAGACAAATTCTGAAAGGGTTACTAGAGCAATAAGGTTTAACCTAGGTCTTCTCCTTTCCAATCATCCTAATGATTGTATGACCTGTGATGTAAATGGTAGATGCGAGTTTCAAGATCTAATATATCAGTACGACGTTGAAGATATGTTCCCAAAGACGCTGAGAAATGTTCCATATGATACCTCCAGTCCATCGCTTTTTAGAGACATGAACAAGTGTATTGATTGTGGGAGATGTGTGAGAGCCTGCGATGAGCTACAGGGTCTTTCGATACTCTCTTCGGTGAATAGAGGGTATCATGTTCTTCCTCTGCCAGCTTTAGGTGCGCCCATCGCGGCCACCGATTGCATAAACTGTGGTCAGTGCTCGGCTGTCTGTCCTGTTGGGGCAATTACTGAGAGAATGGAATTCAGGGAGGTAGTCGCCGAGCTGAGAAAACATGATAAGGTTTTGATAGCGCAAACCGCTCCATCAGTTAGGGTGGCCCTTTCTGAAGAGTTTGGAGAGCTTCCCGGCACGGTCAGCACCGGTAAGATGGTTGCCGCGCTTAGAAAGCTTGGATTCGACTATGTATTTGATACGAATTTCACTGCCGACCTCACAATTATGGAAGAAGGGTCTGAGCTTCTTGAAAGGGTAAAGGAAGGCGGAAAGTTTCCGATGTTCACTTCATGTTGCCCGGGTTGGGTAAACATGATGGAGAAGTTGTACCCGGAATTCACCGAGAACCTTTCAACGGCGAAGTCTCCCCAGGAGATGATGAGCGCCCTGGTCAAAACGTACTTTGCAGAAAAGATAGGGAAGAGGCCGGAAGACATTTATCTTGTGTCGATAATGCCGTGTACAGCTAAGAAGGACGAAAAGGGCAGAGATACTTTGACAGTCAGGGGGACAAGATCTACCGATGCGGTGCTTGTAACAAGAGAACTTGGGAAGCTGATTAAGATGCACAAGATTCCTTTCGAGTCGCTTGAAGAGGAAGAATTTGACAGTCCACTCGGAATCTCTACCGGCGCTGCGGTAATCTTTGGTGCTACAGGCGGTGTTATGGAAGCCGCTTTGAGAACTGCATACGAGCTTCATACAGGAGAAGAGCTCCCAAGACTTGATTTCGATTTTGCCCGCGGATTTGACGGGGTGAAGGAAGCTGAAATCGATATGAAGGGTACCAAGGTAAGAGTAGCCGTAGTTCACGGGGGAAGCAACGTTGTCAAGTTGATGGACAAAATTCGTTCAGGAGAAGCATTCTACCATTTTGTCGAAGTCATGGCTTGTCCGGGCGGATGTATCGGAGGCGGTGGCCAACCCAAATCGAGTCAGCCCGGTTATCTTCAGAAGAGGATGGAAGCTATCTATAATATTGACAAATCTTCGGTAATCAGAAAATCTCACGAAAACCCGGCGATTGCTAAGCTTTATGAAGAGTATCTCGGAAAGCCTTTAGGACATCTCTCTCACGAACTACTCCATACCCATTACAAAGACAACAAAAAGAGTGTGATCGAGAGAAAGAAAGAACTTGAGGAAATAGCCAAAGGGTAGGTTCTCAAAGCTGTATGAGTTTTGAAGGGGCCTTATGGCTCCTTTCGTTTTTGGCTCAGTCCTCCTTCTTTAGCAAAGTGAGAAATACGGCAAATGGTGTCTTGAAGAGGCACTTGATATCGAGAATAAATGATCTATTCTTCACGTAATAGAGGTCAAAGGCGGTTTTAATCCGGTATTCTTCCAGCGTTGTAGTGTATTTGTAGTTTATCTGAGCCCAGCCCGTTAGACCCGGTTTTACGAGAAGTCTAGACGAATAGTCTACGATGTTGTCCATTCCAAGCTTGTGAAATGATGGAAGCTCGGGTCTTGGTCCTACAAGACTCATATCTCCTTTGATAATGTTTATGATTTGCGGAAGTTCATCCAGTCTGAGTGGTCTCAAGAATTTGCCAAGCTTTGTTATCGTTTCCTTGTTTCCCTTCGTGTCGAAAGTCCTGAACTTGTACATTCCGAATTGCTTACAGTCCTTGCCGATCCTTGTTTGGCAGATGAAGATGGGTCTACCTTCCATGAGCAGAGAAATTAAAGAAACTATAACGATAATCGGGCTGAACAGAACTAACATTATTACTCCAATACCAACATCCAAGAGTCTTTTGAAGCTATCATATACCACCTTTGGTTCAATCGGGTCATTAGAGGTCAGCATAAAGCTTTCTTCCTTGAATTGCGATTTCACACGTTTGTAGAGTATGAAATTTCTGACGACCGTTGCTCCTAGCGCAGGAAGGGCAACAAACGGTGATACAGGAAGGAAGACTGGAAAAACAAAGCAAGACATAACAGCAGATCCAAGGGTAGAAGCCATTTGCTTTTCTTTATCAGAGATCGTGATTCCCTCGTAACCGCGCATTGAAAAACTGATCAGAACACTCGTACAACAGGCTGCAATGAATGCACCAAGACCGTTCATTAAGAGCGGCAAAGCCAGTAATAGGTCAATCAAATAGAAAAGGCTGTTCATCATTATATTCTCTCATCTTTGTGTAGATATTTGAACTGGCAATTTCTCACGGTGCAGAGTATTGACTCTGTTTTTGGGGTATCATGGAACTTGGGAGGAAGGGATTGAAAAAACTATACCTTAGTGATCTTCATATTGGCGACGGGACGTTAAAGGATGACTTCAAATTCGATTCCGATCTTGTAGAGCTGATATTGAGCTCAAAGGAAAAAGCATTCAGAGAAATAATCATTGTTGGCGATGGACTCGAGCTTTTGACTTCAGAGTTTGTTAAGAAAAGAGGACTCTTGCCGTTCGATCAACTCATCGATCAACTGGATGTGTCGATAATAGATGTTATTGAGAACAGACACAGGGAGGTATTCAGAGCATTTCGGGAGTTCACCAAGAGTGGTAGACTGATATATGTTGTTGGAAACCACGACTCATTTCTTCTTTTCAATGAAGGTCTTAGAAAGAGGCTCACTGAATTCCTGGGTGACAGTGAAAGTGTACAGATACAACCATACTATCTCGACAGAGAGTTCAAGACTCTTGCTTTGCACGGAAACCAGTATGACATTGTGAACAGGTTTTTCAAGGACAGGAGAAGCGGCGAGTTAATGCAACCATTCGGTGACTACATGGCGCGCTTCATGATGAAAAATTTTGATAAATGCCTCTTGAGAAAAGAGCTTCCTGAACAGGCAGTTAGGGATTATCAGAACATTCATCCTACTCTCGACGTCTTTCAGTGGTTCGATTTTATTAGAAGAGTATATGATGTTGATTCAGATCTTCAGGATGAATGGGCCAGACAGTTCCTTCTGATGCTGAAAAGTGATGCGGCACAGCGTTGGATAGACGCCAGTTGGCCAATGTTGAAGGTTATTGAAGGACTATTCATCAACAAACACGGTGGAATGAAACTCGGTAGTCTTATGGTTAGAATGGTTATGGCATTTAGAAAGCTGAAGAAGACCGATAACCTTTACAAACAGGGCAGAAGATTGCTTGGAGCCGAAGGTAAGAAGGGCTTTCGTAAAGCTATGAACAACGAATTCTTTCTGATGTACGGAGATAAAGCTCCCGCAATTGTTCCCGGTGATCTGAAGGGCGTGATAATGGGTCATAATCACCGTCATGTCCTTAGAATGATTTCGAGCAACGGAGAAGAGAAATTTTATGCCAATACTGGGACATGGAAACCGGTTGTTGAAATGATTGATGACGATCCAAGGAACGGTTTTGCCAGAAGAGTGGAACTGGGATATATTACTATAGAGATTGTTTCTAACGAGTTTCTAGTTGAGTCAAAGCATATAAAGAAGCTTAGTGGCCTTCGGTTTTCTGAAGATACACTGGATAAGAAAACCGAGTGGAATTCTGTGCGCGAGATTGGAATGCGAGTCTGAGGAGGGATGTAGATTGCACTATTATAGAGGTTCTTCGATAGTGCCGATAATAATCACCTTGCTCTTAGTAATTGTTGCGGCCGTAGTAGCGGCCTTTTTCCTCTGGCCCGTTCCAGAACCGAAAATACTTATTTCGAATGTCTCACCAATTCCGAAAAATGCAGAGAGAATCCAGTATGCTGAAAAGGTAGAATTAAGGTGGGAAGCTGTATATGAACGTCCCAGGCACGGCCTCTTAGCAGAAGTCTTTGCTGGCAAGGACCGAAACAGTTTGACCAGATTGGCACTTGACCTTCAGGGTGATCTGACCTCCCCTACCGAAGGAATATTTTCCTTTTCTCACGAGTTTGAGGTTGATCCTCACTCTCAGTACTGGTGGAAAGTAAGGGTTTACACAGAAGGTGGAAAATCCGCAGAAAGTGAAATCTGGACATTCGTACTCATGAATACTTATCCTAGAAGGCCAGAGGTAGTTCCACCAGGCAGCAACCTGGGAAACGTCCCTCTAAAAGATCTGACACTTAACTGGAGTTCCAATGATCCTGATGGAGATGAGTTAGTATACGACGTGTATTTTGGTAGAGAGCCAAGATTAGATGAGAAGGACATTCTCATTAGAGGAACGAACGAAACAATGGTTGACGTTTCGTTACTTAAGAGACTTGATTACTCGACGAAGTACTACTGGAAAGTCGTTGCGAAGGACTCGTACGGAGGCGAATCTACTTCTTATACTGAGAGCTTCACAACTCAGATGAGGGTAGATCTTCCTGCAGTTACGCCGGAAAATCCAAGAAGCGGAGCTAGCGATTTTGATGCGGGAAGAGGATTTCTTTCGTGGAAGACTTCTTTGCCTCTCGAATACTATCTTGACGAGCTAGATTTTGATGTCTACCTTTCCGAGGGGCAGTCAAGATATTCACTAATTGGAACAACAAATTCAACCGAGATTGCTGTCCCTTCTCTCAAAGGCCATACAACTTATAGTTGGTATGTCGTTGTTAGAGATGCATCTGGAAAAGAAAAGAAGAGCGAAGAGTGGATCTTCCGGACTTCTAACAGAGCACCCATAATCGAGATGGAGTATCCGAATATTTCTCCAGGGCAGGATTCTGTGCCGGTAAAATGGGAAGTAGTAGACCCCGATGGAGATAGTGTTACAAGCGAAGTATTCTTTGGACCGGATGGTGATGAGCCTGCCAGAATCGCTTCAGGTAGAATGACATCGATTTTTCTCTCAGCACTTGATGAAGAAACGAACTACACACTCTCTATAAGAGCTAGCGATGGTCAAGGAGGAGAAACCATAAGAGATATTTCTATTACCCCGGGTAATAGGCCTCCTTCGATCTATCTTTCTCGGCCGGTGTCGACGGAGTTTGTCGAACCCTCGGTTGTATCATTCAACTGGTTTGGAGAAGACCCCGATGGTGATTCTCTTAACTACATGCTTCATTTGAAATCGAAGAATGACTCAAGAATCCTAGGTCCAATCGAATCTCAAGAATATATTGTGAGAGACCTGGAAGAAAACGAGAATTACAGCTGGTTTATTACGGTAGAAGACTCTAGAGGTGCCTTCGCTAGAAGTGAAGACGCTGTTTTCACTACAGGGCAGAAGTCTCTGGAAGTAGCTGTCCCGTTGACGCCTCAGCCTGGTGAAGTTGAAGTAAGCTTATCTGACACTACTTTTAGCTGGGAAATCGATGATGAGAGCGAAGATCTTTCTTATAGATTCGTTCTTGGAAATGACGACAGGTTGAATGACATAGTCTTTGAAAACGAAACGAAGGAAACTTCGATTGAATTGACCTTGGACCTATTTAGTAACAGGAAGTACTTTTGGAGAGTCGATGTTATCAAGAACGGTTCTGAAACTGAGGGAGAAGTCTGGAGCTTCACCAGCGAAAATCTACCTCCGGCGTTACCAGAGCTCAGATTCCCTGTGGATGGAGCTTCGGAAGTATCGACCAATGATTTGACTCTAAGTTGGGTTTCCAGTGATCCCGATGGAGAAATTGTGTCGACAAAGGTACATCTGCGAGATTCTGCTGGAAATGAAGAGGAGTACGAAGCTCTCGGGAATTCACTGACTATCGAAGAGCTTGATCCCGGTCAACGTTACGAATGGGCCGTAAAGGTTACCGATGACGGGGGAAAAAGTTCTGTCAGCAAATACGCATCCTTTGTTACTGGAAACCAAAGGCCGGTTATAACTTTAACTCATCCTCCTAGAATGTTCCTGGAGGGGGCAACGACTCCTCTTGTTGTTGAATGGGAGCTGGACGATCCTGAAGGAGAAGACCTTGAGGTGGGAGTATATGTTAACCTTGCCGAAGAGTCGTTAGGGCGGCCAGTAGCTATCGGAGATAACCTTGAGAGATATGTCATAACCAACCTCTTTTCCGGCAGAGATTACTTGTTGACAATCGTGGCAGAGGACCCCGGAGGTGAAATAGGGACTCTCGAAATACCTATAAAAAGCCGTGTTTCGGGACTAGACTACATCTATCCTTCCGGTGGAGTATTCGAGAACGGCAGAGAGTTCTCTTGGTCTTATTCACAACAGAATTCGGGATACGTCTTCCGACTTTATGATTCAGATCATAACCCCATTGTCAGAAGAGTTGTTCAGGACAACATATACAGACCCGAACTATCTTTTGAGGACGGTAGGCAGTACTTCTGGGCTGTATCTGTTTTGAGGGACAATGTAGAGTATGCAGGTGAACCGGTCAGTTTCATTTCTGGACAGTCGTTTGGAGTGTTGCTTGAAGCGCCTAGGAACGGAGAAAAGGTGCCGGCTTCGGGAGTAACATTGAAATGGGTTTTAGACGGTGATACAGAAGCGATAAGGCAGAAGGAAGTCTATTTTGGAGAACTGGGTAGCCTTTCACGTTACACTGTTTCGAGCAACAGTTATCAGACAGGAAGGCTTCTTGCGGGACGAACATATGAATGGTTCGTTCAGTTGACAGACAATAGTGGAGCCACAATAAGAAGCGAGACCTTCCGATTCTCGGTTGAAAACAGGCCTCCAGAACTTTCTTTAATCAGTCCCGTTAATGGAAGGGCGGTTGGTGAAACGTATGTTGATTTAACATGGTCAGGCTATGATCCTGACGGAGATCATCTGAGATACTCGGTGTATTTTGGAACCGACGAGGATCTAGAGCTTTACAGAGATTCCATGCAGTCAAATCAGATTAGAGTATCCGGCCTTTTGATGAACAAGACATATAGCTGGTACATTACAGCTTCAGACGGTCAAAATGTTGTTAAATCCGAAACGAGAACATTCAATGTTACTGCATCAGAATTCAAGATTGACATCCTGTCCCCGGTAGTGGATTCGGAAGTAGATCTTACCCCCGTTTTCTCCTGGCAATCTTCTGAAGTGGGAAGTGGAGAGTTTAGAGTGTTTATTGGTGAGTCAGAGTCGGAAATGTCACTGATCGGTATAACTGATGCCACTTCTATGCGATTGCAGAATCGATTGGATAACGGCAAGACCTACTATTGGTCAGTTGAGCTCTGGCAGGAAGGAAAGATGATATCCTCAACCGGTCCAAATAGATTCAAGACAATGTCGTCCGATAGACCTACTGCTTCTGAGAGTGTCGATATGTTGGCTTTCTACTTCAACGACGTTTTGAATATAGTTTCACTGAGCAGTGCTGGCCTGGAAATCGTTGAGATCCCTTATCAGTATGATGGAAAGAACTCCGCAATTCTAAACGGTGATCTACTCTATGTGATAGACAAAAGTGGAAAACTGTCCACAATCAACTACCGGACCGGTGAGGCCGAAGTTATAGACACTCTAGTTACTAACACGGTTCCAGAGAAGTTGATTATGGAGGGCGGATATCTCTGGATTCTAGACACCAAGAGTGCAGGAATGGTCATTAGAGTAGTTCTCAGCGAAAGTGGCATTCCCGAAAGAATGGAAACTGTTTACAGGGACTGGACGACACCGGTTGATTTATTCGTCACGCAAGATCTCTCGAGAATTTATCTGGCAGATGCTTTGTCGGGAATAAAAATCCTCGAGAGAGAAGGGGAAACTTACAACGATCGTTCTTCAAGTTTTGAAGTTCCCTTGGATGGTTATTCCAGAGCAGTTGCTGAAAGTAACGGTGTTGTTTATTCCGGAGAGGCAGGAATAGACGGTGGTTTGAAGGTCATTGATATAGCGAGATCGAGAAAGGCTAATGTAGGAAGGTACTACATTGTTCTTGAAATAGAGGTGTCGGGCAGTGTTCTTTACGCGTCTACCGATAAGGGAGTGTCGATTGTAGACATTAGTACTCCAGATTCTCCTGTAATTCTTCGGGATTTGGAGCTCACCCAGGTCGATGAGATTTCAGTTGAGGGGAGCCTTTTGATAGTGAGATCGGGAAACAGCATGTTAGTTTATGATGTAGAGAAACCTAATGATCCAGTCTTGCTCGAGAGCAGAAAGGAATAGAATTCCATTTTGGAGGTGTTAGCGTGAAGAAATTACTCTTGGCAGTATTAGTTACATTTCTTTCAGTAGCAGTGTTTGGCGTAAGTGACAGCGTACTGGTTATGGCAATTGAAACTGAGCCGGTAGGATTCGATCCGACGCTGGTTACCGCATTTGCATCTCACAGAGTTCTTGAGAACGTTTACGATGGTCTTCTGAAGTATGATGAAAATATGAATCTCGTTCCTAATCTAGCCGAAGATTTCGAAGTGGTGGATCCCTACACAATAGTGTTCAAAATACGAGAAGGCGTAAAATTCCACAATGGCGAGACTTTGACTGTTGAGGATGTTCTCTTTACTTTTGAAAGAATAAGGGATCCCGAAGTAAAGGCTCCAGCAGCCAGTTATTACGGCGAGGTAGAAACAATAAGATCTTTAGACGGAAACAAGGTTGAGTTCAAGCTGAAAATCCCGATGGCTTCTTCGCTTCTTCCCAATTTTGCGGGAGTTAACAGCGCTATACTTTCCAAGAGTTTTGTCGAGTCAGGCGCAAATCTTCAGCTAGAGACAAATGGTACGGGGCCTTTCTACATTGCTGAGTTTGTCGCAGGCAACTACATAAGGCTGAGAAAGAATGCAGACTATTTTGTTGCCGGGCTTCCTTATCTCGATGAAATAAAAATGATGATAATGCCCGAAGAGGTAACAAGAGTTTCCGCTTTAAGGAATGGGGACGTCGATATTGCAAAGATCAGCGAGCCACTAAGTCTTAACCAGTTAGCCTCAGACAAGTTCGTAATTTACAGGACGCCAGTGCTAAGCTATTATTTGCTCGGTTTCAACACGACAAGAGGACCTCTAAGCAAACCGGAAGTTAGGAACGCCCTCAGTTACGCCGTTAGCAGGGAAATGATAGTGAAGGCTGTAGCCTTTGACGAGGCAACAGTTACGGGTCCGTTGAACCCCGAGCTGGATTTCTGGGCTTTGCAACCCAATCAGTTCGAGGAGTATAGTTACAATCCTTCAAAGGCGAAGCAGCTACTTGCAGAAGCCGGTTATCCAAATGGCTTCGAATTTGAGATAGTTGCTGCGCAGAGATACAATTTCGATAAGGTTGCACAGGTAATCCAGGCTCAGCTGGCAGAAATCGGTGTCACTGCAAAGATAAACTTGGTTGAGTGGGGAATTTTCATCAGCAAGTGGAGAGAGAGTGATTTCGATTCTTTCATTTCTATGAATAGCGGATCGATAGATCCAGACATCCAGTTCAACAGGACTTTCCGAACTGGAGGATCGACTAATGTCTTTCTCTATAGTAACCATGAGGTCGATGATCTACTTGATAGGGGTAGAAGCGAGTCCGATATGAACGCCAGAAAACTGATCTATGAAGAAGTCCAGAGAAAACTCGTGGAAGAATCACCAATACTTTTTCTCTATTCGCCAAACACGTTATTTGCCTCTAATAATTCCGTTAAGGGATTTAGATCATTGGCGAATGAAAGCCTTGTGTTTTTGAGAGAAACAAGCAAAGATTAGTTTCAGAGTAGAATATGGAGTTCGGTTACGTAATCAGGAGGCTGCTATCTGCAGTTCCCACAGTTCTTTTAGTCACGTTCATGGTGTTCATTGCGATTCACATAGTTCCTGGCGATGTGATAGATATAATGCTGGGAACCCAGAATTATCTGACTGAAAGTCAGATAGAGGATCTGTATTCCGAATATGGGCTTGACAAGCCCCTGATTGTTCAGTATGGAATATGGGTTAAGAATCTGCTTTCATTCAACCTGGGCACTTCACTAAGAACGGGCCGACCCGTAACCGAACTGATAAAGGAAAGATTCCCGGTTACTCTTGAATTGGCCGCTTTCTCATTAGGATTTGCACTTTTATTTGGAATCCCCATGGGAATAATCTCTGCAATAAAGAGAAATGGTTTTCTCGATAACTTTGTGAGAGTGATCGGTCTAATTGGTCTTTCGTCCCCATCCTTCTGGGTGGGGGCGATCTTAATTGTGCTGGTTTCTGGTGCCTTCGATAATTTCAACCTATTTGGATATGTGAGTCCGGTAGTCGATCCGTTTTCTAATCTACAGGTGATGTTTCTTCCTTCACTTACAATGGGCTTGATGGTAGCAGCGCAGATTTTGAGAATTACCAGAACATCGATGCTGGATGTACTAAATCAAGATTACGTTAGAACTGCCAGAGCAAAAGGAGTGAGTGCCCGAAATGTAATTCTCAAGCATTCTTTGAGAAATGCTCTAATTCCTGTTGTAACGCTCTCGGGTATTCAGCTAGGCTATCTGCTTGGTGGAACCATAGTAATAGAGAATATGTTTGCCCTTCCCGGAATGGGAAGACTTCTTCTTCAGGTTGTCAATGAAAGAGATTATCCCGTTGTTCAGGGAATTGTTCTTTTTATCGGGATAATAATAGTAATGTTGAATATCTTGGTTGACGTTATATATACACTAATTGATCCTCGTGTCGAGCTACGTTAGGGTGAGCGACTATGCTTAGAGTAATGCGGAGACTTGTGAGTAATCCGATCTACACGATTAGCATGATCATGATCTTTGTCATTGTTCTGATCACACTATTCCCTGGTTTATTTGCACCATATGACCCGTACAAGATGAATATGGATGCCTTTATGAGCAGGCCTTCTATAGATCATTTGTTTGGTGGAGACCAGTTCGGAAGAGACGTGTTCTCAAGGTCGATGTATGGAATACAGAAGAGCGTAATAATCGCTTCCAGTGCGATTGCTATTTCGGCGATAATCGGTACTATGCTGGGGCTGTTGTCGGGCTATATTGGCGGACTGACCGACCTGATAATCATGAGGATTATGGATAGTTTCTTCGCTTTCCCATCGCTTATTTTGGCACTATTCATAATTGCTCTTTTCGGTTCAAGCATGTCCAACCTAATCTTTGCAATCGGCCTTGTCTATGTGCCGATATTTGCAAGGACCGTAAGGGGAGCAACGCTTTCTCTAAAGGATACTCTTTTTGTGAAGGCTTCTAAGGCGCTTGGAAAAAAGAATATCTCTATAATGCTTAAAGACATTCTTCCAAACATCTCTTCGATCCTGATTGTAACCTTCACCACAAATGTTTCAACAGCGCTTCTAACCGAGGCTTCCCTTGGTTTTCTCGGTCTAGGAGTTCCTCCTCCAGAGCCTACTCTAGGAGGAATGGTTGGCCAGGGAACCTCCTATTTGTTGAGCGCACCATGGATAGTCCTGTTTCCTGGAATGATGATAGCTATAATCGTTTTGAGTCTCAACATCCTGGGGGATGGGCTGAGAGATGTGCTCGATCCTAGAATAAACAGATAATCACCATCTATAGGTCCACAAGGCCGTGGAACTAGTGGAAACCCCATCAACATGGTTCTTCAACATTTCAATTTCCTCAACGCTGTCTATAAGACCTGCAGCAACTATGGTAGTCTCAGGTGCATGAACTCTGATTTTTGGGGCTACCTTCGCTGCGACTATTCCAGGCAGTATCTCAATGTTTCTCACTCCATTAGATACGATCGTTTGAATTCCCTTTTCAACGGCCCTCGAGTCAAGTACGAAAAACCTCAAAAGGCTCTGATGCATCCCGGCATTTACTGCTTGTTTGAATATTCTAAGCTTAGCAGTGATTATTCCATCGACTCCGCTCTTCTTAAGATAAAGAACGCTATCCTCGTCGCCAGAAAGCCCAGAAACAAAATCAATATCCACGAAGACCTTCTTTCCAGCAGCTTTGAATCGATCGATCCTCTCCTGTATTTCAAAGAGCCCACCATTTAGGAAGAAAACCGTTTCCGGAACAACTGATTCTGGTCTCTCTTTTCTGTTCCATAAAGCCGCAATAATTCCTTTTAGCATAAAACCCCTCCTAAGTAGAATAATACACTAAGCGCTGATTTCGAAAGAAGGAACCCTCCTGTTCTCTGAAGGGTCACTTTTTTCCGGCTGAGTGTATGGAATATGATATAATTCTTTACACGTGGTAGAGTTTATGAGAGAACCACGCCATTTTTGTATGGCGTGGTTTTCTTTTTGGAGGTGCTGGATGCAAGCGGTAGTCATTGGAGGTGGAGTTGTCGGGTCTCTAATCGCTCGAGAACTCAGCAGATTTAGAATTAAGGTTGTTCTCGTTGAGAAATCAGAGGATATAGGACAGGGAGTTACTAAAGCAAACTCTGCTATTCTTCACGGTGGCTATGACGATCCGCCAGGAACATTAAGAGCTAGGTTCTGCGCTCCCGGAAATCTAATGTTTGATAAGCTCGCTGAAGAATTGAAATTCCCTGTAAAAAGGACCGGATCGATTGTCGTAGCAAAGGACAGAAACGAGCTTCCAAAACTTGAGGAGCTACTTCAAAATGGTATCAACAATGGAGTAAAAGATCTCAGAATCGTTGGCAAAAATGAGCTTAGAGAGCTGGAACCTCACATTTCAGATGAATTTAATTATGCCCTATTTTGTGGTACTGCTGGAATCACTGAGCCCTGGATGGTGGCAATTGCTTCGGCTATGAATGTTGCCGCAAACGGGGGCGAGGTTGTCACAGGTGAAGAAGTCATAGGCGGGAAGATCAATGAAGGAAGGGTCACCGAAGTATTTCTAAGTTCTGGCAGGAAGATTGAAGCCGACTTGGTAATAAACGCAGCCGGTCTCTTCTACGAAAAGGTTGCTTCAGCCTTTAACGTGAATGTGCCCCCGGTTCATTTGAGAAAGGGTGAGTATATCCTTTTGGATAAAAAGGCAAGTGAATTAGTAAATATGATAATATTTCCGCTTCCAACCGCTGCAGGAAAGGGAAAATTAGTTGTTCCAACGGTTGATGGAGGAGTTCTTCTAGGGCCGACTTCAGTTGAACTACCCGAGTTTTCGCCGGAAGATGTTAGCACTACTGATTCTGGGCTGACTTCAGTTAGAGAATCTGGAGAATATCTTATCCCGGGAATAGACAATGCAAAGTGGTTCATAAAGTCATTTGCCGGGCTGAGACCTGAAACCGTCCAAAAGGATTTCTACATAAAGAGAGCCGAAGAACTTGCAAACTTCATCACAGTGGGGGCTATGAGATCTCCAGGTTTGACTGCAGCCCCCGCAATTGCGGAATTCGTAGTTAGTATGATCGTTCCAGAAACTGGAATCGATCTGGTTAGAAGAGACGATTTTGTTCCGTGCCTTGAAGAGAGAGTAAAGATAAAGGAACTTCCAGCTGGGAAAGTCTCTGAGATGATTGATGAAAACCCTGCGTATGGGCGAATCGTCTGTCAATGCAATGAGGTTTCTGAAGCCGAGATAGTCCAGGCCATTCGCGATGGAGCAAGAACAATTGACGGGATTAAATTTAGAACTAGAGCGGGTTTTGGAAGATGTCAGGGCGGGTTCTGCAGCTGGAACATTGCGAAGATTCTGGCTAGAGAGCTCAAGAAGGATCTATCCGAAGTTAGACAGAACAGCGAGGGAAGCTGGATAGTTGATGGGAAGGTGAGACAATGAACAGACTCACCACAGACGTTCTTATCATAGGTGGCGGAGCAGCAGGTATGTCATCAGCTCTCAGTGCTGCAAAAACTGGAGCTGACGTTACTCTCCTAGAAAGAGAACCGATTGCAGGAGGTGTCCTAAATCAGTGTATTCATAATGGGTTCGGCCTTCAGTTCTACCATGAGGAACTGACAGGTCCGGAATTTGCCTCTCGCCTTCAACGTGAGATGAGTGAAGAAGGGGTGAGCATGATCGGTGAATCCTATGTCCGGCACATAGACGTGAGGGAGAAAAAAGCAGTTGTGCTTTCTCCTAAGGGAGCATTTGAAATTTCTGCGAAGGCCCTTGTCATATCGAGCGGAGCCAGAGAAAGACCGTTCGGCTCGCTGTTGATACAGGGTTATAGACCGTCAGGAATATTGCCGGCAGGTTTGGCTCAAAGATATGTGAATCTAGAGAATTATCTACCAGGAAAAAGAGCGGTTGTACTAGGATCAGGGGATATCGGGTTGATAATGGCAAGAAGACTGACACTTGAAGGTGTGGAAGTAGTCGCTGTAATAGAACGGATGCCATATCCCGGAGGTCTTACAAGAAACATTGTTCAGTGCCTTGAAGATTATGATATTCCCCTTCTCCTTTCGACAACTGTGACCAAAGTCTTCGGAAAGGGAAGGCTTGAAGAAGTTGAAATAACTAAGGTCGATGAGAGATTCGTTCCGATACCGGGCACTTCCAGCCGGCTGAAAGTTGACACTTTAATACTTTCTGCCGGGTTGCTTCCACAGGTTGAGGATTTCGATGATGATTTGACTATCGATCCTATCAATAGAGGTTTTGTTGTTTCAAACACAGGTGAAAGCTCCGTAGAGGGTGTTTTTGCGGCGGGAAACAATGTTGCGGTATTCGATCTCGTGGATTATGTAGCCGCCGAGGGCTGGATAGCCGGCCGTCATGCTGCTCTCTATGCGCTCGGCAAGAATACTTCTGGGGACAGGGTTCCCGTTGTTAGGGGAGATAATGTGGGAGTTGTTGTGCCTGGCATAGTGGATATGGATGAGCACGTACGCCTGTATGTAAGATTGAAAAACCCTATGGACGAGGGCACTCTAGTTCTAAAGGAACTAGGGCTCGAGAAGAGTTTCTCTTATGGGGTTCCCAGTGAGATGATTCAGATGGTTATTAAAAAAGAGAAGCTGATGCCTCTTATTGACGCAAAACGGTTAACGGTGGAGGTGCACTAATGGAGAGACACATAACTTGTGTAATTTGCCCGGTTAGTTGCAAAATTTCAGTTAGAAAAAGCGGAAGCGAGTATGAGATAAGGGGTAACAGATGTCCCAGAGGAAAAGAATATGCTTTAAATGAATTAATCATGCCGAAGAGAATACTTACAACAAGCGTAAAAGTCATCAACGGGGAGATTCCCCTAGTTTCCGTGAAGACATCTGGCGCAATTGACAGGTCGATTATAAAGGAGAAAATGGA
Source organism: Mesotoga sp. H07pep.5.4 (assembly GCF_003664935.1). Classification (NCBI taxonomy): domain Bacteria; kingdom Thermotogati; phylum Thermotogota; class Thermotogae; order Kosmotogales; family Kosmotogaceae; genus Mesotoga; species Mesotoga sp. H07pep.5.4. The sequence continues at coordinate 274,542 of NZ_JFHM01000004.1, forward strand.
TTTGGTCAGAAAAATTTCAGTTGAAGCTCCTGTACAGATTGGAGACGTCCTTATGGATGATATCGATGGCCAGGGGACTGCGCTCATTGCCACGCGTCCTGTGAAGAGAATTCAAACTTTTCTTCCTTAATCCTACTACTTGAAATAACGTTTGATTCGGGTTAAAATAATCATTGTGTTCCAGCGTGGCTCAATGGCAGAGCATCCGGCTGTTAACCGGACGGTTGGGGGTTCGAGTCCCTCCGCTGGAGCCAGAACTCCCCCTGTTGGGGGAGTTTTTTATATCCAGCTCTGTCCTGGGACCTTGGGAAAGAGTCTTGTTCTTGAAACGTTGTCTAGAGAACAGACATATCTTGTCAGTCTTTCGACACCAATTCCACAACCTGCAGTCGGAACAAGCTCTCCCCCTTCTGCGATATCCATGTACCATGAGAGTTCTTCAGGGTCGTTGCCTTTGAAACCCATTCTTTCAAGGATTCTCTGATGCTCCCATTCTCGTTCTCCTCCGGACAGAGTTTCACCAAATCCATGAGGAAGTATTAGATCCATATCCTTGAGTGTTCTCTTATCTTCCGACAACAAGTCATAGAATTCCCTCTCCCATATTGGGAAATCAATTAACCAAAACGGCTCGCTAAAACTGGCGGATAGTATCGTTTCAAAGTCTTTTCCATACTGTTCATAAGCGTCCATGAATTTCACCGTAGCAAAGGGTTTTGAAGGAATCGAAGGATCCGAGGAAAGAAAATCCATTTCTTCGCTGCAATTTCTCTTTACTGAAAGCATTACTGTAATTATGAGGTCTTCGATGAGAGACATTATTTGCTCTCTCTTTGCGTTCCGGATTTCAAGATCAATTTGACTGAACTCAAAGAGATGTCTTCCTGAAAGTGCCTTTTCCGATGTTTCAAGTCTTACATTCGGAGAAACAATGAAGATCCTTTCGAATGATTTACACGCTAGTTGCTTGTGAAATATCATTGACTGCGTAAGGCGATACTCCTGATCGTAGTAAGTGAACCTTGTGGTGTGAACTTCGTGATTAAGTGGATCGGTGATCGGAGATACAATAGTAGGAAGTAGCTCGACAAAGTTCTTTCCCCTAAGAAAACTGCTTGCTTCTCCCAGAATTGCAGATTTTACTTTAACTGCCGACTTCACAACCGGATCACTAAGGTGCTCCAACACTCTAGAACTGAGTCTCCCGATGCTTTCCATTTTCTCACCCCTTCAAAAATTAAGGCCGATGGTTATCCATCGGCCTTCTAATCTTTTTTGTTGAAACGCAAAGATTAACTGACCGATCCCGGCCAGTTATTATTAGAAAGTGCTATACTGTATGAAACTAAAATCAATCTTTCCATATTCCTTCCTCCTGAATGATTCATTCTACCATCTGCAAAGTAACACAGAAAGCATTTCGTTTAAGATTTGTTGAAGTATCTTTGTTAAATAGTGCTCAATCGGTTTATAATACTAGTATGAATATTATTCCAATTTTCGTTCCACATGAGGGTTGCAGAACGCGATGCATATTCTGTAATGAATACTCCGCCACTGGAGTCACTGGAGTTCCCGATGAGAAAGAGATCATTTCCACTGTAGAGAAGTATCTTTCATTCTTTAGACATCCAGAGGATGTGGAGCTTGCATTTTATGGTGGCACATTTACCGGGTTTGGTAATCAGCAGGAGTACCTGGAGGTTGCAACTGAGTTCTTCAAAGCAGGTCAGATAAAGGGGATCAGATTCTCCACCTCTCCGGGGCTCATATCCGAGAGGTTAGTAGAGTATTTGAAACCGTATCCGGTAAACTTTATCGAGCTTGGAGTCCAGTCTTTTGATGATACTGTTCTGGAGAAATCTAACAGAGACCACAACACCAGCGATGTTTATAAAGCAACTCACTTGTTGAATAGCAACGGAATCAAATTTGGCATTCACTTGATGACCGGGCTACCCGAAGACTCAGAGAGTAAGGACATTCACTCGACCAGAGAGGCTATCAGAGTAGGTGCCTCTTCCGTTAGGCTTCATCCTCTGGTGATTTTGAAGGGTTCTCTTCTTGAGAATGAATACAAACTTCGTAGATTTTCGCCTCTTGACCTCCAGGAGTCTATTGAGATTCTCTGGAAAATGTACCTTCTGCTCTCGACATCGAATGTGAAGATAAACAGGATTGGTATCTGTCTGTATGGAAAGCAGATAGACAACGTGGTGGCCGGTCCATTTCACCCTGCGATTGGAGAACTCGTGCGTGATAGACTTTTCCTTGAAATCGTCAGGGCATTTTCCGGGGAAATGAAGAGAAACGAGCTAAGACTTCATAATAAATTCAAACCATTTTTCACAGGTCATAAGAAGGGAATTGTCGAGGAAGCCCGTAAGGAGGGGATTCTTATAGACTTCGCTCACGATGGTGAGGAAATCGATGTTTCTCTTTATATGAGACGGATCAAAGAAAGGGTTCTGGAGGGAGTTTATGCTGAGGCTTAATTCAGTTTACATAAAAGGATTCAAGAGCTTCGCCATGCCAACTAGATTCGAGGTCTCATCGGGCATGACTGCGGTAGTCGGACCCAATGGCAGTGGAAAATCGAATGTTGTTGACGCGATAAGATGGATATTTGGCGAGCAGTCTATGAAAAACATCAGGGCCGACAGCAGGGAAGATGTCATCTTCAACGGTTCAGAGAGATTTCCACCTTCAAACTCCGCTGAAGTCAAACTTGTATTCGAATCAGAGGAAGGAATCTTTTCAATTGCGCGGGAGATATCTAGAGATGGACAGTCGTCTTACAAAGTCAATGACAAACAGTCCAGACTGAAGGATATAAAGGAGCTATTCCAGGGAACCGGTGTTGGAATGGATATATACTCTATAGTTGGGCAGGGACAGGTCGATAAGGTAGTGACGGCCTCGCCATACGAGCTGAGGGCTCTCATTGAAGAGGCTGCCGGTACTGCGGTGTACAAAGAGAGGAAGAAAGAAGCGCTGGGAAAGTTGGCGGCAACGGAAGAAAATCTAAGCAGACTTGAAGACATAATTTTTGAGCTTGGCAAACAACGTAAGTCTCTTTATCTAAAAGCAAAAAGGGCTGAGAAGTTCGTTGAATATTCTGCGAAACAGAAGGAGCTGAAGAATCTCTTCTTCGGCAATATCGCAAGACTCGAAGAGGAGAAACTTGGGACTCTTAATGGAGATCTAGGAGAGGTTCGTAACGAGTTAAAAGATCTTCAGAAGAAGTTAATTGAAGGCGAGTCTAAGTGGTCTGCTTTAAGGGCAGAGTTCTCAGAAGTTGACAAAGAAATCGAAGGGTTCACAAAACTTCTCGAAGAGTATAAGAAACGGCAAAACGACTTGTTGGAGCTCAAAGAGATGTACTCAAGAAGACTGAACGAAAAAGAGAATAGATTGATAGAAATCTCAACCCGGATTGACAATTTCAGATCGGAAATCGAGGAACTCGATAAGAGAAAGGATGAGATTAAGTTAATTATCGAGAGCCTCGAGCAACAGGTTTCAGATGAAGAAACTGCCCTCTCTTTGTCTGAAGAGGAACGGGACTCCCTTTTAAAAAATTACAGCGCGAGAGAACGAGAATGGCTCAAGCATCAAGAGACCTTTGAGTCTATTTCGAAGAGGCTTTCAAAGATTGAGAATGAGCTCGAGAGACTTGAAAATAGCAGGGAAGACACAAGTAAGAGATTGCGCCTAATCGAAAACCAACTGGAAACGAAAAGAGATAGGTTCGAAACCCTCAAGGAAGAAACCGAGTCTCTAGCAAAACAGGGCAAGGAAAGTTCAGATAAACAACGAAAAGTTGAAGCGGAAGTAAGCGCCTCGAAAGAAAGACTCGTTGAGCTGGATGCAGAATTAGAGAAAACTAGGGATCGTCTTTCAAGCAATGAAAGCGAGTTTAGAAGATCTCAAATGGAAAGGGGCTTACTCCAAAGGCAGCAAGAAGAATATCAGGGATTCTCCAAAGCAGTCAGAGAAGTTTTCTCGAGAAAGGAGAGCTTTGCGGGACTCAGAGATGTTGTTGCAAACATCATACAGGTACCAGAATCCTTTGAAACCGCTATAACAGTTCTTCTAGGATACCGTATGCAGGATATAGTGGTTGACGACTCAATAACCGCAAAGAGAATAATCGAATTCCTCAAATCGTATAAGATAGGTCGGGTAACCTTGCTTCCCATTGACATGATTGAGGGCAGTTTCAGAAATTTCTCAAGGGTTGAGTCGCATCCAGGCTTCATCAACTACGCTGCCAGGCTTGTAGAAATCCCGGATGGTTTCGAGAAACTACCGGTTTACCTTTTCGGAAACTCAATTGTAGCAAGAACCCTTGATGATGCGATTGAAATGAGGAGATCAGAAGGTTTCATTGGTAGAATTGTATCCGTCGATGGCCAGTTGTTGAGTAGCGGTGGATCCATTACCGGAGGGTTTATTGGCGAAGAAACTCGAACCGATCTACTCTCCAGGAAGAGACGGATCCAAGAACTTGTTGAAAGAGAAGACGAACTGGAGAAGCAAATACAGCTCGGTAATAAGCAGATTGAAAGACTTAGGGACGAGATGACAGAGGTCCGTGGATATCTGAAGGCGCTGCAAGAAGAGCTCAATGAATTGGCTTCAAAGGGGGCGGCAATAAACAGAATGATAGCGGAATTGCTGAAATCTGCTCAGGAAGTTGAGGAAGAGATAGCAGAGCTTCAGAAACTTGAAAACGAATATACTAGAAGGATGGAAGAAAATTCTAGAAAGAAGGAAGTTCTTGTTGGAGAACAATCTGCTCTCAAAGAAGAGCGCTCTGAACTACAACGCAAAGTTGAAGAGGAATCTGAAGAGCTTAAGAAACAGAAGAAAGCCCTTGAACAGCTTCAAGAAAAGATTGTCGATACCAGGCTTAGGCTATCCACTCTATACGAGAAGCAGGAACAGTACACAAAGGAACACAGTTCCTTAATTCAAAAGAGCAAAGCTGATCAGGAGAACATCGATCTTCTTTCTCGAGAAGTCTCAGAAGTCGAATCGGAGACGGAACGGCTGAGAAGACAGGTGGCGGATCAGGAAAGAGAGCTAACCTCAGTCAAGAAAGAAACGGAAAACCTCTTTTCGAGCATAAGAAATCAAAGGGAAGGGAAAGAGCAAAGGCTTTCTGCCCTTCAAGAGGCCGAAGAAGAGATAAATGAAATGAAAGCGGAGAGAGAAAAACTTCGGGACAAATCTCACAAACTTGAGATGCACATTCAAGAGAGCGAGATGAAACTGTCAAGAGTGAGAGAAGAATTAGATGAAGTCGAAGAAGAGGTCGAGATTCTTTCCGAAGAGAAACTTCAAGACATCAAGGTGGAACTTGACGATTACGAGAACAAACTAAAGTTTCTTGGAAGCGTTGATCTTGAGGCTATTGATGAGTATGGTGTCGTAGATAGGGAGTATCAAGAACTCGATGAGCAGAGGAAGGATCTAGAAGAAGCTAAAGTAAAACTTATCGAACTGATTGATAAGACAGATGCTAAGGCGAAGAATATCTTCATGGAAACCTTCAACAGTGTGAACGAGAACTTCAATCGGTACATTGAGGAGATTTTCGACGGAGGAGAAGGCGAGATAAAGATAATCCCTGGTGAAGACTTACTTGAGACCGGTTTGGAGATCACAGTCAGGAGACCTGGAAGAAAGATTCAGAAGCTTCAACTCCTATCCGGTGGGGAAAAGGCACTTGTTGGAATAGCCCTTGTTTTCTCGTTACTGAGTATAAAACCCAGTCCTTTTTACGTTTTAGATGAAGTTGACGCTCCACTGGATGATTTCAATGCCGAAAGGTTCAGAGTGTTGCTTAGGAAACATGCCGCCGACACGCAGTTTCTTGTTGTTACCCATAACAAACTTGTTATGGAGGTTGCAAATGTTCTTCATGGAGTGACAATGACAGACGGTCTTTCAAGAGTAATCCCTGTCGAACTGCAGTCGGTTGAGACAGTTATCGGTTAGTGTTGTCGTGTGAAACTAGCCGCCTGTATTCCCTTCCTATAACCAATAACATTCCTGCTCCGACCAGTGCAGAGCCTGTAAAAAAACAACATGGAAGGTGAATTCCCGAGAAAAACAATGTCGGCGATTACGGTGAAAACGGGGATTGTGTAGACCCATAGAGTAGCCGCCTTTCCTCCCCAAAGATCTATTCCCTTGTTCCACATTATGTATCCCAGAGCCGATGCAAAAATCCCTAAGAACAAAATGCCTGAGACCGCACCGAAAGAAAAGACGACGGGTCTTTTGAAAAGAAGGATTTCTGAAAGAGCAAAGGGCGCGGAAAAGAGAAGTCCCCAGAGCATTATTTCTAGAGTTGTCCATATCGAGCTGTTGTGAATCTTCTCATAAAAGTAAGTGTATGCCGTCCAGGAGACTGCTGCACCGAAAGAGAAGAGATTTCCTGTTACGCTAGAGCCATCGGCAAATCTTCCCGAATAAATAATCACTGAGAGTCCCGAGAAAGCTACGAGACCCCCCAAGTATTCAAAAAGATCGTACTTTTTTCTTATTAGGTCATAAAGAAGTATTGTGAGTATGGGAGCCGTGGATACAATCAAAGAAGCATCAGCGGCATTCGTCATTGTCAAACCATAATTTTCGAAGAAAAAATAAAATGTGATTCCTGAGAGACCTGCTAAAGCCGCATTCTTGTGATCTACGGTATTGAAAGAACCCCTCTTATTTAAGGATATGGGAAACAGAATAACGACTGCAATTGCAAAACGAAGAAAAGCTAGCAGCATTGGAGGCAGTGAACTGACGGCCACCTTGGTAAAAATATATGATCCACCCCAAATCACTGCCGTTGTTGCCAGAATAACAAGACCTAGGGATCTTCTATCAGTCTCTTTCATAATCTTTTATACGGTGAATAATGAAGATCTGATCTGATAATCAAAGGCTCCATAATCAGCGCCTCAAACGGTCCGAGATCAACAGATACCGTTCCGAACGACACTTTAAATGCTCTTCCAGTCAACAGATCCTTCATTTCTGTCCCGTTCATAAGGAAACCCTCCTGCAAAAAAACTCTCGATTTTATGTTGTTTGCAGTAGGGTTGACTACGCAAAGAACCATATCTTCCACAATTTCGCCAGTTCTCTTGAAGGATATGAGTGAACTATCGGAAGAAATCAAGGGTTTGAAATTACCCGCTCGAAGTGATGCTTTTGTTTCTCGAATTGCGTTCAGCTTCTTATAAAGGATCCGCGTCTCTGTTTCCTTCGAAACACTTTGCCAATCCATCGGAGCCCTGTTCTCAGGATCATTGCCTCCATCCATTTCTATTTCCTCGCCATAATAGATCAAGGGAATCCCGGGAAGACAATACTGAAGAACAAGCGCTGCTTTTACCCTCTGGAAGGATCCGAGCTCGTTCTTAAGCCTGGGTACGTCGTGTGAAGAGAGAATAGTCCAGGAATTAGAAATGAAAGTCAAGCCGGCCTCTTTAATAGCCTCATCGATGATTTTCAGTGCGTCATGTCCGGAAAGATAACCGTTGAGAGCCTCCCAGATTACCAGTCGAAAGTAGTAATTCATCAGCCCGTCCAGATGCGATTGCTCGGGCCAACCACCGGGATAGTTCCAGATTTCCCCGATAACAACCGCGTCACTTCTGACCGATTTGGTGGTCGCAACTATTTCTTTCAAGATTCGTGGTCCAAGATCATAGGCAACATCTAACCTCCAGCCATCTATGCCCTTCTTAAGCCAGTGAGCTACAACTGAGTCAGTGCCTCTAAAAACCATGTTTGAAAGGATCGGATTCTCAAGATTGAGTTCAAGAAGATTACATGAGTCCATCCAGCCTCTTAAACCCTTTTTTCCTTCGAAGAAGTACTTTCTGAATTCCTCATTTCCCTGGAGGGCACCTGGTTCCTCGAATAGCTCAAGAGAGTTGGCCCATTTTCCCGAAGCTCCAACGTGATTGAAAACTCCGTCCAGTATTATACTGAGCCCCTTCGAATGAGCAGTCTCGACAAGTAGAAGGAATTCTTCTTCCGTACCAAAGTCAGGATCTATCTTAAAATAATCAACAGTGTCATACTTATGATTCGTGTGTCCCCAGAATATTGGATTCAAATAAAGAGTGTTCGCGCCAAGGTCTCTTATGTAATCTAGCTCTTCGGTTATTCCCGCAAGATCACCTCCCCAGAAATCATATTGATGACTACCGTCTACGGAAGCAACGGGTTTTTCTCCCCAATCTCTAACGTCTTGCTTTGGAAGCTGATAATGACCTTGTTCGCGTTTTTGAAATACGTTCTTTCCATAGCCAATCTTGAATCTATCTGGGAATATCTGATAGACGATAGAATCTCTTTGCCAGTCTTTCATCTTTTCTCCTCCAGGAATTCATTGGCATAAGCAAGATAGACCATTCCAAGGAAAATGTTGTTTCTGATGGACCAGAGCTCTTGGGGTTTAATATTTATCCTGGATTGCTTCAACCAAGAATTCAAAGTCCAAAGCGTCATCTCGTAGATTTGCATCAGCCCCCTTGAATGCACATAGTCAGAAAATGATTCATCAATACTTCTTTCTTCCATCAAAGCAAAGGGATTCAAAGAGGATTCAACTACCATGATTGATAGTACAACTTCCGGGTCCAGTCTAGACAAATCTAGAGTCTTAATTTCGCCTCCAACTATAATATCAACTTTCACATTTGCAAATTCCATTAAGGCATTGTAAATCTCCTCTGATAGGCGATTCTTAAAAATTGCGGATCTGTCAGAAAGTAAACTGCTGGACTCAATTAACGAAGCTATCTTAGTTTCTAAGTAGGGACATTTCCTCTTTGCATTTTGCTGTGAAAGATCTGATATTGTTTGGTTGCAAACGAAAAGATCGTTCTCCGAAACATTGTGCATCTTTACTGAACTGCTCAATCTATAATTCAGTGAGCCGCTCTTGTCAGTGAAATATCTGTATGCTTCAACCACACGGTCATCGTACTGGTAAGATGGGCTTTCAAGAATGGACTTATAATCGGCTCCAAGGCCTGCATTATAAAGCACGGAGAGAGCTGCAACTCTGTCAAGTCTATTCTTTGCGCTAAGGGAAGTAAGTATCAATGAAAAAATGATGATCGATGCAAGGAGAATCGAAAGCACGATCATGTCAATTTTCTTACCCTTGTCCATATTCCACCTCGCGGCAATTATAGCAGAGAAAAAGCCGGGTTGCCCCGGCCTCTTGATTATTGACTCTACCTCTTTTTCTTCTCGGGTTTATCGAACTCACAAACACCAACCGGACATCCCGGAGAGTTTAGATGAGAGAGAAACTCGTCCTTAAACCTGTCGAGTATAGATCGCAATGGAATTGGGACAGACTGGCCGAGGCCGCAGAAAGATGATTCTTCCATTGTCTCAGATATGTCATATAACTGGTTGAACATCTCCACAGTTCCTCTTCCCTTTGAGAACTCATCAAGAATGTACACGATTACACGGGTTCCTTCCCTGCAAGGAGAACACTTTCCGCAGGATTCGTGAGCGAAGAATTCCATGAGATTCTTTGCGATATCAACTGCGCAATGAGTTTCATCGATCGCGAGGATTACTCCGGATCCCAGGGATGCACCAGATTTCTTGAAGGAATCAAAATCCAGCTCAGCATCCATCTCTTCTGGTTTAATGAAGGTTCCCGCAGCGCCGCCTGTTTGTACCATTTTTAGGGTTCTGCCCTTGGGGATGCCTCCCCCAAATTTGTGAACAAGATCTCTCACGGAAGTTCCCATGGGCACTTCAACTATTCCTCTCTTAACAAGATCCCCGCACAAAGAAAATACCTTTGTTCCCGGTGATGATTGTGTCCCTATCGACCGGAACCAACCTGCTCCCTTATCTATTATTGGTGGAACACAGGCAAAAGTCTCGACATTATTGACTACTGTTGGCTTATCGTATAGGCCACTTACAGGAGGATAAGGGGGTTTCAGCCTAGGTCTTCCCGACTTGCCTTCTATAGACTCTATAAGAGCAGTCTCTTCGCCACAAACGTATGCTCCTGCACCCAGTCTGACAGAAAGATCGAATGAAAACTCTGTTCCGAGAACTGACTGTCCCAAAAGCCCGTATTCATACGCCTTGCTTATCGCGTCCCTTAGACTAGATACAGATTCGAAGTATTCTCCCCTGATATATATGTATCCCTTACTTGCACCTACAGCGTATCCAGCAATAACCATGCCTTCTATAACTGAATGGGGATCACCCTCCATGATTAACCGATCCTTAAATGTCCCCGGTTCGCCTTCGTCAGCGTTACAGATCACGAACTTCTCATCGGATCTGACTTTCTGAGTAAACTCCCATTTCAGTCCCGTTGGAAAGCCGGCCCCTCCTCTTCCTCTGAGGTTGCTCTTCTTCAGCTCTTCTATGACTTCCTCAGGAGTCATTCTCAATGCCTTTGCGAGGCCCTGATATCCATCTAGCGCAATGTACTCTTCAAGATTTCGCGGATCGATAGAACCGGCGTTTCTCAGGACGATTCTCACTTCACTCGTTGATTTGGTAGCTTCAACACTTCCTCCAGAATCGAAATCCGCAACGACCAGATCTCTTACTTTTCGACCCTTTAGAAGGTGTTCCAGGACAATTTTCTCAATGTCTACTTCGGACTTTGCAGAATACATTACATCATCGGGGAGTACAAGAAAGAGAACCCCTCTTCCATACTCACCGAAAGAGCCAGTTTCAAGAATCTCTACCATGGAACTCAGGTTGTAATTCTCGACCAGAGTATTGAGATAGTTCTTTAAGTGCCTGGCACCTAGGAGCAAGCTGTTCGAATCTATAGATACGAGAACCGTGATTGGTTTGCTCATGATTACTCACTCCTTTCCCTTGAGACGATCTCGCGTATTATTTCGGAGACTCTTTTTGGGGTAAGGTTTCCATATGCCTCATCATTTATCATCATAACGGGGGAGACTCCGCAGAGACCGAGACAACTAGTTTCTTCCAGCGTAAACAAGCCATCTTCAGTAGTCTCACCGAAGCCTATCTCAAGCGTATTTTTCAAAGAATCTATCACCGCCTGTCCACCTGTTACATGGCAGGGAAGGCTCTTGCAAACCCTGACGACGTACTTGCCTCTCTTGTGAGTTGAGAACATCGTGTAAAATGTAAGAACCTCATAAATCCTGGAAAGAGGTGTCCCAGTCAATTCCTTCAACACTTCTGCCGCTTCGATTGGAATAAAGTTGCCGTAATGATCTTGAATTGCGTGAAGAGTATTTATTAGTACGTCTCCCTTCTCAAGGCTCTGACCACTTATATCTTCATAGATTCTTGTTACAGTCAAACGGACATCTTCAGCAGACATATAAGTTCCTCCCTTCAATCCTCTTCGAAGTAGCAAAGAAACCCCCGATGAAGAGGGTTCCAAAAAGTTCACGGAGATACTTTGCTGATCGCTCCAAATCTGCAGACTGCAAGACAACTACCGCATCTAGTGCAGATTTCCGGATCTATTTCATGGGGTTTTCTTACCGAACCGCTTATCGCTTCCACAGGGCAAACTCTTGAGCAAGCGGTACAACCCACGCATTTTTCTTTGTCTATCACTACACGTGTCAGAGATTTGCACTTCTTGGCGGGGCATCTTCCGTCCTTCACATGTGCTTCGTATTCGTTCCAGAAATAACGCATCGTCGATATTACCGGCTGTGGAGCCGTCTGGCCAAGTCCACAAAGAGAAGTTGCCATGATGTTCTCGCCAAGATCTTTCAGAAGTTGGAGATCTTCCATAGTACCTTCCCCACTAGTAATTCTTTCAAGGATTTCAAGCATCCTTCTCGTTCCATCTCGACAAGGCGTACACTGACCGCATGACTCTTCGACCGTGAACTCAAGGAAGTATTTTGCAACATCGACCATACAGCTGTCTTCATCCATTACAATCATTCCACCGGAACCGATTATAGTTCCCAGTTTCTTCATGTTGTCGTATGTTATTGGGGTATCGATCAGTTCTAAAGGAATGCATCCTCCGCTTGGTCCTCCGGTCTGGATTGCTTTCAGTTTCTTCCCACCGGGCACGCCCCCGCCTATTTCGAATATCAGCTTTCTCAAAGTGATTCCCATAGGTACTTCGACCAGGCCCGTGTTTTTAACATTCCCGGCAAGGGCGAAGACCTTGGTTCCTCTCGACCCTTCTACCCCAAACTGGCTGAACCATTCGCCGCCATTATTGATTATGGGTGGTATATTGGCAAAAGTCTCTACGTTGTTCAGAAGGGTAGGTTTTTGCCAGAGTCCTTTATTTGCGGGAAAGGGAGGTTTAACTCTTGGTATTCCCCTCTTCCCTTCAATCGAATTGATCAGTGCAGTTTCCTCGCCGCAAACAAATGCGCCTGCTCCGATTCTGATCTCGAGGTCGAATGAAAAGTCAGTACCAAGAATGTTTTCGCCCAGGAAACCATATTCTCTAGCCATTTTCATAGCGTGAGTAAGCCTTTCGATTGCCAGCGGATATTCAGCTCGTACATACACGAAACCCTTCTGAGCACCAACAACTCGTGCAGCAATAGTCATAGCTTCAACTATCGAGTGGGGGTCACCCTCAAGGACCGCTCTATCCATGAATGCGCCAGGGTCACCTTCATCCGCGTTACAAATAACGTATTTTGTGTCACCTTCCGCCTTTTTAGTGAAGTCCCACTTCATCCAGGTTGGAAATCCTGCTCCACCCCTGCCCTTAAGTTCACTCTTCCTGAGTATTTCGATTACATCGTCAATACCAATTTCAAAAAGGACTTTATGCAGCGCGAAGTAGCCATCTCTAGCAATGTACTCATCTATGGAAAGAGGATCGATTACTCCCAGGTTTCTGGTCGCAATTCTCACCTGCTCTGTGAAAAAGGGCAGTTCCTCCTGAGGTCTCTCTCTTAGATCCCCCGCATCTCCTCTGTAAAGTAGATCTTCAACTACTCTACCCTTTAGAATATGCTCTTCTACGATTCGAGACGCGTTTTCTGGAGTGATCTTCTGATAGAAGACACCTTCAGGGTAAATCACAAGCATTGGGCCGAGGTCGCAAGCGCCCATGCATCCAGTTTCTACAACTCTGACAACGTTATCTAGCGAATACTTTCTCAGGGTTTCCTCAAAAATGCCTTTGACACTCTTCTCGCCTGCCGAAATGCAGGCCCCTCCAGCACAGATCAGCACCGTGTTTTCAACCGCGGGCACCCGTAATCACCTCTTCGTTATAGTTCTCCTCTTTTCACTATAAGATCTCCGACAACTTTTCCCCCGACTATGTGTTGTTCGACCACTCTCTTTGCCTGAGCCGGGGTAACATGTCCATATATTATTGGATCGGATCCTTCAAGATGAACCTCTATTGTTGGTTCAGCATCGCAGAGACCAAAACAACCTGACTGAACGACGGAGACATCGTCGATTCCCTTTTCTTCAAGTGAATCAACTATTGCCCTAAGCGTATCCTTTGCACCCGCAGCAATTCCACACGTACCCATTGCCACTATCACTTTTCCTCTTTTGCCTGAGTTACGCATCTTAAGGCCCTTCATTGCGTTCTCTTTGATTTTCATAAGTTCCTCAAGGCTCTTAATCTTCGCCATTACTCGGCCCTCCTGTATTTGTCCAGAATCTTGGAAACCTCGTCTGGGCTGACTCTTCCGTAGTAATCATCTTCGCCAATCAAGACAACCGGGGCCATACTGCAAGCACCCAGACATCTGACAGCATGAATCGAAAAAAGCCCATCGGAGGTTGGTTCGTTCATTTCAACATTCAGTTCGTCTTGAAGTCTTTCGAGAATTTTATCTGCACCCTTAACATAGCAGGCAGTTCCCAGGCAGACTTTTATTTGATTTTTCCCCTTTGGTTTCATGCTGAAGAAGTTATAAAAAGTAACGACTCCATATACCTGACTCAAAGGAATATCTAGTTTCTCTGACACGTGTTGCTGGAGTTCTTCGGACAAGTACCCGAAGATCTCCTGTGCTTTGTGGAGTACATTAATTAATACCCCCGTGTTGCCTTTCACCGAGTCTATGTACTCGTCAAGCTCTTTATAGAGCTGCTGGCATTCCGGGCAATTAACAAGAGACAAACCATGCACCTCCTTTGAGGAAAGAATGTTATTTATTTCACACATGCATTATAACATGCACCTAGAGAAATGGGCTGATTCCTGTGTTAAAATAACCCATGTTCAAGGAGCCTTATGAGGAGGAGATTAGATGGATCTAGAATCCTTTGTCCGTGATGTTCCAAACTTTCCTAAGGAAGGTGTAGTTTTCAAAGACGTCACTCCATTGTTAAAGGATCCGTTGGCTTTTAGAGAGTGTATATTGAGGTTGTCGGAAAAAGCGATGAAAGTTGATTTCAATATAATGGTGGCTCCGGAAGCAAGAGGTTTCATTTTTGCGGCTCCTCTTGCTTTTGAGATAGGAAAGGCCCTTGTACCGGTTAGAAAACCGGGGAAGCTTCCATATAAAACAAAGGAAATCGAGTATGAATTAGAGTATGGTAGAGCCACTCTTCAAATGCACGTAGATGCAATCAACAGAGGAGACAGAGTTCTTATTGTAGACGATATCCTGGCCACAGGTGGAACCATGCAGGCGATTGCTGAAATGATCGAAGAAAGCGGAGGAGAAGTCGTTGAAATTCTTTGCCTGGCAGAACTTGGATTTCTTGAACCTAGAAAGAGGCTATCCAGGTACAGTGTGGAGACTCTTATTACTTACTAGTGGAGGTTTGAAGAATGCTTAAATATGACTTCTCATTTGCGTTTAAGGAAACTCTTGAGAGCGGGTTGTCCTTTGATGAGATATTTGATATTGGGAAAGCTTTATCTGCCAACTTTGAAAAGGTTTTTCAGCCACTTCCTGGTTTTCTTAGGATTCTTGACGATGACGAGATCCTTGAAGAAGTTGGGGCTCTCAAGTCTTGGCTTCAGAGGTTCGAGAACTTTGTCGTCATAGGAATAGGAGGATCGGCCTTGGGAAATCAAGCCCTTCATTCCTCGCTCAAACCAATCAACTGGAACTCTCTTAGTAATGAAAAAAGGGGAGGAAAGGCTCGGATTTTCCTTCTGGACAACGTAGATCCAGACCTGATAGCCTCTGTTCTTGGAGAACTTGATCTTGCTCACACGGTGTTCAACGTAATATCAAAGTCGGGAACAACTGCCGAAAGTATGGCCAACTATCTGGTTGTCAGGGGTTTACTTGAAAAACTAGACCTTCCTGTCAAAGAGCATTTCATATTTACGACAGACAAGGATAATGGTGTTTTAAGACAAATCGCAGACAATGAAGGGATAAGATCTCTGACGATTCCAGATGATGTAGGTGGGCGTTTCAGCGTTCTTACCCCCGTTGGATTGCTTTCTGCAGTCGCTGAGGGAATAGATATTGAGCAAATCTACGAGGGTGCACGGTTTGGCAAGGAAAGGTATCTGAGGGATGATTTGAAATCAAACCCAGCCGCTGTCTGTGCTCTTATTCATTACGCGTACTTGAAAAAGGGGCACAATATCTCAGTAATGATGCCTTATTCAAATAGGTTATACACTCTCGCTGATTGGTACAGGCAATTGTGGGCAGAATCTTTGGGAAAGAAATTCGATCTTTCCGGAAGAATTGTCCATACTGGTCAAACCCCTGTGAAATCTTTGGGTGCGATCGACCAGCACTCTCAAGTTCAGCTTTATAATGAGGGGCCAAAAGATAAGGTTGTTACACTGGTGAAGGTTGAAGACTTCGTGAATCAACTTACAATACCTTTCATCCATTCCGATATCGAAGCTCTATCGTATCTTAATGGAATCGGGGTTGGGGAGCTTTTAAATGCAGAACTCAGGGCAACTTCTATTGCTCTCGTTGCAAACGGTGTGCCGAACATGACGATTATCTTCCCTCAGATAGACGAAGTTCATGTAGGCGAGTTTATTATATCTTATGAGATACAGACGGCTATCATGGGGTTTTTGCTGAAAGTAAATCCATATGACCAGCCAGGAGTGGAACTGGGAAAGAAACTTACATACGCTCTTATGGGAAGAAAGGGTTACGAGGAAATAAGGGATAGATATGAGGAGAAAACCTCATGGAGGTTTGAACTATGAAGTCAGAGCTATTAAGAGTTCTTGAGGGTTTTTCAGTTGAGGAAGTCTTCTACACTTCGGGAGAACCAATACCTACCTTTGTGATAGTTTCGATGGAATCTGAGGATCTTTTGAAGAAGATTGGAGAAATGGAGGAAATCGAGGCAGACATCATTGTGATAAGCCCTGAAGAGAAGAAAGAGCTGAAGAATGCAAGCAGTGAGTTGTCAAGAGTCGTGCTGAATGTTATCGAGTCGGGAGAAAAGCTTCTGTAATGATTGTTGGTCTTGTGGGAAAAGCGGGGAGTGGCAAGTCAACGGCTGCAGAGCGTCTGGCCAAATCAAAAATGGAGTTAATCTCTCTCGATAAGCTCGGACACGACGCGCTGAGAGAAGAACAAGAAAGCCTGGTCAACTCCTTTGGGAGAGGCATTTTGACGTGCGGTAACGTTGATAGAAAGAAGCTGTCCAGAATAGTCTTCGAAAACTCCGATCTTCTTACAAAGCTGAATAAGATAGTCCATCCTGTGATAAAGCGAAAAGCCCTGGAGATCGTCGGTAGGGATTTTTCAGATCACTATATCTTTGACGGAGCTCTTATCCATGAAATTGGACTCGCTGAGTATTGCGACAAAATCATATGGTTTGAATGCCCGAACGAGATAGCGATCGAGAGACTTATGAAGAGAGGAATGAGCAAATCACGTGCAGAATCGATTCTGGCCTCACAGCAATACCTCGATTCGATAAAAGAGTCTGTAGATGCTGTAGTTACTACATTAGGCAGTAGTGAAGAGACTTTCGAGAAACTGAGATCGATTCTTTTTGAGTGGGGCATAGTGGTATAATTTGGTTACTTAGAAATCCTTTATAAGGAGGTAGGGAAATGCGCAAGAGACTGATTCTCGCTTTGTTGATTGTATCTTTTGCTGTTTTTACCTTTGCTGTGACGGAGATCGAATTCTGGCACGCGATGGGCGGCGCGCAGGGAACAACAGTCAATGAAATTGTAGCATCCTTCAACGAGGCCAACCCTGATATCTTGGTGAAGGCAATCTATGTTGGTAACTACAGTGCTTTGCAGCAGAAACTCCTGGTAAGTGCGGAAAGCAAGACATTACCTGCTCTTTCTCAGGCTTACGGGAACTGGACTGCCAGACTTATACCTCGAGATGCTGTTCAAGAACTGAATTCCTTGATTTCCGATCCCGAAGTTGGCTTGACGGATGAGGAATGGGATGCCATTTGGAATCCTTTCAAGAAAATGGTCACCTGGGGTGATACAGTATATGCCCTTCCTTTCAACAAAAGTACTTACGTCCTTTATTACAACACTGACCTCTTTGAGCAATATGGGCTTGAGGTTCCTAAGACAATGGACGATCTTCTGTTTGCAGCGATGATGCTTACTGAGGACAAGAACAACGACGGTCAGATTGATCAATATGGCTTTGGTTTCAGAACCACGATCGATCATTTCATGATATTCCTGAGAGCCAATGGTGGAGAAGCAATCGATATAAAGCCCGATGGCTCGGTTGAAGTAACTATCAATTCTCCTGAAGCAAAAGAGGCTCTTCAGTTGATGTACGATATGGCTCATACCTACAACGTCGCCCTTTTCCAGGGTGGTTACCTGGACGCACCATTCGGGGACGGCCAGATAGCAATGTTTGTAGAGACTATTGCGTCGGCTTCTTACGTTGATTCAGGTTCCAGAGGAAAGCACGGCTGGGCATGGGCTCCCGTTCCAATGTGGAAAGTCCAGGCTCCTCCTTTTGCCGGAACAGATGTAGTGATGTTCAAAGGGATTTCTCCTGAACAGAAGGCTGCTGCTTGGAAATTCATGAAGTATCTCATAAGCCCGGAAATACAGGCTTATTGGTCGGTTAAGACAGGATATATGCCTGTTACCGAAATTGCTTTGACAACCCCTCAATGGAAGGCCTACGAGGAACAGAACCCGACTGTAATGGTTCCTATTAGTCAGATCCCTTACGGTTCGGTCGATCCTAATGTTGCTCTTTGGGATGACGTAAGAAACATTCTTGGAACAATGGTAGGAGATGTAATCAACCAGAAGAGAACCGTGGAAGAAGGGCTGGCATGGGCAGAGCAGGAAATTCTCTTGAAAGTTGCTGAGCAACAATAAACAAAGCATTGAGTAGGGAGGCCTATGGCCTCCCTTTTTTGTTGAATTCAGAAGAATGAAAGCAGAGGTTCAGGATCTAGTTTGGAATAATCAGTTCTTGAACTCATGAACAAGAACAGACAGAATTTCATTTCGGTTCGGAGATTATTTTCATCGGCTGTATGTGGAGTTCTACCCTCTTAAGGTAGAATTGTCTCGAATGTTTTCAATTTCCGGGGTACCATCTTTGAGAGGCGGGAGTAAATGAAAAAGTACTTTCATGTATTCAACTTCTACGCGTTTTCGTTCTCAATACTACTTTACTTACTAAATTCATCGATCAACACTAAAGCGGCCGAATGGGGTCTGTCATATATGGTAATTGGTTTGATCAACTTCATTGGCTGTGTTTTTTACGTAATCTCTGCCCTGGTATTCGGAAGAATGGGAGACAGAACCGGTTTTAAGCGAAGTTTGTCAATTGGCATGTTTATCATGACAATCGCTCTTTTTCTTGGTTTCTTCTGGAGCCGACCTGTAGATATAGTGATAGCAGCCATTGGGGTGAATCTCTTTTTTGGATTCTTTTTCCCGTCACTAGAAGGGTTGCTTTCGAAGTCGGAAAAGAGTATTGGAATTGATTCGGCTTCGACCGTTGTTCGTTTTGTCCTCTCGTGGAGTGCAGGTAACATTGTTGGAATGGCTTTTGGGCCATTTCTTATCCAGAGGTTCCCGGCAGCTATCTTTTCTTACGGAATTGCTCTCTGTGGACTCGGTAGCATACATGTGAGATCACATCTCAAAAGACACGGCGAATCCCTTCCCGGTTCTTTTGCCGAAACATTCAGTTCGTCATTCAGTGAGATTGATCTCCCAAGGCTAGAGGAGTACAGAAAAGTTTACAGATTTACTTTCTTGCTCGCAGGTATAATCTATACAAGTGGAATGGCACTTTTCCCTAAGCTAATATCTTCAACAGGCATACAGCTCCAGAATGTGGGTTTCTTGACAGTAGGTGCAAACGTCGGGGTCTTCCTTTCTTTTGTCTTCCTGAGCCTCTTTCGTTTTTGGGTTGGTAGTCCTGAATTATCCTTCATTACCATGATAACTGTCTTTGGAGCGGCCGTTGCCACATTTTTCCTTCCAGAGAGTCCAGTCACGTTCTTCCTTGCCACTCTGTTTTCAGGTGCAACCTATGCGGTTCCCTACATATTTGCAATCTTCTACGGCCTTACCTCGAAGGAAGACGATCATGGTAAGCAGGGAGGCATTCACGAGTCTATGGTAGGTATTATTTTCGGTGTCGGACCGCTATTGGGAGGGTATTTTCTCCAGTTATGGCCCTCTTTGAAGAGCGTAGGTCTAATGTCGATAGGTTTGATAACGGTAATTATTATCAGTCAAATGACCTTCTTGTTTAAGAATAATGTTAAGCGGCAGTGAACTTCAATAAGTGGTTGTCGCAAATTATAATTGTCTTCAAATCAAGTTCTTAAGTTAAGTCAATCTTCACGAACCAACCTTGCGTTGTGAGAAATAGCTTTCCAGTATGTGGTATAGTATACTAGTTATGGTAGTCTTGTGTTTGAATAATTCTGGTTAGGATCTTGACACAACCATCTCTATCTACTTGAGCAAAGAAAAATCTTTAGTCAGAAACTTAATACTCGTTCATAAGAAAGGGTCTTAACCGTACTCCATTTTTTTGGCCGATTATGGAAGGAGAGATTTATGGGTTTCTTTGAGTATCTGGGACGGAATTACGATTTGGTTCTTATTGAGTTACTCAATCACATAAAGATAATTGCTATAGCTATCCCGATCGCGATTGGGATTGGTGTTCCCATCGGGATTGTGGTTTCGAGGAGCAAAAGGGCTTCTTCTATTGCCCTATATGGAGCCGGAATTCTTATGACAATTCCCAGTCTTGCGCTGTTCGGTTATATGGTAGTCCTCTTAGCGCCACTTAAGGCTGGAATAGGTGTTACGCCAGCTGTGATTGCTTTAGTAATTTACTCATTTCTTCCCGTAATAAGGAACACGGTTGTCGCTGTGAATTCAGTGGATCCCAGAATGATTGAAGCAGCCAGAGGAATGGGGATGACCAACTGGCAGATCCTCTTCAGGGTAAGACTTCCGCTCACTATACCGATTATAATGGCAGGCGTAAGAAACGCTGCTGTTATGGGTGTAAGTGTAGCCACTATCGCGTACCTTATCGGCGCAAGAGGACTTGGGTACTTCATCTTCTCAGGGCTAGGCAGGTCAAATTTCAATATGGTTCTTCTGGGAGCTCTGATAGTTTCCATACTGGGAATAGGAACAAACTATGGTTTGCTCGCTCTAGAAGAGATCATCACTCCCAGAGGACTGAAAATCGAGAGGGAAAAGTGAGGTGGAACATAGATGTCTATAGAATTCAAAAATGTCGTTAAAGAATACGAAGAAGGATTCAAAGCAGTCGACAACCTCAGTATTACCTTTGAGGACAAGAAGTTGACAATACTAATAGGTCCCTCCGGCTGTGGGAAGACAACCACTTTGAAGATGATAAATAGGTTAATTGAGAAAACCGATGGAGAAATTGTCGTTGACGGGACATCGCTTGATGAAATCGATCCGATTAGACTGAGAAGAAGCATCGGATACGTAATCCAAGAGATTGGTCTTTTTCCTCACATGACAGTTTTCGATAATATTGCTGTCACTCCAAGATTGATGAAGTGGGATGAATCAAGAATCAAGAAACATGTTTTTGAATTGCTGGACCTTGTAAACCTCGAACCTTCCGACTATGCAGAGAAATACCCAGCCCAACTTTCGGGAGGACAACGTCAAAGAGTAGGAGTAGCAAGAGGTCTAGCTTCCGATCCAAAAATAGTTCTTATGGACGAACCTTTCGGAGCAATAGATCCGATTAACCGTGAAAAGCTTCAGGACGGGTTTCTCGAAATTCAGTCGAAGATAGAGAAGACAATTATCTTCGTAACTCACGATATCAGGGAAGCAATCAAGCTGGGTGACAAGATAGCGATTCTAGACGACGGAAAACTGGTGCAATATGCCGATACAATGACGGTGGTTCAGGAACCGGCTAATGAGTTTGTTGAAGATCTTCTTGGCGCAGATAGGGCGTTGAAGGGTCTTGAACTCGTGCGAGTAAGGGAGACTTACGTTCCTGGCGGAAAGTGGATCGAAGACACAGGTGATTGCAAGGTAAAAAAGGCAAAGGATTTTCTCGTTAACGAGGGAAAAAAATTCGCCTACGTTGTTGATGGAAGCAAAAGACTCAAGGGGTATGTTATGTTGAAACAGCTAAGCAAGGCGTCTGATGAAGAGCCCCTAAAGAAGTACTTGAGATCTATCGAGACCATACAACCTCTTTCGAATTTGATGGAGGCGATGTCATTGATCATGAATACCGGGCTTTCCTCACTGCCGGTCGTCGACGATAAGGAGAGGCTACTTGGAATCTTGAGGTTCAAGGATCTTGTAAACCTAGTAGGCTCTTATGAGTCGTCTGATGAGGAGTGAGATCATGGAAGTCTTAGAATATATGTTCGAGAATTCTGGCTACATTATGGAAAGGCTTCTTGAGCACATTTTCATCTTCCTTACTTCCTGGAGCATGGCAGTAGTGGCAGGGGTTGCAATTGCGATTTTTGTTACCAGGCCAGGGCACAGAAAAGCGGGCAAACTGGTTCTGTCGATCACCGGAGCAACTCAGGCCGTTCCCAGTATCGCAGTGATCGCTCTTGTTTTCCTGTTCATGGGAATTGGAGCCGCTCCAGCCGTAGTTGCTCTCTTCCTTTACAGTCTTGTACCGGTGGTCTTCAATACTGCATCCGGCTTGATGAATGTCTCGATGATGATGAAAGAGGCGGCTAAGGGAATGGGAATGACTAACAGGCAGATATTGTGGAAGGTAGAAATGCCTGTAACGGTTCCGACAATGTTATCTGGAATTAGGAGTTCGGCGACGATAAATATTGGTACTGCTGCGATTGCCGCATCAATTGGAGCGGGTGGTCTGGGAGAGATCATCTTTACTGGCCTTCGTATGACAAGGGGTCCAATGATAATTGCAGGAGCCATTCCTGTAACGATTTTGGCGATAGCAGTAGACATAATCCTAGGTTTTTCGGAGAAGGCTCTGACTTCGAAAGGCCTCAAAATTTAGGAAACATGGAGGTGTTTAGTTTTGAAAAGACTATTTCTTATTACGTTGGTAGTATTGATGGCAACGGTTATGTCATTCGGTCAGACAAGACTGAATGTTGGAGCAAAGAACTTTACAGAGCAGTACATTGTCAGTAGCATGATTTCGCAGCTTCTGGAAGATGCCGGGTTCAGAGTGACCGAGAATTTTGGGATGAGCTCATTTGTTGCAAGAAGTGCACTCGAAACCGGGCAGATTGACCTTTATGCTGACTACACAGGTACGGCCTGGCCAACATATTTGGGCCACGAAAAGATGATTAGAGATCCTCATGAACTTTACGAGGCAGTAAAGGCCGAAGATCTCGAAAATGGTATTGTATGGCTCGACATGGCAAATTTCAACAACACTTATGCCCTTGCCGTTAGAAGAGATTTCGCTGCTGAGCATGGGCTCACAACACTCGAAGATCTGGCTGAGCTGACTCATGAAGATCCGGATCTTCTCTTTGGAATTGTATACGAGTTCCTTGAAAGAGACGATGGATTTTGGCCTATGAGTGAGGCATATGGTTTTGCCGTGGAGAAGAGACAAGTCAAGACAATGGAAATCGGACTGACATATGAGGCACTAGACAAGAACCAAATCGATGTTGCAATGGTCTTTTCTACTGATGGAAAATTGGAGAAGTACAATCTTCTAGTGCTTGAAGATACTAAGAGTTTCTTCCCATCATACAACCTAGCTGTTACAGTACGGAAGGAAATATTAGAAAACAATCCCGAAATTGAGGAGATCTTGAGGCCAATCTCTGTCTATCTTACTGAACCAATAATGACAAGGCTTAATTATCTGGTTGACGCTGCAGGTTATGAGCCTGATGAAGTTGCTGAAGGATTCCTAAAAGGATTGGGCCTTATAGATTGAGTTGTTTTTCGTTAGGAATTAAGAGCCGCCATAAGGCGGCTCTGTTCTTTAGGAGGGTACTGAAAGAATCAAATCCATGATTTTCTGCCCTATGGAAAGAGAAAGGTATGGTTCAAGAGACGTTCACCATTAGAGAGACAGCTAAACACCCCGTATGTTTAGCTATGATATAATCAGTCGAATATGCTTTCAGGAAGGGAGGAAAGAAAGTGTCAGAGAAATTTGTGTACTATTTTGGAAAGAAAAAGGCCGAAGGCGATGCGAAGATGAAAAACCTTCTCGGTGGAAAGGGAGCCAATCTAGCTGAAATGGTTAAAATAGGAATTCCCGTCCCCCCAGGGTTCACTATCTCTGCTGAAGTCTGCAAGTACTACTATGAGCATGGTAATAAATATCCGGAAAGCCTTGAGAATGAAGTGAAAGAGGCTGTAAGACTTTTGGAAGAAGAAACCGGAAAGGGATTTGGTTCTAATGAGAGACCATTGCTCGTTTCTGTGAGGTCAGGAGCAGCAATTTCGATGCCTGGCATGATGGATACTATTCTAAATCTTGGTCTCAATGACGAGACGGTAGATGGAATGATCAAAGAATCAGGTAATCCTAGGTTCTGTTACGATGCCTACAGAAGATTTCTTCAGATGTTTGGGGATGTCGTTCTCAAGATCGAGCATTCAGAATTTGAAGGTGCGCTTTCTAGTATAAAGAAAGAGAAGGGCGTCAAACTTGATACTGAACTCGATGCAGATGATATGAAGGAAGTGGTGAAGAGATATCTTGAGGTCTATAGCAAGGCTGGAAAAGAGTTCCCACAGGATCCTTGGGAGCAGTTGTGGATGGCAACAAACGCTGTTTTCGGAAGCTGGATGAATGAAAGGGCAAAGAAGTATCGAGCGCTGAACGGAATAAAGGAGGGCGAACTCCTTGGTACAGCTGTCAATGTCGTTGCGATGGTTTTTGGGAACACCGGCGATGACAGTGGAACGGGAGTTGCGTTTACAAGAGACCCCAATACGGGAGAAAAACAGTTCTACGGTGAATATCTGCCGAATGCCCAGGGCGAAGACGTTGTTGCTGGGACAAGAACGCCCTTCCCTCTTACAAAGCTTAACGATATAAACCCCGCCGTCTACAAACAGCTTCTTGAGATTTTTGAGAAACTCGAGAACCACTACCGGGATATGCAGGATATTGAATTCACTGTTGAGCATGGAACCCTGTATCTTCTCCAGACGAGAAACGGGAAAAGGACTCCTTATGCAAGTGTGAAGATCGCTGTTGATCTTGCGGAAGAAGAGAAAATTTCAAAGGAAGAGGCGGTTATGAGAGTAACGCCTGAACACATTGAAACTCTGCTGCATCCGTACTTTACGAAGGAAACTATGGAGAGTGCAGAGCTTCTAGCTAAGGGAATTGCTGCTTCTCCCGGAGCCGCTTCAGGTGCAGTTGCTTTTGACCCAGAAACGGCTGAAAAGATGGCTAGAGAAGAAGGTAAGGCGGTTATCCTTGTCAGACCTGAGACTTCGCCTGAGGATATTGCCGGAATGGCAGCCGCTCAGGGAATTCTGACTTCTACGGGAGGTAAGACCTCACATGCGGCGGTGGTTGCGAGAGGTATGGGCAAAACCTGTATAGTAGGTTGCGAAGCTGTAGAGGTAGATCAGAAGACAAGGACAATGAGAGTAAATGGAAAGACCATAAATGAGGGCGAATGGATTAGCATTGACGGTACTTCAGGCGAAGTATTCATGGGTAAACTCGATTCAGTTAAGCCTCAGGGTCTCGAAGGACCGCTTGCGAAACTGCTTGGCTGGGCCGATGAAATCAGGAAGCTCGGTATAAGAACGAATGCCGATACTCCTAGAGATGCCAAGATTGCCAGGGAGTTCGGGGCTGAAGGAATTGGTCTCACCAGAACGGAACATATGTTCTTCCAGGAAGACAGGATTTTTGCTGTTCGTCAGATGATTACTTCCAGTACCAGAGAGCAGAGAGAAAAAGCTCTCAATAAGCTTCTTCCAATGCAAGAAGAGGATTTCTACGGAATATTCAAAGCTATGGAAGGTCTGCCCGTCACCATTAGGCTCCTGGATCCTCCACTTCATGAATTCCTTCCCAAAGAAGACGAAGATGTCAAAGAACTGGCTGAGGAGATGGGAATGACCTATGAGGAATTGAAGACAACAGTTGAAGATCTTCATGAGTTCAATCCCATGATGGGGTTCAGGGGTTGCAGACTTGCAGTTGTATACCCCGAAATTGCCGAGATGCAAACGAAAGCGATAATTGGAGCTGCTCTAAAGTTGGTTGAGGAAGGAAAGTCAGTGGTTCCAGAGATCATGATTCCGCTAATCGTTGAGCTGGAAGAGCTTAAGTTTGTAAAATCGGTGATAGTAAAAGCGGCAGACGAACTCATTTCAAAATCTGGATTGAAGCTGGATTACAAAGTAGGTACGATGATAGAAGTTCCAAGAGCTGCCCTTACTGCCGATGAAATTGCAAAAGAAGCTGAATTCTTCAGCTTTGGAACGAATGATCTTACGCAGATGACTTATGGTTTCAGTAGAGATGACTATGGAAAGTTCGTTGGACACTATATGGAAAAAGGTATTCTGGAAAACGATCCATTCCAGAAGCTTGATAGAGTGGGTGTTGGCCAGCTCGTGAAGATGGGAACTGAAAAGGGTCGCTCCAGCAGGCCAGATCTGAAGGTAGGAATATGTGGTGAACACGGCGGCGAACCTTCGTCAGTTGAGTTTTGTCACATCGTGGGTCTGAACTATGTCAGTTGTTCGCCCTACAGGGTTCCAGTAGCGAGATTGTCCGCAGCTCAAGCAGTAGTAAAGAATAGATAGTCTTCATTTTGGGCCGCGCCTGTTGGTGCGGCCTTTATTCTTTTGGAGGTAAGCCTTTCATGTCAACGTTGATCTCGGGATATATGGCACAGACAGGATTAGCCACGGTAAGCTGGGAAAACTGGGTTATGTTTGCAATTGCAGGTCTCCTGGTTTATCTAGCGGTTGCAAAAGATGCTGAACCACTTCTTCTTGTACCCATAGCGTTTGGTATGGTTATCGCCAATATTCCGCCCGAGGCTACGGGTGTCTTCACTCCTGGTACGGGTATAATGTGGATCTTACAACAGGGATTGATGTTGGGAATTTATCCACCTCTAATATTTCTGGGGATAGGAGCGGTGACGGATTTTTCTTTTGTTCTTGCAAATCCCAAGACGCTTTTTTTGGGGGCAGCTGCTCAAATTGGCATTTTTATAACATTCCTCGCAGCTAATTTGATGGGGTTCTCCCTTTCAGATGCAGCCGCCATATCGATAATTGGCGGAGCAGATGGACCGACTTCAATATACGTTGCAAGTATTCTCAAGTCTCAGTTTCTACCGATCATTGCTATAGCTTCTTACTCCTATATTGCTCTGATTCCGGTTCTTCAACCTCCCATTATGAAGCTTCTAACTACTCACAAGGAGAGAGCAATAACAATGGGCAAGAAGCTGAGAAGAGTCTCGAAGCTCGAAAGGATTGTTTTTCCAGTAGTTGCGACGATTGCGATCTCGTTGATAGTTCCTCAAGCGCTCCCACTAGTGGGAATGCTTATGTTGGGCAATCTTTTGAGAGAGAATGGGAAGACAAAGCGGCTCGTCGAGGCTTCTGGAAAATACATTTCGGACACCGTGATTATTTTGCTCTGCGTCTCCGTTGGCGCAAAAGCGGACGGTAAGATATTTCTCACGATTGAGAGTATAATGGTTTTGGCATTGGGCTGCGCCGCCTTTGTTGTTGCAACAGCTTCGGGAATTCTATTTGCAAAGTTGATGAATCTGTTCTCCGCAAACAAAGTAAATCCGTTAATAGGTGCGGCCGGGGTTTCGGCGGTCCCTACTGCCGCAAGAGTTGCCCAGAAAATTGCCTCGGAGGAAGATCCGACTAATTTTGTCTTAATGCATGCAATGGGACCGAACATAGCAGGTGTAATTGGTTCTGCAGTTGCGGCCGGAGTATTCCTTTCAATAATATGATAGCCTGGAACGGGAGGGTGTAATGGCTGTAAGAAAGCAGTACAAAGTAAATATCAATTTGGCTCTGTGCAAGAGTTGTGGAATATGCTACTGGATCTGCCCGACGAAAACGATTACTAAAGGGGAGCTTGGCAGGCCAAAAGTGGTTGATCACAAGACATGCATAGGTTGTCTGATGTGCGAGAACGCATGCCCTGACTTTGCGATTGATGTGCGGGAAGTGGAGGCGGTGAAAGAGGATGCGTGAGTTCGTTCTTCTTCAGGGTGACGAGGCATGTGCGCTTGGAGCAATCAAGGCCGGGTGCAGGTTCTTCGCAGGTTATCCAATTACTCCGGCTACTGAGATTGCCGAAACCATGGCGAGGGAGCTCCCAAAAGTTGGTGGAACCTTTATTCAGATGGAGGATGAGATTGGAAGTGCTGCTGCAATAATCGGTGCCTCTCTTGCAGGCGAAAAATCGATGACTGCAACGAGTGGACCTGGTTTTTCGCTAATGCAGGAAGCGATTGGCTATGCGGCGATGACTGAGGCTCCAACAGTAATAGTGAATGTTCAACGAGGAGGCCCCTCCACCGGTATGCCCACAAAACCGGCGCAGGGGGATATTATGCAGGCAAGATGGGGAACCCATGGAGATCACCAGATCATCGCAATCTACCCCTCAAATGTTGAAGAAGTCTATAAGTACATTATAACTGCGTTCAATTATGCTGAACTGTATAGAACACCAGTGATATTTCTAATGGACGAGATCCTTGGCCATATGCGCGAGAGTGTTTACCTCCCGTACGATTCGGAGATAATGGAAGTACAAAGAGTCGGTGAGGCCGAAATTGCAGAAGAAGATATCTTCCATCCATTTGAAGGTGACGATCAGATGATGGCAACTCCACTTGTTAGGATGGGTAAGTCGAGGTTTCATGTCTCGGGTCTGGTCCACGATGAATCGGGTTTCCCGGTTGGTTCTCCTTCCGATTCGGAAAGGCTTTTGAGAAGACTTGACAACAAGATAAGATTGCACAGCGACGAGATAGTAATATATGATGAATATATGACTGAAGATGCAGAGATACTGGTCCTCGCATATGGTTCCGTTGCCAGGAGCGCCATTAAGGCTGTGAAAATGGCAAGAGAGGATAAGATCAATGTGGGTCTTTTCAAGCCGGTTACGATTTGGCCGTTTCCCAGTACGAGGCTAAGACAGCTGCTAAAAAAGGTGAGCGCCGTGATTGTTGCTGAGATGAATCTTGGGCAAATTCTCTATGAAGTTTCTAGACTGAACAAACGAGGCGCAAAGATCGAGCATGTGAGCAAGGTCAGTGGCGAGTTGATTACTCCACAAGAAGTTCTTGATGCAATATCAAAAGTCAAGTCTGAAATAATGGATCTGTAGAACCTCAATCAGTAACGATCCTTCCTTCTTTTTGCAAACGATGTGTTAAAACTTTTGCTAATTAAGCGGCCTCTGTGGTAGAATTACAGCGAAATTACCTGCAAAAGGAGGAAATCTCAATGGAAATCCTGAAGGTCAGTTCGAAATCGAATCCGAACAAGGTAGCAGGTGCCATAGCCGGAGTTATCTCAAAGAACGAGCAAGTAGAGCTTCAGGCCATTGGCGCTGGTGCTGTGAATCAGGCTGTGAAAGCAGTTGCCATCGCTTCTAGATTCCTCAGAGAACAGGGTACGAAAGTGTACATGGTCCCTGGATTTGTGGAGATTCAGATTGGAGAAGAGATGAGAACGGGAATTACCATTAAGATTGTTTCGGAGAAAGACGAAATCAAATAATTGGGGTTCGGTAATCTCTGAAAGTGGGGGGAGGTCATTGATCTCTTCCTTTTTCATTTTGAGAGTCTCGAATAATCGAAATCAGCTTTGACAAGGAGGTTGCATGTGATCACAGTAGGTGACATGTTAGACATAGCTCTGAGAATTGAGAGTGTCGGTTATAGTTATTATCAGAAACTCAGCGAGAAAACTTCGGGCGAAGTGAAATCGTTGTTTGTAAAACTTGCCACGCAGGAAAGAGAGCATGCAGCAGTATTCAGGGAGATGTTGAAAGACGCCGACAACTCTCTAATAGCTAAAGATTGGGAAGATAATGTTGGTTATTTGAAGTCCTATGCAGAGATATCTATATTTCCACGAATTGAATCGATTGATGTTCCAGACAACATTAACAAAGCAATTAGCAGTGCAGTGGAAGTAGAAAAAGACAGTATAATATTCTATTCAGATCTTTCTTCTTTCATACCTGACTGCAAGGAACTGAAGGATATTATCGAGGAGGAACGAAGACATCTTCATGATCTAGTGAAGTTGTATGGTTCTATATAACTAATGGGATGTTTCAAGATTCGGGTGGTCGTCAGGGATATTGCTTAATTTCGATTATCTGTCCTTCATAAGGGGATTTCCGTTGATTTTATAGTCGTGCTATGTTTTTTCTCCGTTTTTCCGCTCAGCGATTTGCTGAGTAATCTATACGAAAAGATTTACTGAATGAAACAATTGGGCATCTGAGGAGAAATCTGTGTTCTTTGTGATAAAATGATCTTTGGATAAATTCTTGGGAGAGTGAGCTATATGTGCCTGGCTTTGTATGAAGAGTGGAAGATCTCTCTTTTTAATCGACACAGAGCTCTTTTTTCCCCCCGTAAAAGCCCTTTGTCTTCTTTCCGTACAGTTCAAAGGGTGATGATCAAAATCACAAAAGACATAGATTCTGCAGTTAGACCTCACGAGATATCGTGAGGTTTTTTTTTGCTATGTGGACAAATTTATATCTTGAGGAGGGATTTTGTGAGTAGTGAGAATTCAGCTTACCAGGAGGTAAGGGAACAGGAAGACAGAAGCAAGAATCTGGGTAGAGGAGGCCTTTTAGTACTCGGCCTGCAACACGCATTCACAATGTTCGGAGCAACTGTTCTTGTTCCTTATCTGACAGGCGTTCCTGTGAATGTTGCCTTATTCACGGCAGGTATAGGCACACTTCTTTTCCATCTGCTTACGAAGTGGAAGGTGCCGGTCTTTCTAGGTTCAAGCTTTGCCTACATTGCGCCAATCAATGCAGTAATTCTCTATCATGCAAATGCACCGGAAATCTATGAATCTGTTCCTGAAGCTATTGCAGCCGGATTCTCCATAACTCCGGACATGATAGCGTATGCCACAGGTGGAATACTGATTGCTGGCCTTGTTCAGGTAGCAATTGCGATGCTCATCAAGAGACTTGGAGTTAGCATGTTTGAAAAGATCTTTCCACCTGCCGTTGCGGGAACGATCATTGCAGTCATCGGTCTAAATCTCGCTCCGACTGCGATAAGCATGGCAAGTTCGAACTGGTGGATTGCAATCGTATCTCTGGGAACGGCTGTTCTTGTCAGGCTTTATGCAAAGGGTTTTACGAGATTAATCCCTGTTATGTGTGGCATTGTGGTGGGGTACGTCGTGGCTGCAATAACAGGCAATGTAACACTCGATGCAGTCAGTCAGGCGAGCTGGGTCGGCCTGCCTCAGTTTGTTCTTCCGAAGTTCTCATTCTACTCTTTGACAGTGCTTGTCCCTGTTGCTCTAGCACCCACGATTGAACACTTCGGGGATATTTTCGCAGTATCAGCTGTTGTCGGGAAGAAGTACTATGAAGATCCAGGCATTCACAGAACACTTGCCGGGGATGGAATTGCGACGGCAGTCGCGGGTTTTTTCGGAGGTCCGGCGAATACAACCTATAGTGAAAACACGGGAGTCCTTGCTATCACCAAAGTTTTCAATCCCATAGTGATGAGGATTGCTGCTGTATTCGCAATCATTCTGTCATTTGTTCCCAAAGTCGGCGCTCTTATACAGTCGATTCCTACGGCAGTGATGGGTGGAATCGAAATACTCTTGTTCGGTATGATTGCTGCAATAGGAATGAAAACGCTTATTGAGAACAGAGTTAAGGTAGATGGCAAGAATCTAATAATTATCTCCGTGATGCTAGTTGTGGGAATTGGAGGCGCGGCCATTGGAATAGGCCCTGTAAGGTTCGAAGGCATAGGTCTGGCTGCTCTAGTCGGACTACTTCTTAACGGCATTTTCGTAATGACAAAGGCTCCTGAGGAATAAAAAGAGCGGCAATTTGCAGGGGGGTGCCTGCTACTAGGCGCCGCCCTTTTTGTTATACTATCCCAAATGGGGGTGATGAAAGTGTTGAAGGGGCGAAAGGTCTATCTTAGAGAATACCGGAAGGAGGACATTGTACTGGCTCATGAATATATAAACGACTATGAAGTCAAAAGAATGCTGGTGCCAGGGATTCCTTTTCCGTTGAGACTGGAAGAGGAGGAAAAGTGGTACGATTCTCAAAGCTCTTCTAAAGACACTTATAGCTTTGCCATTGCAAAGATAGAAGACAATGAATATATCGGAGGGTGTGGCATCAACGAAGTCGACTGGAAGAATAGTGTAGTAACGCTTGGAATATTCATCGCAAAGAAGTTCTGGAACGAAGGTTATGGAACCGATGCAATGAGAATCCTTCTAAGATTCGTCTTTGAACAGATGAACATCAATAAAGCAAAATTAAATGTCTATTCATTCAACAGGAGAGCGATCAGGTCATATCAAAAATGTGGATTCAGAATCGAAGGAACCTTGAGACAGGAAATTTTCCGGGATGGATCATTCCATGACGAGATCATTATGGGTATTTTGAAGGACGAGTTTGGAAGAAACGATCAAACTTCGTTGTAAATCTCGACGAATTCCACTTCAAGCGAGAATCTCTCTCTAAGCAGCTCTCCGAGATTAATCACACCGAATCTTTCGCTTGCGTAGTGCCCTACCCAGAAGAAGTTGATACCTGTCTCTCTTGCAATCTCCCGAGTCGGTTCACCAACTTCCCCTGAAATGAAGGTGTCTGCTGTGCCTTCAAGCTCCCTCAGATTTGATGAAGAACCGCCGGATATTATGCATACTCTTCCAGCGAAATCGGAGTTCTTGAATAGGCCAACCTCTTGACGTGGGAAAATCCTACATAAGGAATTCCTCAACTCAGACACGAGAATGTTTTCCGGATGAGTTCCTATAAAGCCTACATCATATCTCTCAAGGTTGACAAGTCCTATCTCTTCAGCAATTGAATAGTTGTTGCCATATGGCTCATTGGCGTCGAGCGGCAGGTGATATCCGAACAGTGTGATGCCCGAACTCAATACTCTCTCAACCCTTTTCTTTAGATACCCTGAAAGTCTGAAGAATTCCTTCCCGAAGATTCCGTGGTGAACAAGAATAGCGTCCGCTCCGGCTGTGACCGCTTTTTCAACCAAAGCATCGCTGAAAGAGACACCAGTAACCACCTTGTTTATCTCCTTGCTTCCTTCTATTTGAATTCCATTGAAGCAATAATCGTCGAATTCTTCCGGATGTAGAACCGAATTCAGAAAACTCTCGATATCTTCAGGTTTCATAAGTGTCCTCCAACAATATTGAACTGATAGCATCGGGTTTCGATGAAATTATACCACGTCCAGAAAACAAACATAAAATGAAATATAAGCAAAAAAATGTGGCGCTTTGCGCCACTAAACGTCCACATCTCTAAACAAAGGGTTTATCTATTTGAATAGCAGCGATTCAAATTAATTATATATCATTCTTAATCACAAATTACAAAATAAACATTCAATAATATAGCATGGAAATCAAATAAAGTCAATATGTAATTGAGTTATTTCACAAGTATAATTTTACTTTGCTTTCCGGGTTTTCAAAGAGAGTTGGTTCTCAATGTTCGCCAGGTCTTTTAAACTATTGAACTGCATGGTAGACTATATAGTACGGATTCCTTACTGTGGAGGCGTTGATGTCTTACAGCCTATTCAAGTCTTATCTAAACGTTGAAGAAGCAAAGGAGATTCGAGGTTCCCTTCTTGTGATGGCCATTCCTGCTATGGCAGAAAACGTACTCCAGATGCTGCTTGGAATTTCAGATACCGCTTTCCTCGGCCATTATGACTGGAGAATTATGACCGCTGTCGGTACCGCAAATCAGGTTGTCTTCATATTTCAGGCAGTCCTAGTAGCGATTTCAACAGGTTCGATGGTGTTGCTTTCTAACAGTTATGGTGCAAACAATCACAGAAGAGTAGATTTGATTGCATGGCATGCGATCTATCTTAGCATTGCTGCTGGTTTGATTCTTTCTTTTGGGTCTTTTTTCTCTGATAGCTTGTTGTCAGTTCTCTTTCCTTCTAGCGACTCGTTGATGCAGATGAACGGAAGCAAATATCTCCAAATCATCATGGCAGGTTTCCCTGCAATGAGCATAATGATTGTTCTTGGTGCGGCTTTGAGAGGAGCGGCAGACACGAAATCGCCGCTGATAGTAGCCGCTGTTGCAAATGTACTGAATGTCTTTCTTGATTACTCAATGATCTTTGGAAAGTTTGGGTTCCCCGAGATGGGTGCCTTTGGGGCCGCACTTGCAACAGTCTTGTCGAGAGTCGTAGGTTCAGTGATAATTATTGTTTTGCTGTTTCGAAATCGAAGAATTTCGATGTCAAGGAAGCCCCGGAGATTCTCTAAGTGGCTTTTCAAAGAGATCTTTGTTCTAGGTCTTCCAGCTTCCATCGAAAACTTTGGATTCTCTCTTGGAGTTCTTGTCTTCGCAAATATCCTCTTTATTTCCGGTCCACAGGCGTATGCTGCCCACAGAATCGGTATTCAGGTAGAATCTCTCTCCTTCATGCCTGCTTGGGGTATGGGAGTTGCTATAACCGCCTTAGTCGGAATCTACAATGGTGGCAGGCAAAGAAGAATGTCGATTGGTGTAGTTAGACAGGGTTGGTTCATTGCCCTCGCAATCTCCTCTGCGATTGGATTAACCATTACGTTGTTTCCGGACCTTTTCATCTCTCTTTTCACAAATGAGCCGTCGCTCATAGAAGAGGGACGACTGCCAGTGAGAATTATCGGGCTCTTTCAGGTAGTGATGGGGACCGATTACGTGGTCACCGGGGCTTTGAGAGGCATGGGTGACACTTCTTTTCCAATGAAGACCTCGCTTGTGGCAATGTGGTTCTTGAGACTTCCTATTGGCTACGTGCTTGTAAGATATTTCGGTCTCGGTCTATTTGGTGCTTGGATAGGAATGATGGCCGATATGGCCTTCAGGACAACACTGAAGTTTATCAGGTTCTACTCTGGGAAATGGGAAAGCACGGCCGATTCAATACAGGCGCGTTCCGGCTGAGATCTCTTGTACAAAAGAAAGTTATTCATAAAAAATCTATGTGCACGGGCTTACAATCTCAAAGGTTCTTTTTATCAGAAGTGGCGATATCTTTGTTCCTAATTGGAGCTTTTGGTAAGATAATCATATGCCTTATCAGGCATAATTCGAAAGACTTACTAATACTCCGAAGGAGGTATTTCTTTGAAAGTCGTGGGAATGAAAAAGATCGTCTCACTGATTGAAAAAGG
Source organism: Mesotoga sp. H07pep.5.4 (assembly GCF_003664935.1). Lineage (NCBI taxonomy): Bacteria > Thermotogati > Thermotogota > Thermotogae > Kosmotogales > Kosmotogaceae > Mesotoga > Mesotoga sp. H07pep.5.4. The sequence goes on from NZ_JFHM01000004.1 coordinate 309,400, forward strand.
TTCATCTGTGATGATAGGAGGGTTTCTAGGTTGTGGTTCTCCAGACTCAATTATCGATGAGATCGTTAAGAACGAAATCTCTGGTTTGACTCTTGTAGCAAACGATACTGCCTTTCCAGAAACGGGGATAGGAAAACTCATTGTCAACAAGTGTGCTTCCAAGATTGTTGTCTCTCATATAGGAACAAATCCTGAGACACAACGTCAGATGATTGACGGAGAGCTGGAGGTAGAGCTTGTTCCGCAGGGTACTCTGGCCGAGAGAATTAGAGCCGGTGGTGTAGGCTTAGGAGGCGTTCTGACGCCAACAGGTGTCGGGACTGTGGTTCAGGATGGAAAAAAGGTTTTAACAGTGGATGGCAGAGATTACCTGATGGAACTTCCTCTAAGAGCCGATTTTGCTTTGGTGAAGGCCAAGAAAGCCGATTACTTCGGAAATCTGGTATTCTCTTTGACTGCAAGGAATTTCAACCCTCTGATGGTCCTAGCATGTGATACGGTGCTTGTAGAGGTTGAAGAAATCGTTCCAATTGGTTCCCTGTCGCCGGATGAAATTCATATTCCTGGAGTTTTCGTTCATTACATTGTTGTCGGAGGTAGAGTGCAATGATGGACCCAAAAGAGAGAATAGCGAGAAGAATTGGACGGGAACTGGGTGACGGAGATCTGGTAAATCTGGGGATTGGAATTCCCACCCTGGTCTCAAACTATATACCAGCGGGTATAAGGGTGTTTTTTCAATCAGAAAATGGCATCATCGGCATGGGACCCTTACCGGAAAAAGGAATGGAGAATAGAGATCTTACAAATGCCGGGGGTCAATATGTAACGGCTCTACCGGGTTCGGCAGTTTTCGACAGTGCAATGTCTTTTTCAATAATCAGAGGTGGACATCTCGACGTCACTGTCCTAGGAGGTCTTCAGGTCGATGAGCGTGGGATTCTGGCTAACTGGATGGTCCCTGGCAAAATGGTGCCAGGTATGGGCGGTGCAATGGACCTTGTTACTGGAGCTAAACGTGTTATTGTCGCCATGACACATACATCTAGGGGAAGTCCGAAAATCGTGAAACAATGCACTCTTCCCATAACTTCAAACAGACGAGTAGACCTTATTGTTACAGAGTTAGCGGTAATCGAACCCTTTGCCGGAGGGCTTATGTTGAAAGAGAAGGCAAGTGAGGTGACAGTTGACGAGGTACAATCTTTAACAGAGGCTCGGCTATTTGTCGCTGAGGATCTTAAGGACATGGTCTAGAGGTAATTTTGGAGTTTCGAGCGGCCAGAAATGCCCATTCTCTGAAGATGAAATGATGTATCATTACTATTCGTTGTCTTAGATCTACAGTGATGTTTTGTTCGAATGATTTTTCTATGAAGAATTTCGTGGACCTTGAAGGAAATAGTAACAACCGATTCACTGGCTGTACTGCAGAGAGTAGAGCAAATCTGTAGGTGCGTCTTCTTAAAAAGGTCCCGGTTCGCTCAGAAGGAAATGCAGTACAGTTCCTAAGATTACGGTTCATTGTCGCTTTTAGTTTGTTCGTATTGCGAAGTAGATTTCGCACGAAAGTCTGAGTCTCGCAGCGATTTTCGAGATTAATTGCCTATCTTTGGTTCCTATTCGGCTACAGAAAGCAGCGTTAAAGAGATGTTAGTGTGGTATATTCTCCTAGAATGTATATTCACCGTAAGGCACTTTTGGAAGGTGATTTTCTTTTCATTGTATATGATCTTCACTTTCATAATTCGGGAGGCAATATCATGAGAAAGGTATTGATTCTGGTCTTACTAAGCATGGTTCTATTCACAACTGGTCTATTTGCGGTTGTATCTGGAGACCCAGTAGTTGAGGGTCAACTACCGTTTCTTCTCACCAACGCGGGGCAGGGTCCCGGCGGCAAAATGGCAAGGCTTCTAATATGGCAGAGCGGAGCAATTGAAGACACGGATTTCGATTACAATGCAGAACCACTTAAAGAAAATCCGAACGATCTTACTGCGAGAGAATACAAGATGCTTTTCGTTATCATCGGTTCTTCTGCAAAGGGCCTTGGCGCATCGGGTATAACTATTGATGAAGAGATAGTGAGACTCAACAAGATGATAGAAGAAGCCAAGAGACTCAACATGTTTATTATTGCCGCTCACATTGAAGGAAAGGCAAGAAGGGGAAATCCCGGAAGTGCAGACGAACGGTCAATTGATGCGATTGCACCATATGCAGACTACCTAATTGTGATGAAAGAGGGAAACTTAGATGGTAAATTCACTAGGATAGCTGAAGAGAAAGATATCCCCCTCACTCTCATCGACAACACGATTGATTTCATGCAGGTAATTAAATTGATGTTCCCGGCCGAATGATGGCGTTCTAGCCAGATCGCCGCTTCTTTGGAGGAGTAAAAATGTATCTTCAGACAACGATTATCGCAATAATTATGGTTGCTACTTTTGCTCTTGCAAGCTGGAAGTTGAAATCGCCGGAGATATCCATGGTAATTACCGCCATTGTTGGTGCGTTAGTGGGTGGGTTTGGATTTCCCTCGAGGCTTCTAGTGGAGGGTATGTTTACATATTTTGATGTTGGAATGATTTTTCTAACCGCATCGATTTTTATCAATATTTACTCTGAGACAGGGGCTATGAATGCCCTGGTTCGATGGATTGTGAAGCAGTTTTACGACAGAAAGTGGCTAATGTTAGTGCTACTGGGAATATTGATGATCATTCCTGGTGCTTTGACTGGAGCGGGGAGCGTATCGATATTTGTCGTAGGAGGCCTAGTAGCTTCAGTCATGAGCTACATGGGGTTTTCGAAGAGGCGTGTGGCGGCCTTCATATACTTGTTTGCAATGCTTGCTGCCGTTTCACCTCCTATAAACCTATGGGCAATGTTGATGGCAGCTCAGGCTAACATGCCATATGTTGGTTTCAATGTGGTACTGCTTGTACCAATAGTAATTATTGCCTTGTTTACAATAGTCTATACTGGCACTAGCAAGACGCCGGAGAGAAAGAGCAAAGAACACATCCTTTCCGAACTTCCACTTCCACCTGAAGGGATGAATTGGTTCAAGATCATAACTCCTTTTGCTGTTCTGCTTGTGTTGATTCTACTATCTAAATTCGCGGCATTTTCTATTCCCGTTCTTGGCCTTCCGCTTACATTTGTGATATGTGCTTTTGTCTCTGCCATGATGGACAGGAAGAGGTGGGATGTTCGCAAATGGTTCGATGTGATGGTAAAGACTATGGATCAGGTGTTTCCGCTACTAGCAACGGTTATAAGCGTAGGTGCCCTTGTAAATATCATGACGGCAACTGGTGTCAGAGGCTTGCTTGCGATCACTTTCATTACTCTACCGATGGTTTTCATCTACATTACCGCGCTGCTTTTTGCACCTTTCGCCCAAGGAGCGCTCAGCTACGGAAGTGCAATTATCCTCGGTACGCCGATAATCTTCCTATTCAATTCGGTTGGACTGAATGTCACAGTTACTGCTGCTGCTCTCAGTCTCCTTTTCCCATTGGGCGACTGTCTGCCTCCATCGAGAATAGTGGGAAGGCTTACTGTTGAGACGGTAGGATATGAAGGCAGCTACATGTCTTTCCTCAAAGCGATAGCTATACCGTGGCTTTTCATGGGTGCTATCGGGCTGCTGATGCTTATTTTCCCCAACCAGTTAGATTTCCTTGTAGTCTATTGATGGAGGTGAGGACATGTTGGTCTTAATGGATACGATTATTCACTATTTTTACTTTGTAATGACTGGGTTCTTTGCTATCCTTCTGCTAAAGAATCTTTTCAAAAGAGAAAGGCGAAAAGGCCTTGTCTATGACATAGTCTATTCCTACGTTATCATGGTCTTCATACTAAGAGTAATCGGGATTAAGTGAGGTGTGAGATGAAGAATCCACTGTATCTAAAAATCCTATTCCTGGTTCTTTCGGGCGTACTCGGCCTTTTAGCTGGAATAGAGTTCTGGGAACTCCGGCATTACAAAGAAACGGTCGTCGTTTCAGAAGACTTCTCTGAAAAGATTATGCTTAGCCAGTATCTTCCAAGTCTCAAGAATACTTGGGGAGATACACCTATTTATATCTATGACTCCGGAGTACCGGGAGGCTCGATGCTTGTTCTCGGTGGAACCCATCCATATGAGCCGGCGACGACACTCGCAACCTACGTTATGATGGAAAACATCGACGTGACATCGGGGAAAGTCTATATAATTCCTCATGCAAATATGAGTGCCTCTACATTGGGAATGCTTGGCAACGCATACATAAAGTACTACCATATAGAGACTCCATGGGGTCAGAAGAAGTATAGAGTCGGTGACCGAGGAACTAATCCACTAGATCAGTGGCCAGACCCTTTCACCTACGTTCACTACCCATCAACCCAGAATTTGGCTTACCAGGACATCAGGAATTTGAACAGGACTTTTCCTGGAAGACCGGATGGAACGCTTACGGAGAGAATATCCTATGCGATTATGGAGTTGATTCGGAATGAGGACATTGACATTTTCTTCGATTTTCACGAGGCATCACTGATGTACCCGGTGGTAAGTACTTACGTGGCACACGACAGGTCAATGGATATTGCCATGATGGCCGCAATGATGCTAAGCGCCACTCAGTTCCCGATGAAGTGCGAGGCCTCGCCAAAAAACTTGAGAGGTCTGACACACAGAGAAGTGGGCGACTTCAGCAATACGTTGGCAATATTGATGGAGACGCCCGAAGCCTTTATCGACAGAGTCGTTGGGCGCATGTCAGAGGAACTTATGCTAGAGGGTAAAGATGAATTCCTTCAGACAGCTGCAGAAAAGGGTCTAGTTTACTGCGATTACGACATATATGAAGGTTTTCCGGATGCTCTTGGAAACATGATTATTGGTACACCGATGGATTACAGAGTCGGTAGGCACCTATCAGGAACGCTAGAGGCCTTGAACTGGATGAATCAGTTCTTCCCTGACAAGGCAATTAGCGTGACTTTTCCAAACTACGTCGATGTTATGAGTAATGGGTCGGGGTACTATCTACATGATCCAAGCAAAGCCGACCCATCCAGAGTCTTCCAGAACTGAAAGTCTGAAGATCAACTGATACAGGAAGGCACCACAATCCTTTTTCTAGGGGGCAAAACGTGAAATTGAAGCTGAAAGCGTTCCTGGTACTTGTGATTTTGCTGGTCTTCTTGAGTAGTACCGCGCTTACCTGTACCATACTTGCCGTTGGCAAGGATGCATCGGTGGATGGTTCGACAATTGTTACCCACAACGACGATTCCAGTTCGGCCGACTTCAGGCTGTGGATAATCCCGGCTACAGACTGGCCGGAAGGTTCGATGAGAGATATCGTGATCGATTCTCACAACTACATTGATTACGGTGGCTTTCCCTTCGTTGATGTTGGTGACAAGGGAGTAGTTGTGGGACAGATTCCTCAGGTGGAGCATACCTACCAGTATTTCCACTCCAGGTACTCGTTTATCAACGAAATGGGAGTTGCAATGGGTGAGTCCACTGCCGGAGGCAGAAGGGAACTGAGAGAGGTCAGAGGTTGGATCGACTGCTGGACGGCTCAGGATATCGCCCTGGAGAGGGCCTCCACGGCAAGAGAAGCGGTCAGAATCATGGGGGATCTTGTCGAGCAGTACGGCTGGTACGGTTCAGGCGAGATAATGAACGTAACTGATGGAGATGAGGTCTGGATAGCCGAATTCTACGGACGTGATCTCTGGGTTGCAGTGAGGATGCCGGACGACTGTGTTTTCGTCGGTGCAAACACGATGAGAATTCGAGATCTCGATTTTGAAGCCACTGAAAATGTGATGTACTCCCCGAATCTTATTTCTTATGCGATTGAACAGGGATGGTACGATCCGAATTCCGGAGAACCCTTCAGACCGGCAGATGTTTATGCCCAGAGGAGCAGCGGAAACATTCGCGAATGGAGAGCATTCAGCTTGATGGCTCCATCCATGGGGTACGAGTACCTAGATGTCCACTACCCTCTCTGGATAAAACCCGATAAGAAACTTTCCGTTTGGGACATTTTCACAATTTCTGGAGATTGGTACGAAGGAACGGAATTCGGCCTGACTAAAGGAATTGGTGCCGGGCCTTTTGGCGATCCATTTGCAAGCTACAGAGTCGGAGGAAGGCAGAGACCCATAGGTATCTACTTGAGTTGTTACGTTCAGATCAGTCAGATCAAGAACTGGTTGCCGCCTGAAATTGGATCAGTAGTATGGTTTGGATATGGTGGAGGCGGCGCACAGTACCATACTCCTCTTTGGCCGGCAATGTCTGAGCTGCCAGAGTTCTATCAGGTTGGCTCGAGATATGAAGACTTCAGAAGAGATTCTGGATGGTGGACAAGTACATATGTTCAGGAAATGACAGGGCTGAGATTCAAAGATGCAATCGTCGATTTAAGAAACTTCAGGGATCTAAAGATGCAGGCAGTGTATCAGACGTTGCCAAAGATTCAAGAATACGCCACAGAACTATACGAGACCGATAACGATGCCGCGCTTGCTATCATAAGTGATTATGCGTACAACACGACGGTTGCATGGCAGGCCAGCAGCTTAAGTTCGGAGATTACTTGGTGGGCAACTACTGTGCAGACAGGATTAACTTTGGAACAGGTCTGCCAAAAGAATGGGGCGAACTTCTGGACTCTTTGAACAACTAGAATCCAAAAACCCTTTCTTGTTCAGTGAATCTATACGGGAGGTGGGATCAGTCAGACAGCGTAGTAGTAATGTTTCAAAAGCAACAACAAATCTAATCTAGATGGGGTGATGTACTCTTATGAAGAAAGTTTTAATAATTCTGATTGTGGCATTGATAAGTTTCGCAAGTGCAGCCGTTGCATGTACTATCCTTGGGGTTGGCAAGGATGCAATGGTTAATGGTTCAACTATCATTACACACAACGATGATTCAACCAGTGCGGATTTCCGTCTGTGGATTATCCCTGCGATGGATTGGCCGGAAGGTTCAATGAGAGATATCGTGCTCGATTCTCACAACTACATCGATTACGGCAACTATCCCGAAGTGAACATTGGTTCGAAGGGGACTCTCATAGGACAGATTCCTCAGGTTCCTCACACCTATCAGTACTTCCACTCAAGATACTCCTTCATGAACGAGAAAGGAGTTGCCGTAAGTGAATCAACATTTGGTATAGACACCAGTACCGATTATGGCAAGGAAGTAAGAAAGGTTCTCTGGACGGACTCTAAGGGAATCATTGACTGCTGGACGGCACATGATATTGCTCTCGAGAGAGCCGCGACCGCGAGAGAAGCTGTAAGGATCATGGGTGATCTCGTCGAGCAGTATGGATGGAGCACGGTTGGTGGCGGCGGAGAGACAATGACCGTTGCCGACGGCGAAGAGACCTGGATCGTTGAGTTCTACGGAAGAGATATTTGGGCTGGTGTAAGGATTCCAAGTGACCACTTCACAGTTGCAGCAAATAGAGCAAGAATCATGGAAGTAGATCTCGAAGACACAGAAAACGTTATGGCTTCCCCGAACATAGTATCCTTTGCCGTGGAACAGGGATGGTATGATCCTAACTCAGGCAAGCCATTCAACATAGCCGAGATTTACGCTCCGAACGACAGCCTTTACGCAACAAGAAGAGAGTGGAGAGCATTCGACCTCGCAGCTCCTTCTCTGGGACTCAGCCCACACGACTTGAGATTCCCGCTTTCTGTTAAGCCCGACAGACTTCTCACCGTAAATGATATCTTTGCGATCAAGGGTGATTACTATCAGGGAACGGATTACGACCTGACAGCTGGACTGGCTGCGGGCCCCTGGGGAGATCCTCTAAGATATGCCAATACTGGTAAGACGGGTTCTTGGGAGAGAAGTATCAATATGCACAGAACCTGCTATGTCCACATAGGCGAGACAAACTCTGCCTATGCAGAACCATTTAAAGGAATCAGTTGGTTCGGTTACGGCGCACCCGATACAAGCTACATAGTTCCATTGTGGCCGATAATGAGAGAGCTTCCCAAGTTCTACGAGACCGGTAGTAGATTCGAAGAGTTCAGAAGAGACTCCGGTTGGTGGGTCAACTCTTATGTGCAGCAGATGGCCGAACTTCACTATAACCTTGCGATCCAGGATATCAGGAACTACAGGGATCCTAAACTGGAAGTTCTCTACAAGGTTACACCGGAAGTTCAGAAGATAGCTACTGATATGTATGAGACGGATCCAGAAGCTGCCATAGATTTCGTCTCCAACTATGCTTTCATGAACGCGGTTGCATGGCACGAAGAATGGAAACTTCTTGGTGACAGGCTTCTTGGAAACTACGCACTCGGATATGTCAATTTCAAATCCTCACCATATCCCGATTGGTGGAACGAAGCAATCGGTTATGGTTTCCCAGAGAGATAGTTGTATTTCTCTGAATTCAGAGGCGGCCGTTTCGGCCGCTTCTTTTTTGTGTTTCAGATCTCCCAAATCATCAGTATTTCTTTCGTTGCTTTTGAGCAAGACTAAAGAGCGACGGAAAAATCGGTTGATCACGAAGGCGTAATTCTAGAGTCTTCAGGATCGAAAGCATGCTCCTTTCACTATACAAAACTCCACTAAGTTGTGATAACATCTGTCAGTATAGAAGTCAAACCCGAAAGGAGTGGCAAAGGTGCAGAACATAGAGAAGATCATCGATCTAGTTGAAGAGCTTTTCGATGAACTTGAGAATGCTGATGTCCAGGAGCTTACCGAGGCTCTGCCGGATATGGAACAGGATGAAGTGACGGAATTAAGATCAAGCATTGAAGACTGGGTTGATGGACTTGACGAGATCATTGCACGTCTACCCGAGCTTCAAGCATCGATCCTCGAACTGAAAGGTGATCTTGAAAGGCTCAACGATTCAGTTGTGGAGATGGAAGAGGATTTCGAGGAGGACTGAATTAGATTCATTTTTGGGGGGTTCAATTGCCCCCTTTTCTCTTTTACATAATGGGTGTTTTGCTTGTAGGGGGTTTAGGAGTCAGCATCTGTTACCATTACGGCTTCAGACAGTTCCTTCAGTAAGGGGGAGTCGAAGAATCTGTGTATTACATACTTTACAAGGAGTTGTTGAGGAACGAATCTATCGAGTTTTTCGCCTAAGAGTTCGTACAGTTTCTTTAGCTCATTTGGGTTTTCTCTGAGATAGGTTGAGAGAATCCCTTTGATTTCATTTTCTTCCATTCTTGAAATCGCGAGCAACATTTCGTGTAGCTCATCGATATCGATTCCGTCCTTAACTATTACGCTGTGCCAGCTAGAGCTAATCTTCTTGATACCGGAAACTGCCTTTATGCACAGAGAGAGAAAGATGTTTGACATATCGCCCGCGAAGGTTTCGATTATTACACTTTTTCTTGAGTTTCGAAGAGAAATTGAAATAGATGATGCCCTGTGATTATCGATGAAGTCAAGAAGCGTTTGTGAAGCGTCCTGTGAGAGAACTACTCCATCAGGAATCTTTATCTCTGCCAGAGAAGACTTTATGGCCCTTGCGAACTCCTTTGTCATCAACGAACTGCTTCCAAACCAAGAAGGCGGTTTGCCGCTGTCACCTAAAACAACATGAACTGTCTTCCTGGCAGGACTGACTTCTTTTACAAGGAATGATCTTCCCCCGAGAAGAAAACTGACTTCATCGTCAGAGGAAGTGCTAAGAACTGCAGGGTGAATCTTTCCAATTTCGTGTCCGTTGAAAATAACGGAGTAATCAAATCCCCCGGGAAAGAGGACAACAAAGTCCATCTTTTCCTTTCCGCTTCCGATCATCTCGGCGGTAGCAGCCCCCGAAGTTATCGCATTTCCTCTTCTTGCCAGGAAGGATTCCTTAACGAGGTGATCCAAAACGATTTCGAAATCCGCGCTGCCGATTTGTCGGAAAGGGAAGGCTCTCTTGAGCACTGTAAGATCTTCCTTGCACAAAGAACCGGCAGTCTTGGTTAGGCCGATCAACTGATGGCCCAGCAAAGGAAGATGAAAACTGCTAGGCTTGAGTAGCTCAACGGATCCTTCTTCTAGCATATCGAGTATTCCCAGAAGATTATAGAGACTTTGAGGATCCTCTATGAAAACGGATATTGTGGATTTGTTCTTCTTTCTTCCGGCACGGCCAGCTCTTTGAAGGAATGAAGCCGCTGATGGAGGTATCTCAAGAAAGATCACCCTATCTATATCGCCTATGTCTATGCCCATTTCCAGCGTCGAAGTGGCTACAATAGCCCTCAGTTTCTTGTCCCTCTTAAACTCCTCCTCAATCTCTACCCTTAAGCTCTTTGATACGGAACTGTGGTGAACCGGGATAGCCAGTCCTAACGCTTTTGCAGAAGCTGCAAAATCCTCGGCTTTCGCTCGCGAGTAAGAAAAGAGTAGAATCTTGTCGTCAGTCTCCTCAAGGAGCCTTGCGAGGTATTCGGCTGGAGAGATCTCTCCTTCCGTGAGAACCTCAATGGTTCTCTTGCTCTTACTGTCGTCAGTTACTATTTCGGATTCTCTGTTTGAGCTCCCACTAAGCCATTCCATAAGGAGTTCAGGGTTTCCAACAGTTGCGGACATTGCAATTCTCTGTTGATCAATGCCAGAGAGAATCTTAATTCTCTCCATTAAAGAAGCAAGCTGAGCGCCTCTTGGAGAATCGATGAAAGCATGCACCTCATCTATTATCACGAATTCTACCTTTGAAAGCAAATCTATATTCTCACTCAAAAAGATACCTTCAACTGATTCAGGTGTCGTTACGAGTATGGAGGCCTCCTTCGCAGTAGAGAACTTCTCTGATTTTGTGAGATCACCGTGCCACTTCCCCACTACCATACCAAAAGGTCTCAGAATGAGTTCAAGTCGAGAAGCCACGTCGTTGATCAAAGATTTCAGTGGAGCGAAGTAAATGCATTTCAGACCAGCCGAAAGCTCAAGTAGTCTATTAACTACGGGTATCATTACTGCTTCCGTTTTTCCTGAGGCCGTACCCGCAATCAGCAACAAGTTCTTTCCATCCAGCACAGGGGGAATAGTTTTGCTCTGAATCTCTCTCAAGCTCTGCCAGCGATATCTATAAGAGAAGAGATCCACAAGCTTCTGATTTAGTCTGGGATCAATCACCAAAGTTGATCAGCAGCTTTAACTGAATCTGCGTCTCCATTTCCTTCTTGTCCTTTGCCTTGCCTGAGAGAATCGAGGAACTCTACGGTGAGCTTGGCAACTTCTCTAACGGAGGGTCTGAGTTTTCCATCAATTCCTGTGTACTGCTTAACCAGGGACTGCAGTGTGGTCTCTTCGAAGGACGAGTCTGCAGTGTATGAATAGCAGCTGGCGTAAAGCGTCTTTAACCGCCTGATCAGCTGTCTCAAATCTTCTTTTCCCAACGGTTCTAGATTCAGGATAATGGTCTTTCCACTATTATCCCCGGAGATGTTTTTCATCCTGTCGTAAAGCGCATGGTAGGATGCGATTCCTCTATGCTTGTTTTCGAACCAAACATCTGTTCCAAGCCACAAAAAGTAAGTCTTTTGGAGGAACCCCGCAGACATCTTGTCGATGATTTCCCTTAGTTGATTGAAGGTCCTATCCCTTACATCTCTTCTTCTGTTCATTGTGGATTCGAGCTCATCCATTATTATTACCAGCCCTGGGACCTGTAAAGTATCCATCAAAGAAGTGAAAGACTTCAGGAAGTTCCAACCATCATCCTGGAGAAAATGGTATATGCCGTGTTTTTTCATCGTTCTTTTGTCAACACTATCTCCAACGAGATACGCATAAAACTCTTCACCAGGGGCTCCCTGTCCAGCGCTTGCCACATATGCGGCGCAGAAATGAGAAAACATGCCATCGGGGTCATAATTGTCTCTCGTTGATAGGTATTCTCTCACTGAGTTCACATCGTCAGACGGAATTCTCAGTTCCTCAAGCTCGCCGAGCGTCTTTTCGGCCCAGGCCCTGAGGAATATCTTCAAAGGATTCCCGTTTATTCCCACCATTGTCATGTTCTTCATTATTGATCTAAAGAATTCGTCCTGTTTGTGTAGTGTGTCGTAATCCTTTTCGGAAAGGCAGGATATCATCATTCCTTTTTCCCTGGACACGTATTCCGCGTATCTGGCAAGAGTTGTCTTTCCCAGTCCGTATTCTCCCAGAAAGACTCTCACCTTGCTTCTCCCAGTCAGAATGTAGTTGATATCGTTCTCAATCTCTTGAACGTATTTTTCTCGGCCTGTGAGTATCTCGGTGACGAAATCAACCGGGACGGCAGTTCCGGCTCTTATGGCCTCAAACATCGGATGGTAATCCACGGAAAACTCCTTTCAGCTTTGTGTCAATCATCTGATGCGAACCTCGCTTTCAGCAGTTCCCTAGTTTCTTCATCGAAATTGTTTCCCCAGACAAGCCTGGGTACATCACCACTAATAACTTCTATAAGGGGTTTACCGCCACTTGTCACTTTAGGTGCCACTACAAAGACACTCCAGAATGTTAGCCCAAGTTCTTGAAGCGAATACTCTCTTTCGGGTTCACATGAAAGGATTTTACAGACAGTTCTTTTTGTTTTCCCCGACAGGGCTTCTATTTTTACTTCAAGCTCTCTGAATCCAGTAATCTCTTCTTGTACAGGATTTTCAGTTTTTATTTCTTCTTCCTCTTTTTCCCTCTCCGGAAAGAAATATGTCCACTCTACCTCATTCATCCTTTTGGTTGACCATTCAAGTTCGTAATGAAGAGAGTTGATCTTTTCAAGCAATTCTGCAGATATAGGGACCGCTGAAACCTCTGTTGTCTCTTCGATTTCCGATTCGTCACTCTCTTCGACCATATTTCGTATTATGAGTTCCCCGACTGTTTTATGGTTAGCCTCTCCAGGATTAATCTGGTCTTCAGACTCAGATCGATTCTTTGTTTTTGCTTTTAGCGGAGCGGGGAGCCCATTCTGCGGATACTCTTTCCACGAAGACATTATCCGCGCTTCTTTCAAGAACTCAATGAAAGTTCTTGCGCTTTCCTCTCTTGCAAAAAACAGCTTTATCAAAGGGACACCGAAACCCGTTGCCGAAACTGTTACACAGTAATAGTTGAAGCACTCTATTCGCTCGTTGTTTTTGGCCTCCTTGTCTGGCCCCCCACCGGGAAGTAAGTACTTCCAAGTATATCCGACAAAAATTGCATCTTTGCTGTCCAAAAAGGCTTCGCGAGAGAGCCTCAACTCCTCTAGCTGAGTTCTTATAGAGTTGAACGGAAAGCTTCTTTCACCCTTCTTGAGACCCGACGAAGTTATCATCAATTCGTCGACAGAACATAGATCAAAAACGCCGCTGCTTTCTTCACATTTGATAATCCTAAACTCGCTCCTTCTAGCAGAGTAACGCATAGTTTCGCCCGCATGGGCTAAAGGGTCCTTTATCTGTCGTTCTTCAATAATCGTCCAGCAAGCCCAGCCAGCCATTGCCTTCTGAAAAGAGGGTAGAATTCTGCTAGATATCTTTTCGAAATACCACCTTCTTGCTTGTTCCCAATGACTCTGACCAAGTCCATACTCGGTCCTCGCTTCCTTTATACCTTCAAGCCATGTTGCAATTGTCCCGTATCTTCTAAAACCCTTTTCGAGATATGAAACGAAGAGGTTATCGGGAACGGTAAGCCATTTCATGAAGGTTAAAGAATATCTCTTTATTTCTTTGATTATAGTCTCCAATCTCGAAAGCTGAACCTCCACACTACTTTCATCGTATTCACCTACAGCAAGCCCAATCTGATTGTCCAGGAATTTAGAAGCCCCATCTTCATCGGGAGGGAATTTTGAAAGGAAATCAACAAGATCTGATTCAAGCATAGGGAGTAATGGGCATTCGAGGCTAAACAACCTCGAAACAATTTCATTCAAAGCGAGATTCAGTCCAAATTGATCGGCCCTTCTCCGCACCCTTTCGTGCAAATTCTTGAGTTCTCTTAGACTCGTTAAGAGAGAGTCGGATTTATCCGCGATCAAAGAGGAATAGTGAAGTACGATCTTTTCTAGAATTTGAGGAGCCTCCTTGAAGTAGTCCAAAAAAACGAAGAAACTATCATCTAGAGTCTGTCGCTCAGTTGCCGCTTGAAACAGAGTGTCGACAAGATCAGAGAGCTTCTCTGAACTCGAGGAGATCAATTCATCCTCTACACTTCTGTAAATGAAAGCGTACTTGGTCTCAAAGAACTTCTTGAAGAAACTTGCGACCAGTGGAGTCTTCAAAGAAATCAATGCAGCATTTGAGGTCTCAGCTAGCGGTTTCCAGTTCTTACCCTCAAGACTCTCATTGGCTTTTTCGATAACATCTTCGGCCGATAAAAATGAAATGAATTCCCGTTGACGAGAATCAGACAAAACATATCCCTCACTTAAAGTGACTTCCAAGAAGATTATACTACACTTGTTGAAACCGATTGGAGGATCGCAAAAGGAAAGGCTAACGCTCAATTTCCCGATCTATCAGCTCGGCAAGATCCATTAGTCTATCGACTACTAGTGCCTTATTCTGGCATGCTCGCAAGAATCTCTCGTCGAACTTCATCGATGAGAGATTCTTACCGACCTTCTCGAGTCTGGAAATCGCGAGAAGGAGGTATGCTCCATCGATGAGCTTCCTTATCAGGCACGGCAGTCTCTCTTCTCTTTTATCTGAAGCAGCTCTTTCAATATCGGAGAACAGAAAGTTTATCGATTCCAGTATAACTCTGAAAGAGAAGAGAAGAATGTCTTCCTTTGTTTCCAGAGGCAAGCTTTCCAGCCTTCTTAGCTCAGTCTTGATCTCTGCGACGGCAAGCTTCGACCGTGAAGGGTCTTCGAGATAATTCTCTAACCTTTCGGCGGTAATTCCAAAGAGATCGGCTATCTCGTCTGCACTTCGCCCTTCTGAAAGAATCCTTTTAAGGAACTCCTTCTTACTCATAAGATCACCTCTCTATTCAATTATATTACTTGTTTCTTCTGGGGAAAAATCTAATTTCCAATCTTGAGACCACCAAAAAGTCAGTCTTGTGTCGTTAGATAGGAGCCTTGTTTATTTGATGGTGCATTAGAATAATCTTGGGGGTGAAAAAATGAGAAGAGTGATTCTCTTAGGGATCGTTTTCTTTTTCTTTTCTATTTCACTCGCTAGTGGGTTCTACATTGGATCTGGATTTATCGGTCTAGTCGAAGTCATTGCCGGGAATCAGGAGTGGAATATGAGAGTCATACCTGTCACCTCGTTATCGAGTGGAGGAATAGTTGCCGGTAAACTGATCTTCAATGTCCTTAGAGACAAAGGCTTTGCGGTGATTCCCGCTCTTCAACCGGAGGGTTATAGGGTGGTTGATACTTTTCATTGCGAAGCAATCGAAGTTAATATTGAGAGACTGGAAGTCTTTGTAGCCGACGGGACACACGGGGTAGAAGTCTTTAAGTTCTATGGATCGTCCTTTTATAAACACATTCAGACAATACCACTGAAAGGCTGGGTAAACTCCCTAGCGTACCTGGATGACTACTTGTTGGTTGGAAGCGAGCTTGATGGGCTTTTCGTGATTCGGAGAGGGGAGAAGGGATTCGAGCTAATCGATCACATTTATCCCAGGTATGTGAGTGATCTGGAAGAGGGAGTAATAGTAAACGCCATTGCAGCCTGGGAAGACTCGTTTTATGTTGCAGCAGGAGAAAGAGGAGTAATGACTTTTGAAATTGGTGACTCTGCGCTCGTCAAGAAAGCCGAAATTAAGGTTGGCTACGCAATGGATGTTTCAGTTAGTGATGGGGATTTGTTTGTGGTCGACTCGAGGGTTGATGAAATACTGGTTTTTGACACAGACGACTTATCTCTTAAAGAAAGACACATCGTAAACGACAAATTAAGAGAGGCAGTGCCGATAGTTGACTGGCAAAACCACAATAAGCTCCTCGTATGTCGGCTTGATGATTCGGTCGCCGTAATTGACAGAAACACCTCTCAGGAGATTTTTTCCCTTAAAGGCAGCTTTTTTGGACTTGTTGAGGCTAGGTACTTCCTAGGTCACCCCTTTCTCGATGAATGAAGAGACGCTCCACTGACGAAATACTTAGAGAGCGCAAGAAAGAGAATCAGCATGGGAATGCTCGCTATTGCTGCAGCCGCCATCATCGCTCCCTCGTTAGTGTGTTTCTCCATGGCAAACTTCACAATGTACAGTGGGATTGTCTTCATTTCTTCACTCTGTGAAATCAAGAGAGGCCAAAGCAGGTTGTCCCACTGACTTCGAAATGTAAGGATAGCAAGTGTAGCAACTGCCGGAGCACTATTTGGCAGTATTATCTTCCAGAAGATGCTAAACTCGCCTGAACCATCTATTCTGGCGGCATCAATTATTTCATCGGGAAACGTTATCAAATACTGCCTCATCAGGAATATTCCAAAAGCATTAACCATAAAGGGGAGTATCAGTCCGACATATGAGTCCTGGATCTTGAGTGATGTTGCAACGAGATACAGAGGAATCATAATGGCTTCGAAGGGGATCATCATGGTAGCCATGATCAAAAGGAACACCAGATTTCTCCCTTTAAAGGGAAACTTAGCCAGACCATATCCCGTTAACGCGGAAAGGAATACGGTAGAAAGTGAAACAGCTCCCGCAACTATGAATGAGTTGAGTATGTTCCTGGGGTAGATGAAACTGCCATCATTCCCCCTTATTGCCTGCCAGTAATTATCTATGTAGAGATCCTTCGGGATCCAGGAATACGGCATCTTCAGGATATCTTTCGAGGGCATAAGCGAGGCCGTGAACATAAAGACTATGGGTGCAAGAATCACGATGGCTGTCACTATAAGGAAGGCCCATATCAAGACATCAACAACCACGGATTGTTTTCGAATTGTCTTCACAAGACACCTCCTAATAGTCGACTTCTCCACCTGATTTGCTTACTCTGAATTGAAGCCAGGTAAAGAAGAGCATTATGCCGAAGAGGATAATACTCATGGCGCTTGCTCTGCCAATGTCATGGTCTCTGATCGCCGTGTTGTATATGTTAAGGGTTATTACGTTTATTGGCTGGGTGGGAGCTCCCGATTGCGTGAAGAGATACTGGGTGCTGAATGTTTTCAGACACTGAAGCATAGACATGATCGACACCAGAACGGTTGTCGGTTTCAGCAAAGGGAGGGTGATGTGCCAAAAGTCCTTCCAGCCGTTTGCACCATCGATTTGTGCCGCTTCGTGTAGGCTCTGAGGTATGGATGCCAATCCCGTAATATAAATAATCGTGAAGTAACCTATGTACTTCCAGAAATATACCAGGATTGTCGACAACCTTACCATTCCCGCCGTTGCCAACCACTTATAATCTTTGCCGACGGTTCCGAGCAAAGTGTTCATGGTGGTATTCGCCAGACCTCGCGGATCGAATATCAACAACCAGATGGCTGCAGCAACTACTGAAGAAAGGACGGCCGGTGAGTAGTACACTATCTGGAAGAACTTTTGGAACCTTCGCCTTGACATGATAAAGACCGCGAGCAGAAGGCTGAATACCACAATTGGAATGAACGTTCCCAGTGTGAAGATAGAGGTTGCCTTGACTGAATTCCAGAAATCGGGCGATTTGAGAAGATACTCATAGTTTGCAAAGCCTATAAACTTTGGGGGCCGCAGATCTAGGAGTCTTTTTCTGAAAAGGCTGGTGTAAAAAGCATTAATTATTGGATAGAAAGAAAAGACGGCAAAAAAGGCAAGCGATGGGATCACAAATAACCAGCCCCACCTTGCTTTTTTGTGTTCTATGCCCCTGTTAAAAACACGTCTCAAAGGTAAGGCTCACTCCTTTCTGAAAGGAATTTGCCCGCCGCGTGGCGGGCAAATTAATCAATACTGATCGTCCAAAACCTCTTGAACCTTTCTTCTCAGTGTATCGAGTGCATCACGAGAGCTTGTTCCGCTAAGCATAACAGATTCTACAGCTTCCTTTATTAGAGACTGAATCTTTGCTGAGCTTTCAGAGAAATACACAACCGTCGATTTTTCAAGATCGGAGATAAAGACGTCTGAATATGGATAATTCTTGAACGTCTCTGACTCCAGTAGTTCGTTTGTCGGTATTATGATTGCAACCTTTTCAAGATACTCCTCTGCATGACTCAGCATGTAAGAGATGAACTTCCAGGCCATTTCCTGATTCTCCTTTGGTTTCTGGGAGTTCACCATGTAGTAGTGTCCATAATAATGGGCTGGCACGTAATTTACAGCATCTTCGAACTGAGGGAAGGGAACGACCATGAATTCTCCACTGTCATAAAATTCCGGATTGTCGGCCTT
Organism: Mesotoga sp. H07pep.5.4; assembly: GCF_003664935.1. Classification (NCBI taxonomy): domain Bacteria; kingdom Thermotogati; phylum Thermotogota; class Thermotogae; order Kosmotogales; family Kosmotogaceae; genus Mesotoga; species Mesotoga sp. H07pep.5.4. The sequence goes on from NZ_JFHM01000004.1 coordinate 327,767, forward strand.
TATTCTCGCGAGTTGATATAGACCGGTTGTGCACATACCAATGTCGTTGTTGTCCATATTGAACAAACTGCGGGCATTCTTGTAAGTTGGAGAACCGAGATTTCTTCCATTCGGTCCCCATTCTGCCATATAGTCAAGGAAGTTTAGCCAAGCTTCGTCATTTATAATCGCGGTCTTTCCGTCGTCACTTACGAGTTTTCCGCCCATTTGCTCGACCAATGGCATGAATGCTACGAGATAGTACGGGTACCTGAAATCAAAGCCCCTACGGGTAATTATCTCACCCTCTCTTATTGTGAGCTTTTCAGATACTTCCATCATCTCTTCCCATGTTTTTGGGTAGTCGATTTCCGGATCTAGACCGGCATCTCTGAATACTTTCTTATTAAGCAAGATGCACCAGTTGGTAATTTCGAGAGGAAGCCCATAAATCTCGCCTTCATACTTCACAGGATCTAGAGTTCCGGGAAGGAATGATGCCAGTAAATCCTCCATGTCTTTGTAACCTGCGGCTTCATAATCAACGGGAGCGACTCTTCCATTAGCAATGTATGCAAATTCGTCTTCAATTGACATGTTGAAGATATCTGGACCCTGATTAGCGGCGAAAGCCGTCAGTATGAGCTCTTGTATCTTGGAGGAAGACTGTGTAACCCTTTTGATAACTACGTTTGGGTACATTTTCTGGAATTCCTCAATGAAACGTTCCTCAAGCGGAGTTCTGTTTGGGTCTTCGTGAGTCCAGAACTCCAATTCAATCGTGTTGGCAACAAGAATCGAAAGGGAAAGAAGGACCATTAAAAGAACAAAAACTAAACGCCTGTTCATCTAAACACCTCCCCATTTAATTGGAGCGATTGCTCCTATTAAAAAGATACATCTCTGAAGGTAAATACAGAAGGATACTCATGGCTTATTTGAGGCGTTGAAGACGATTCTTTGAATTATAGCGGCTCAGAATTAACCTGTGCAAACAAATCTGCGAAATTGCATGTCTTACAAGAAGGAGGTGAAATATGAAGAAGTTGATTATTGTGTTCATTGCCATTGTTCTTCTTTCCCCTTTTCTGGTCGCTTTTCAGGTAGACTACACGGAGCTTTCAAGTTACGAGCCGCTCGTACTCGATGAAAGCACAGGAAGTAGAACAAAGAGCGTTGATTTCTCCGTTCTTTCTGCAAGTGATTCCAATAAAGTTGTGATTATTGCTTCAGGTTGGCTCTTCGATCCTGAAAGCGAAGAGCAGGAACGGGAGGCATCAATTCAGCTGAAAGTAAATGGTGAATGCTATGAGAAGATAGTTTCCTTGGCTAGACAGGGGCTTTATTTTGTAATGAAGCCGTTTTTGTTATCATTTGAAAGAGGGTATTCGTTGTCCGTAATGGAATTAGTACTTGACTATGAATCGGTTTTGGAGGATGCGGTGAAGAAGCTTGAGTATGAATGCCTTGCAGTGGAGATAGAGAGGAGCATTGAAGCAGGAATTTTGATTGGTGTTGTGGAAGAAAAAGGGTTCAGAGAAACCTCAGTAATATCAGGCGAACCGGTCCTGGTAATACAAGCTGGAGAAAAACCTACAGGAGGATATGAGATAGAAGTGACAAGCGTTCTCCTTATTGAGACTAGAACCATAAAAGTATACGCCACGCTCCACTCACCGGGTAGCGGGGAATTTGTTACTCAGGCCTTCACATACCCAAGAAAGGCGATCAAGATTCTTGGCCTTGTCCCAGGCACTTATGACTTAATAGTTGAACTGGAAGTAATGAAAGATGAAAGAGTAACTGATACTGAAGTTTTCAGTTCGTCACTTTCTGTCGAATGACAGATTATCGATTCTTTTGACGTAGGAATCGATATCGAATTTCCTTTTGAGACCGTTTGAGTTCATATATCTGACCTTACCGTAGATCTCGCGTTCAGACCACGCTCTGTCGTGTTTTCCAAAGCACCAAAGGATACCGGCGTATCCGTTTGGGTCCCGTCCGTCCAGTTCATACTTGTCGTTAAGGTATATTGCCGAGCAAATAGCGCTTTCGGGATCGGAGCTCCATTCAAGGAGCTTCTTTCCCCAGTACATTCTCATATAACCATGCATTTTCCCGGTAAGAGACATTTCCTTTTGAGCTGCATTCCAGTAAGGATCATCGGTCTTACCGCTTTCAAGTTCGGAAAGTGAGAAGGATCGAACTCTCTTGTCCTTCCGGTGTTCATTGAGAGTCTTCTGAGCCCACTGAGGCAGTGCTTCAAAGGAATCGTATTTGGAATTATAGAAGACGAAGTTAACGCCCAGTTCTCTCCTGACCACCAGTTCTTCGATATATGCATTTTTTCCCTTTGAACAGGAATCAATTACTCTTCGTGCGATGTAAGAAGGTGAAATGTGTCCAAAGTGAAGAAAGGGGCTCATTTCTGACAGGCAACCGGAATTCGGATCATTTCTCTCTTCTTCAAACCGGTCTAAATTCTTCGAGAGAAATACTTCAAGTCTTCTCTTGGCTTCTTTCTGCCCCCCATGGAAATCGGAGACAACGGAAACGCTCTGGTCAAGGTCGGAAAGATCAACGTCTTCAATACCCGTAGCGCCTTCAAATTCAGCAAGCGAAGCTCTGGATCTTAGTTCCACAGCTTCGAAATCATTTACGAATTCAGCAAAATGCTTCATAACCTTCTTCCTGAAAGTCGCTGCGCTGTATTCTTCTTTGCAGCTTGCCGTTCTTACAGGAACTACCACGTTACTTTCAACAGAAAGAAACGGACATTCTAGTTTTTCAGCGATCCTCTTCCTCCAGTCTATCTGGTGTCGTAGATAACCTACGTCTGTTACCACCAGAGCACAACGTTTAGATACTTTGGGGACTATATCGACCGGATCTCCCTTAAAAATCACGAAGCGGATTCCCTGTTCTTCGAGCTCCGATTTCACATCTCTCAAACCGTCGAACATGAAGGAAAAACTCCGCAGGTTTCCTGAGGGGTAATTAGCGTTCAGAACGAAAAGCACAGCAAGTGGAACATCAAGTTCTTTCGCTTCTTGTTTAGCAAGTTCAAGAGCATGATTCTCTTCAGTTCTCTGTGAAGCTTGCATCCAGTATAAAACAAAATTCCCGCGTCGATCATTGCTCTTATTCAACTTGTGGGCCCTATCTGCTCTCATTTTCCTGATCTGCCCTTTCCAGAATCCGTTATTTCGACGAGGTCTTCTGGATAAGGCTCGAAGAAAGTCTGCCGCGCGAGATATTCGCTTTCAAATGCAACGACGTAAGAACGTAAAATATATAGAGGGACGCTCAGCGGAATCTTTCCCTCCCTATATCTTTCGAGTGTATCGAGAAAGAATCTCTTTTCCGAAGACGATATGTACTTTGAAAAGTAACCCAGTCCATGCATCAAGACATTGATATGAGAGGTGTGTCTTGGTGGGGTTGACATCGTTTTGTAGAAATGAGAGGAATACTCGTCATAGACTTCTCTAATATCTCTGGAATCCATCTTCCCCACAATCGCACCCATAATCCTCATTTCTTTTTGATTGTACGACATGAATAACAGCTTGTTGTCAGATTGAAAATCCACCAGCCCTTTCCTGGTAAGATTATTTGAGAGTTCTCTGAATCGGGAGACCGTAAAAAGTTTGGTCAAGAAGTGTTCTCTTATTATGAAGTTTGATAGCCTTCCATCGTCTTCAACTGGGAGGAAGTTGAACCTCTCAATAACAATTCCTCCAAAAAAACCAGAGTCTCTACCGGATGACATTATCTTACCTGCCCCGGGATACACTTTCACATCTTTTATGCCACAGGTTGGCGATGCAGATTTGAGAATAAAACCGTCAACTCCGCTCAAACCATCGAGAAACCTGTGAGAGTAATCTGTAAGACGCTCTGTAACATCGTTACCTGTCAAAGGTTGAATTAACCTTATTCCATCTGACTTTCTTACCATTCTTACAGGGGCTCGCGGTGCCCCAAGTCCGATATCGAATTCGGGACACACGGTAAAGTACTGGACGTATTTCTTCAGCCTTTTGACGAATTTGCTTGGAATCATCTGGCCGTTGTATCTGCAGGTATCGAATCCGAGACATCTACTGACCACGACTTGCGGTCTAGAGTGTATCAAAGTCGTGTCCTCCTCTTTATTCGAGGAAAGAGAGAATTTCTTCAGCCACCCTTTCGGGTTTGTCGATGAAGGGAGCGTGTCCTCTTCCCTCAATTATCTTGAGAGTACTTCCAGGAATCTCTTCAGAAATCTTTTTTGCATAATCTAAAGGAAGTATTTCATCCCTTTCTCCCCAGATTATTAATACATTCAGATCGATTTCTCCAAGCATTCCTGAAAGAGAACCGCCATCGCTGTCCTTAATGAACTCACTAAGGAATTGTATAGACATACGATCTACGAGAGCAAAATACTTTCCGAACTCCTCATGGACGAAGTAACTTTTGTCTCCCAGTCTTTTAGTATAGAGATACCTCTGAACAGGATAGGTCTGATAATAGAATCGCATTGCAATCCATGTCAACACTTTGCTACTAGAAATGAAATCAGGCACGAGTTTCTGTTCGGTGAATGCATAAGAATCTATAAGGATGAGATTCTCTACTCTTTCTGAATAGTAGTAGCCGATGTTGAGCGCGATCTCTCCTCCGAGGGAGTGCCCTATTATATCTGCTTTTTCAATGTTCAGAAGATTCATCAAATCTACAAGAAGCTCTGCGTATCCTTTTCTTGAGTAGTCTCCTTTGCTTGACGCTTCAGATAAGCCTGATCCAGGGAGGTCTACTAGGTAGACTTTTCTATTTGAAGAGAGAAGCTTGGCCAGTTCTGAAAAATCAAGATGCGATCCGGGAAATCCGTGAATCATAAGCATCGGTTTTCCTTCGCCGAGAACCTTCAGAAAAAGCTCTTCCTCACCGACCTTCAAGTACCTACCTTCTCTTTCAATCCTGTTCAAAAAAATCCTCGCCATTGTCACACTGAAAATTCCGTTGACAACTGCAACCGCAATGACAATAAGCAGAACCAGAAAGAGCGTCCTAACTATTTTCATTCGCGACACCCCTTTACAGAAGTTGTCGAGCAACAATAATATACCATTTTTCGCATAATGATCTTCAAACTCTCTTATGGTCTAAAATTTGAGAAGAATTATCATCTGCCGGTGCTATGTGAAGCATCTTGACAACAAATTCTGTTGGCATGAATCCATCTGCTATTATCTTCCCTTTTTCATGTTGTTCAGAAGCTGAGCGACCTCTTCATTGTTAGTTCAACTCTTCGAGCTTCTTGATTATTTTGGATGCTTTGCGAACTTGACGGTTGGCAACTCCGGATCCGGGACCGGTTACCAGTTATTCCAGTTTTGCTTCTAGCTGTAGAGTACGGAATATTTAACTCTTTTCGAAACTCTGAGAGATTCCTTCTGTTCTTGATGAAGGCCTTCAAAAACGCAAGAAGCTCTTCTGGCAAAGATGAAAGTTCTCCCTGCGAAAATGATCCGATTATCTTTGCCTTGCAGTTCTGATAGGCATACTCAGTTATCTGCAAGTCTGTACCGCAGCTTGGACATTTGTCGAGTCGTTTCTTCATTTGGAACCCCTCCAACAGATCATAAACTGCGATAATGAAAAGAATAAAAGCAGTAAACGAAGTGACAAGCCAACATGACCAATCTCAGTGGTTTGATGAAATCAATTATTGATGCTATAAATTCAACTCGACAATAACTAGAGTGGATACAGATTTCAGTAATTGGATGAATCTTGTCCATCCTTATTTACTTCATTACAAGTTTTCGATGTCGAAAGATGGGCAGGTTGCTTCGGAGTAGAGAGAACTGCCGCGAGTGCTCAGAAATCATAAATAGCAGTAATCCTGACTATTTGAGACAGATTCTTCTTCTCGAGAAGACAACTATTGGTTCACTCCCCAACAATGATGATCCTGTCGATTAGCTCCTTGCTTATCACTCGATGATCGCCTGTTTTGTTTCAACGCCCATTTTGGATACGATTATCGCAGCAAACAAACTCAGGGCAGCCATGAATATCATCACTACAAACACGCTGCCTGTACCTCCCATAACCAAATTCGTGAAGAAGGGAGCGACAATTCCAGCTGCTCTTGCCATCACTCCAGATGCACCGTTTCCAAGCGCACGCATTTCAGTTGGATATAATTCGGGTGTATATGCGTATACCATTCCCCATGCTCCAAGCACAAAGAGCGAAATCAAAACGCTCGCAACGAGAAGAAGAGCTGAACTATTCACCAGTGCCATGACGATTGACGAAACCGCCATTCCTCCAAAAAAGAACGTTAGTGATGGTTTTCTCCCAATTCTTTCAATGAGGATCACTGCGGTCAGATAGCCAGGCAGTTGCATGATCAACATGAAAAAGGTATACCAGAGAGAAGAGACGGGCGTCAGACCTTTAGACATAAAGATCTTTGGCGCCCACGTGTAGATTCCATAATAGACAAAACTTACGGAAAACCAGCTGATCCAGATCATTATTGTCCTTCTTGCCAGATCATTTCTGAACAGTCCAAGAATTGGTTGCTTAGACTGTTTGTGCATCTCTATCTCTTCATCAATCTCTTTTCCCAGTATTTTCTCTAGTGCGACTTTGCCCTTTTTCATGAACTGATACTTGGGGCTTTCAGGAAGAAAGAAGGAAATTAGCAAGAGTGGTACACTGAATAATGCAAGAAAGTAGAAGGACCACCGCCATCCAAGGCTGTTTAAAGTCAACATGGTAAATCCACCAGTGATTATACTTCCAATGGCCCAGCTTGATTCAAGAAGAGCGAGATACAAACCACGGATCTTTATAGATGAGAATTCAGTAAGATATGCGTTGACTACAGGAAGCAGACCACCATAGCCGATTCCGGCTACGAATCTTCCAATGGAAAAAGCTCTCATTGAAACCGATGCGCCGGTAAATCCGGTTGAAAGACCTGCAATTAGCAACAAGATGAGATTTGTCCACTTCCTACCGAACCTATCGGAGATCATTCCGGAAAACAACGCACCGAGCAGCATTCCCACGAATACCGAACTTGCCATCATATTCTGACTGCCTGTAGTACCGGCAAGATCTTCCACGATCGAAGGAAGTGTCAAAGAGGTAATCATAACTCCTCCGGCCACCAACATCCACTCCAGTGAAGTCAGTAGAAGCATGCGCGTTCTCCTGCCCTTAGTTATATACTTTTGGATCACTTCATCAATGTTCATCAGAGCCTCCTTCAGGTAAGCAAGTAACCCTTTCTTTTTAGAATGCTTCTAATTCTTTCTAAAGACTCTTGAGAGTCAGCCTCGATTGTATGGAGATGAACTCCATCTTTGGAAAGACTGAGAAGAGGAACTGCATTTGATGCTTTTAGAGCAGCTATGAACCTGTTAAGGTCGTCTATCGTTGAAAGGTCTAGTTTGCCCTTTAGCTCTCCGTAAACTGCATGGATTACGCTAACATCAACTACATGGCCGCCGGCGGAAATGATTTCTGAGAGTTCATCATAGATATCTTCTTCATCATGTTTCACCGATACAACCATTCTAAAGGTCCTTCTTTTGCTGAGAAGGTATCCCCTTGTTGTCGCGACAATACTCGACCCATTTTTTCTCAGTTCGTCTATGTCCTTCACGATCATCTGTCTGCTGACACCAGTTTCGTCGGCGAGAAACTGTCCCTTAACAGGGACAGAAGAACCTTCAAGTAGATTCATAATGTATTTGTGCCTCTCGACCTTCTCTATCATTCTCACCCCCGGAAACAATTACATTATAGCAGCTACTTTACAGTAAACACCTTCAAAAAAATATGCCCCGGAGGACATATCAAGCATAAAAACATCCGTAAGAATAAAACTACCTGGTGGCAAGGGACGGAATCGAACCGTCGACACACGGATTTTCAGTCCGCTGCTCTACCTGCTGAGCTACCTCGCCATCAATCTGGTGGAAGCGACAGGGATCGAACCTGTGGCCTTCTGCTTGTAAGGCAGACGCTCTTCCTCTGAGCTACGCTTCCACCACTGGCGCCCTCACGGGGATTTGAACCCCGGTCGCCGGCGTGAAAGGCCAGTGTCCTAGGCCACTAGACGATGAGGGCCGAAGCACGTATTTTATATTACACTATAAACCGTCGGCGGTCAAGAGGCCGATGTGCATTTCTGACAGTTCATCCAGCCCACTTTTTCAATTCCAGTGCGCCTTGGACAGAGTTTTTTCGTGATAGAATCTTGAAGAAAGGGGTGATCACTGTGCCGATTGATTTCAGAATGACTAAGAAGGGCCTGATACTTCTAATTGATTCTTACAGAAGCGTTGACGAACTCAGGCAAGACATCATGAAGAAGTTCGCCGATGCAAAGGATTTTTTTTCTGAAGGAGATGAGATCTCTTTGATGCTTACTCAAGAGACAAGTAAGCCCGACGATATAGTAAAAATCGTCTCATTGCTCAGTGATCTCGGCGTTCATGTTAAAGACATCCTGGTTGGTAGCATGGAGCAAAAGGACGTCAAAGTCGGTCAGAAGTATGATCTCGTAAGAGAGAAGATCACAGAAGTTCGGGGAGCTCAGATTATTAGGCGAAATTTGAGATCTGGTCAAATCGTTGTGCATAATTTTGATGTAGTTGTTATTGGCAACGTTCATCCGGGCGCCGAAATAATAGCTGGAGGGAGCGTAGTGATATTCGGAAGTGCGAAAGGAGTTCTGAGAGCCGGTTATTCCCAGGGCGAGACTGGAGTAATTGCGGCTATCGATTTACAACCGTCGCTCATCCAAATAGGCAACTTCATCACTCAAGAATATGATCATTTTGATGGTCCAGCCGTTGCCCATGTTAGAACGGGAAGAATCATAGTGGAAGAGGCAGACAATGTAAAGTTTGAAGTAAAGGGGGAGGCGAATTGAATCTAGCCAGATTGTTAGTAGATCTCTCCAATGCGTTCGGACCTGTCGGCTACGAAAGTGAAGTGCATTCAGTAATTAAAGAGGCGATAGATCCCTTTGTAGATGAAATCTACACTGACGAGATTGGAAATCTAATCGCAGTTAAGAAAGGTGACAAGAAGCGGATTGGAGTATTCACTCATGTCGATGAGGTGTCTTTGGTCATTTCAAAGATCGACGAAAGAGGGTTCGCGAGATTTGAAGAACTGGGGGGAATAGATCCGAAAGTTCTTATATCTCAGAAGGTCAAGATTAAATGCAGAGACGGAGAAGAAAGGGCCGGGGTGATTGGCATGCTGGCTCCACATCTTCAGAACAAAGAGACAAGAGGAGAGGTCCCTTCTTTTGACGAGTTGTTTATTGATGCTTCGATTAATCCAGATTTTGAGAAGATTGATGTCGGAGATCTTGCGGTAGTAGATTTTTCTGCATTTGAGATGAATGGCAAGGTTTCAGGCAAAGCGTTGGATGATAGAGCTTGTGCCGCTATAAGTATAGAGACTGCTAGAGAACTTTCAAAGTATAGTTTAACGCCCACGGTTTACTTCGTTTTTACCACGAGGGAAGAGGTAGGTGCTATTGGAGCAAAGGGAGCTGCAGAAGCTCTGGAATTAGATCTTGGAGTTGCTATGGATGTAACTCATCATAATAAAGAGAATGATGTAGAGCTTGGCAAGGGGCCGGCCTTGACGGTTGGAGGTCCGAACATCCACAAGAAGTATTTTGAGTTACTGAACAACTACGCGAAGGACAACGAAATAAAGGTTCAGTATGAGTTTGGGTCTGGGCGAACTGGGACGGATGCTGACAATGTGCAGATAGCCGGTACCGGCATTCCGACTCTTCTGCTTTCACTTCCTGAAATGCATATGCATACCCCAGTTGAGGTTGTTCAGATTAGTGACATTGCAAGTACGGCAAGATTACTTGCCGGTTTCTTCGTCTCGCTGAAAGGAGATGAGGACATATGAAGCTCAAACGGTTGAAAGAACTGTGCGAACTCCCGGGAATCTCCGGTTTTGAGGAAAGAGTGTCTTCATACATTATGGAAGTTGTCAAATCAAAGGTGGACTCTATCTGGACAGATACGGTTGGAAATCTAATTGCTATCAGGAAAGGAAATGGAAAAAGTTCAAAGAGACTTATGCTCCTTGCCCACACAGATGAAGTTGGCCTTATGGTCAAAAAGATTAATGAAGATGGTACGCTCTCTTTCACTAACATTGGAGGAGTCGATCCTCGAGTGCTGATTGGAAAAAAGGTTTTGGTTGGTGAAGATTTGACACCTGGTGTTATTGGATTCGAGGCAATTCATACCCAAGACCCTTCTTCTGTTTTGAAAACTCCTAGCATGAACAAGCTGAAAATCTACTTAGGCTATTCAAAGAAGGAAGAGGCTTCAAAAAAACATAGAATAGGGGATCCAGTTTCTTTCGATACTCGGTACGAAGAGATAGGAGACTATGCAGTCGCAAAGGCTTTCGACGACAGAACCGGTTGTGAAGTTTTGATAAGGGTTCTTGAAAGCCTTGACGAAAAAACGGTTGATTTCGATGTTTATTTCGCATGGGTCGTTCAAGAAGAGGTGGGTCTAAGAGGTAGCGGTGTTGCCGCGAAGCAAATCAAGCCCGATGTTGCGCTAGTCTTTGAGAATACGACAGCCGGTGACAATCCAGAGCTGCCCGAGTACAGATGGGCCACAAGTCTCGGAAAAGGTCCCGTACTGACTTTTGCTCATAGCGGTTTGGTTCTTGACAAGAAGATCCTTGACACGATTGTCGAAACAGCAAAAAGCAATTCGATAGAGTTCCAATATAAGAGCAGAATAGCGGGAGGAACTGACGCAGCAAGGCTTGCGAAAGTAATGGCCGGTGTGCCATCTGGAGTCATTTCCACGCCTTCAAGATACATTCATTCACCAACTTCGGTAATAAATGTCAACGATTTTCTTAAAGTAGTAGAACTTGCAACTATACTGGTTAAGGAAGGGAAGGTGCTGTCTAGATGAAGAAACTTATCGAAAAGCTTGTCACTGTTAGTTCTCCAAGTGGCAGAGAGTCTGCCATCAGAGAAGTGATTGTCGAAGAGATAAAGCCTTATGTTGACGAGATGAAGATAGATCCTTTAGGAAATCTTATTGCAGTGAAAAGAGGAAGTAGTGGAAAAAAGCTTCTGTTTGACGGGCACATGGATGAGATTGGGGTTGTGGTCACTCACATTGATTCAAGCGGGTTCTTGAGAGTCGATTCAGTTGGAGGACTGTCTCCGTACATGCTTCTCGGTTCGAGATTGATCTTTGAGACAGGAGCTTCGGGAGTAGTGGATGTTGAAGGTGAGACGGCAAAGGAACTAGGAGAGACTATAAAGAACCTGGACTACGATCATGTTTTTGTAGATATTGGTGCAATTGACAAGAAGGACGCAGAGAATAAGGCACCGATTGGTACTTTCGGAACCTATGATTCAACCTTTGTCGATCTTGGAAAGAGAATTGTCTCCAAATCGATGGACGATAGAATTGCATGCGCAATAATGATTCAGGTATTGAAAGAGCTCGATAAACCAAAAGATGACGTATATTTTGTCTTTGCCGTACAGGAGGAAGTCGGAATTGTTGGTGCCAGTGTCGCTGCATTCGATATTATGCCCGATATGGCTGTTGCGATAGATGTTACAGCTGGCCCTGACACTCCCAAATCCTTTAAGAGAATGGGCTTCAAACTTGGAGGAGGTCCAACGATAAAAATCAAGGATCGAGGAAGCGTAAGTTCTGCAAGGGTTGTCTCAAGACTGAAAGAGGTTGCTGAAAAGAAGGAAATTCCAACCCAGTATGAGGTACTGATTTTTGGAGGTACTGATGCAAGAGGTTATCAGACAACTGGGAGAGGAATAGCATCGGGGACCGTCTCGATTCCATGTAGATATGTGCACTCTCCTCACGAAATGGTCGACTATGACGATGTCTTGAATGCGGTTCGTCTTCTTAAAGGTCTTGCAGAAGAAGGAGTGGAATGAAGAGAATTACATTTACGAGCGAATCGACCGAAAGATGTCAGCTCATCTTTGGTAAGAATATGATTGAGAAGCTCCCTGAGTCAATTAGAGTAGTAGACTCAGGGTTCAAGAAGTCATTTGCGGGAAATTTGAAGCCTGAATACTTAATGCCTGGCGGAGAGCATATTAAGTCTATCGACAGGGTGTTCGAGATTTATCAGCTGGTTAGAGTGTCAAGATGTAAAGCCGTTACTGCAATTGGTGGAGGTTCAATTATAGATCTGGTAGGATACGCGTGTGCGGGCCATACAGAAGTGGAAAAACTCTTCCTTTTTCCAACGACCACCGTTGGTCAGATTATGCCCGCTATTAACGGATTCAAGTTGAATTTCGAGTTTGTCAAGGATCTTCTCTGCGCAAATGGCATTCCTGACAGAGTGTTTATTGATTCTTCGATAAGCTATAAAGAATATCTTGACTCATCGAGAAGTGATCTACTCTTTCCTTTACTAGTTGCCCTTTCTTTCGATATGAGATTATTCAGATACATTTCAAACCTTGTGGCTTCTGGAAAAGAGATTACTGAAGAGCAATGGGATGATATTGTTTTCTCTTCTGTAAAAGCCTATTTGAAGGGAATAGAGCTCAAGAAACCATTTGTTGGAGCGGAAACTGGAGGACTCATTGAAACTGCTTCGAGACTCAGAACCGGAAATAGGGCAGCGGTGATTCTCGGCGCAATGGTAGAACTGCGGCTCGCCAGGGAATTCAGTAACAATGACGTTAAAAGCTCGGAGGTTTTTTTCGGTTTAGTGAGGCAGCTGTGGAACAGAAACTGGCCCTCGAGAATTGATTTATCGTCCTTGGTCGATCTGATTGAACAAAAGGGTGGTCTAAAAATCAGTACGCCCGACGGTAGTCTAGACGGAACTTATTTTGTCGGGTATTCTTCATTTGAAAGGTTCATTAGAGAGAAAACGTGGAGAGGATTGGAGAGTTTTGCATGAGCGAAGAATCACATGACTATGTCTTGAAGACATTGATTGTAGTTGTTCTCGGACTATCTGCCATTGTTTTTATCTTAGGAGGCTATGCAATTCTGCTTCGAGAGGAAAACCGTAGAGCGAAGCTCGTAATAGAAGAGATTCGAAGCTCGGTTTTTACCCCTTCAACCGATCAACCAGAAGTATCAGAAAATTCCGTTGAAATTCCGACAGGTACACAGATAATTAGGGAAGCGATCTCAGTTCCCGAGACTCAAAACTTCTTCCTTGAGACTTTCGATTACCGAAGGTTAATAACAAATTCCTTCGATTTCTTGGCTGAAGGCTCTGAGTTCGGTTATGTGGTTGTAGAAGAAGGAACGGCCTTCAAACTTTGTGTAGAAAAGGGTTTAGGTAAGTATTTTATTACCCGTGTGGATGATCAATTTGGTGTTATGTTTCTTGGTGAAAACCCACTTACCGGTCTTTATGACTCAAAAACCGCTTATGGAATTCAGCTTGTTTCTCATACAGTATCTGACGGCATAGCGCCTCAGGTCATGGATCTCAGAAGTGCCGGTTATCCTGCCTTTGTATACAAATCAATAACAACTGATGGAAGAACCTTCTACGCAGCTATACTGGGAGTATTTCCGGATGCCAATGCGGCTCGGAATTATTCCTCAGAAGTTGATGTCCAGTCTTTACAGAGGATAACGGGATGGAATATCACAGACAGATTTCCGAGGCAACTTAGATGAGGAAGTTAACTGTCAAAGAGCTTCAGATAATTGGTTCGGTTGTAATTCTTGTCTTGATGGGTTTTGTTGCAGTCATTGGGTACACCGGGACGGAAAGCACCGAACAGAATTTCGATCATACGGAGTCTGTTAGTTTTCCGATCGACTTGAATTCGTGTACAGAGAGGGAGCTTGAGCTACTCCCAGGAATTGGTCCGGCAAAAGCAAGAGCTATTATCGATTACAGAACCTCGGTGGGTCAGTTCGGCTCTGTCGAAGATATTCTCCAGGTTAGGGGTATCGGAGAGAAGACGTTAAGCAGTTTCAGGAAAATGGTGACTGTTGCGGGTTCCGCAACCACTCCTGCAGATGTAAACACCCTAATCGACATAAACAAGGCAGACGTATTGTCACTGCAAGATATTCCGGGTATTGGGGAGGCGAAAGCAAAGGCAATAGTCGAGTTTAGAGAAAAAAACGGATCGTTCAGGACCTCGGACGACCTTCTGAAAGTACCGGGTATCGGCCCCTCAATTCTCTCAGAGATTCTCGCTAGCATTGTTCCTCTTGCTGGAAGCGAGAAGCAATCAGGTTCCTTGAAGGTGAACGTCAATACTGCTGATGAGGAGGCTCTTTGTGGGCTTCCAGGCGTAGGACCGGTTATTGCCAAAAGAATAGTCGAATTCCGAGCTCGATTCGGCCCCTTTCGTTCATATGAGGATTTGGAGAGAGTAAGCGGGATTGGGGAAAAAACCGTCGCGAACCTGAAGGAGCTGATAGAGTTTTGAATGTGCTACATGTCTGTTGTGCGCCGGATCTGGTAAGCACAGTTTTTAAGATGGAAGAGCTCAGAGACTCAAAGCTTTTCTTTTACAATCCGAACATATTTCCCGAAGAGGAGTTTTTCAGAAGATATAAAGCTTTTAAAGAGGTCTGTGAGAGTTTGTCAGTTGTGTGTCCCGAGCCAAGTTACTACCCAGAAGACTTTTCGAAAATTCTCGATTCTTATGTTGATGAGAAGGAAGGTGGAATTAGGTGCTCTAAGTGCATCGAGCTGAGGCTTAAGAAAACTGCGGAAATGGCCAAGTCAATTGGCGCTGAGAGTTTTAGCACTACTCTTTTAGCGAGCCCCAGGAAGTCTGTTAAGCTCATAACCCTTATCGGGGATAAGATTGCGAATGATCTAAGTATTGAGTTCATCTCTGGGAATTTCAGAGTGGACAGAGGGAAACTGAATACCTTGATCAGGGGCATTTACAGACAAGACTACTGCGGTTGTAAAGCCAGTCTGAGCGAGAAGAAGAAAGAGAGAGAGATAAGAGACACTAGGGACAGAGAGAGGCTCGAGCGAGACTTTGGCGATTTGGTCAACCTTTGGAGATTCAGAGGAGAGGTTGTTCTTCGAAGCGAAATTCCTGTAAACGATATTTCCGAGCTGAAAAAACTGATTGAAATCATAAAGCCAGCAACTCTATTTGACGATTTAGAAGACGCCGAGCTGAAGAACAAGAGATGGCTGAAGACAGGTACCTACAATTGCAGGATACTTAAGGAGAAGGATCAATGATTGCCTTAGCTAAAAGAATAAAAGAACTGGGCGAAGAGTGTGGAATGACCTTTCGTTTGGTGGACGAAAATGGGATCCCTTATGATGGGGATATTGACTTTGAAATTCCTTCATTGATTCTTGCACTATCAAGAGCGACCGGTTCAAGAAGCTCTACAGTGGTTGAAGGGGTTCAGATTACTGCTTTGCATATGGATAATCTCAAAGAAAAGTGCTACTTAATAGTAGTCGGAGAGTTTCTTGAAGACAATTCTTACAGGCTCTTGAAAACGATTGTAGAGTCTTATGAGGTAGAACTATGATTGAATTCTCTTTCAGACCTGAAAAGCCCATAGATCTGGATTCAACACTGGATTGCGGCCAAACATTTAGATGGGTTAAAGATGGGGAATGGTGGAAGGGTGTAGTCCGAGATACTGTCCTCTTCATAAAGAAAAGTCTGGGCGAGATCACGGTAAAGTCATCTTCCAATTCTCTTCTTGGAAGGGAGATTTCTACGGGTATAATACACTATCTTGGTCTTGAAGACGATCTTGACGAAATTCATTCGACTCTCAGGAGAAGGCTTAGTAAATTCGATGAGGAAGCTAGATTCATTTCGGAGAAGGCAATATCTGAGGCCAATGGTCTTCGCATACTCAGACAGGACCCATTCGAAATGGTAGTAGAATACATTCTTTCAACTAGAAATAGCATCCCGATGATTCGCTGGATGAGTGATAGCCTGTCTGCCGCGTTCCCCGAGAACAGGGTCGACTTCTGTGGAGAGACGTTTTACAAGTTCCCTACTCTAGGTCAAGCAAAGCTCATTTCGGAAGAATTGCTGACTAATCTCAAAATTGGATTCAGAGTGCCATGGCTAATGAAACTTTTCTCAAGAATTGATCAGGAGTCTTATTTTTCGCAGCTCATACCACTGACTGTTGAAGAAAAGCTGGAAGAGCTTACAAGGCATGATGGTATAGGCTACAAAGTGGGAAGTTGCGTTGTCTTATTTGCTTACGGCGAACTTAACGCATTCCCCGTTGATATTTGGATCAGCAGAGTCATGAAGGACATATATGGTATTGAAGGCTCGACAAAGAAGATCATGCAGTTTGGAATGAACTCTTTTTTTCCTTACGGTGGATACTATCAGGAAGCACTGTTTAGATATTACAGAACTCACAAGTTGGGGAGAAATCTGAATTGATCATCAACATTATTGGTGGAGGACTTGCCGGATCTGAAGCCGCACTCAGTCTCGCCGATTTTGGGCAGGAAGTTAACCTTTTTGAGATGAGACCAAATGTGAAAACCGATGTCCATCAAAGTGGTGACTTTGCAGAACTCGTTTGCAGCAATTCCTTTAAGTCTGAGTCACTGGATAACGCTTCCGGTTTGCTGAAAGAAGAGGGTTTGAGACTAGGATCCAGGCTCCTTGAAATCGCCTATCATAACAGAGTGCCAGCCGGTAAAGCCCTTGCCGTTGACCGTAAGGCGTTTTCTGAAGAGGTTTCAATGAAGTTGGAGACGCATCCACTGATAAATATCAGAAGAGAAGAGGTGTGCTCAATTGATTTCGATGGAGCGGTGAATGTTGTGTGTACCGGTCCGTTGACTTCTAACTGTTTTGAAACCTTTCTCGGTGAACTCTTCGGAGGTGCCCTGTTCTTCTTTGATGCAGTTGCACCAATAGTAGCTGCAGATTCAGTTGATCTTGAAAGAGCATTTATAGCTGACAGATACTCCGACGATGGCGACTACGTGAACTGCTCGCTTTCCAGGGAGGAGTACGAGCTTTTCTGGAATGAACTGGTGCATGCAGAAGTGTTAGAGGTCGAGAACTTCTCGGATCGCTTTCTATTTGAACGGTGCCAGCCTTTTGAAGAGATAGCTCGTAGTGGAATTGATGCCCTTCGCTTCGGACCGATGAAGCCTGTTGGACTGATTGACCCGATTACCGGGAAGGAGCCGTACGCAGTTGTACAGCTTAGAAAGGAGAACTTGTCGGGTTCGCTGTTGGGAATAGTTGGCTTTCAGACAAGACTCAAATGGCGGGAACAGAAGAGAATTCTCTCCCTAATTCCTGCTTTGAGAAATGTTGACATAATTAGGTACGGAGTAATGCACCGAAACACCTTTTTGGACTCGCCAAGGCTTCTGAATCCCGATTTGCAATCCAGGAATCACAAGGGATTGTTCTTTGCTGGGCAAATAAGTGGTCTCGAAGGTTATGTTGAAGCGATAGTCTCTGGAAGGCTCGCCGCGATCAATGCTGATCGATATGCTAGAGGTAAACAGACTGTGATTCCTCCAGTGGGAACTATGATTGGAGGATTGATAAACCACATTACGGTATCCGGTCGGAGTCCTTTGAAGCCAGTATATGCGAATTTTGGTTTACTGCCGGAAATCAGAATGAAAAACAGGAGAGAGAAGAATAGAAAAAAAGTGGTTGTTGCTCAGGAAAGAATTCAACGTTTCCTGGAGGTGATCATCTGATGATACTTAGAAGTTGCCCTGTCTTTTCACCGAGGCCCTGGGGTGACCGGAAGCTAAATAGAATATACGGAGTTGATTCGGAGGAGCCAATTGGAGAAGTATGGCTTCTTTCAGATATTGAAGGAATGAGAACATGGCTTGAATCGGGATCAACAAGACTATCACCAAACGAAGTTATAGACAAGTTATCGGGAAGATCTTTGCCTAGATTCCCAATCATGGTGAAACACATCTGCGCCAGCGAATGGCTCTCAGTTCAAGTTCATCCTGATGACAAGTTTGCCCGTCTCTATGAAGGAGAGCCCTGGGGAAAGAGTGAATGCTGGTATTTCTTAAACGAAGGGCAGGTTCTTGCTGGAATGAAGAATAAAACCAAACCCGTTGACAGCGTAAGGGAAGACGATCTTAATCACATCCTTCTGAAGCGTGGAGATCTTCTTGCATTGCCTGCAGGAATTGTTCATGCGATAGGTCCGGGTTCGGAGTTAATAGAGATCCAGCAGAACAGCGATGTTACTTACAGACTTTACGATTGGGACAGAGGGAGGGAGCTCCATATAGAAAAGGCTTCGAAGGCTGTGAACCCCTCACTGATGCCTGGTCACTACGAGAGTGTCAAGAGATTTGACTGGGAGTATTTCTCGGTCAGGGAGACCAGTCGTTTTTCTGGTACTGGGGTTTGCGTAACGATTGAAGAGAAACCAAGTCTTTATCTAGTAATTGACGACGTTATGGAATCAGCTAAACCATTTCTCGCAATCACTCTTGGCGAATTTTGGAGTGAGATTCCATGAAGTCAGCATTTGCCGTCGCGATCTTTCTAGTGTCTGTATCTTTGATTTTTGCGCTTGACAATGCCGAGCTCCTTCTGTCCAAAGAGTATCTGATTGAACTACAGTCGCTGGAGACTCAAAGTGTCGAAACGAAAGCCATTCTAGCAATCGCGGTTGGTCTGAAATACAGGGAGACAATTCAGCCCAACTACAAGGTCTGGTTCTCAAACCTCTACGAGGAACTGAAGGATAAAGCCCTTCCATCTGAGATTGAGGAAGGGATTAAGATTGTCAATGAACTGGTTTCCGTATCTACAGTGTCGGCTTTGAATATGCTCTATTCTACTCAAAACAGCGATAATCTGATAAAGGCGATTTCTTTGAGGGCTTTCTTCTATGACTGGGTGGATACGAGAGATCCAAGATCATCAGAAGAGATTGTAAAAACTGCGTATGAGTTGATTGAGTTATTACCTAATCAGTATTTCCCCTATAAAGCTCTTCTGGAAGTATACTCAAGTGGCAGTTCGATTGATAAAGATAGGCTTATGGAGATAAGAGAAAGAATATTCTCCGAAGGTCTTCAAGACTTGCTCGGAGATGATCTAATTGAAAGTGAGTTCGTTTCGGGGCTCGAAGAGCTTGTGCTAGAAGATTATTCTCGATTGGGTACAGATGAACCTGTTTCGATGTATTATGCGGCTATGGCTTACATGAAAATGGGTGAATCCTCTGAAGCTCTGGAAATCCTAAATTCCATAGACTTGCACCGAATCCCACCCAGGTTCGCCTCAGATACCTCAATGGTCGTTGGAAATTATTACCTTGGAAACGGTGATTTTGAAGAGGCGGTAAAGAACTATCAAGATTCTTTGAGATTTTGGCCGGAGAACTCAATGGCAGTCAGGAATCTTGGAATGGCATACTATCTGATGAAAGATCGAGACTACTATGATCTCGCTAGGTTCTATCTGCAGCTGAGCGGATACGAGAGTTTTGACGATGAAGTGAGTTCGGCATTGAAGGAGCTAAGAAGAAGAGCGATTTTCGAGCTTGCGCTTGTTACAATAGTTCCGCTTGCCGCGATAGTTGTTGTTGGGCTCTTTCTGTTAGAATACTTTAGTAAAAAGAGAAGGACTTCACAAGAAAGGAAGGCAATGAAAGAAGACGGAGGAAACAATGAAGATTGATGTTCTGGATAGAGGATTTGTAGAGCTGGTAGATAAGATGGGTGATGACTATTCTGCAGTTCAAGCTGCAAGGACAAGCTATGGCAAGGGTCTGACAAATAAGGAGAGAGATGATCGGCTTATAGATTATCTGATGAAAAACGGTCACCAATCTCCCTTTGAACACATCATTTTCAAGTTTCACTTGAAGCTTCCCATATTTGTAATGAGGCAACTGGTAAGACACAGAATTGCGTCTATTAATGAACGCAGTGGAAGATATACTGAGTTTTCCGAAGAGTGGTATATACCGGGCGTCATCAGAATACCTGACAAAGACAACAGACAAGGGTCGATTGTCTGCAAAGACAAGGAACTGAACGAAAGAGCAACATCGATTATCAGTGAAGCCTATGAAAACGCATTTGCAGCATATAAAAGGCTAATTGAAATGGGAGTAGCCAAAGAGATGGCAAGAATAGTTCTGCCGACCTCAATGTACACTGAGGCTTACTGGACAGTAAACGCCAGATCAATTATGAATTTTCTTAATCAAAGGGCCCATTCACATGCTCAAGCAGAAATTCAGGAGTATGCCATCGCCATAGCCGAAATCTTTAAAACTGGCTGTCCAGTAACTTTTGATGCTTTCATTCGGCATAGTTACACAGGAGATCTTCTCAACAGGGAGGCTCAGTGATAATGACTCTATCACGAATCATCGAGATTCTCGGATGTGAAATACTGTACTGCGGTGATGGAGACCCAGAAGTGGAGTCGGTAGGTGCTGCCGATTTGATGAGCGACGTGCTGGCTTTCGGAGGTCCCGGAATGATTTTGGTAACTGGACTCAACTCTCCACAGTGTGTCAGGACAGCTTCCGTAGTCGGTGCAACAGCCGTTGTCATAATTAGAAAGAGAAATGTGCCGGAGACAACTATAGAGTTGGCAAAAGAGCTGGATATGCCGCTAGTTCACGCGAGAATGTCAATGTATAGAGCCTGCGGAATTCTCTTCAATGAGAACTTGGGAGATTCTCTTGAGGAAGGGAAACACTTTGACTGAAAGAAATGTCGACGACCTTCTAGATAAACTAAGGGGGTTATTCGCAGATATCACGGCTAAGGACATAATGATAAAGAGTGTTGTAACACTGACCAAGGATAGAACAATGTGGCAGGCGAAAGAGCTGATGAGGATTTGCAAGATCTCCGGTATTCCCGTTACCGACGGTAACAATCAACTCGAAGGGATAGTAAGTATAGAAGACATTATTGTTGCTCTGGAGGGTAACTACATCACTGATCCGATCGAAAAACACATGACACGGAATATAGTCACTTTCTCTCCGGAGATGAAACTTGAGTCGGTAATAGAAATGTTCAACAGATATCGGTATGGCAGATTCCCGGTTGTTGATTCCGACGGAAGACTTGTAGGGATTATCTCCAAGAAGGATATAATTGGTGCTATTCTTGACAAATTTAGATTGATTTATGTTCATGACAAACGACGGAGAGAGGTCTTGGAACAGAGCGTTGACTGGTTTGACAAGTCCCTAATCACGGGAGATTATGTTGAGAAGACCAGTGCCGATTTTGTTTACCATATTGATTACACAGATATCGATACTGCGGGAGTTGGATCTGCAAAACTCAAGAGTTTTCTTAAAACTCTGACGGATGATGACACGCTAATAAGAAGAGTTTCTATTGCCTGTTACGAAGCTGAAGTCAACGTAGTTATTCACAGTGGGAGTGAAGGTTACATTTTTGCCTGGTACGATGAAAACGTAACCAAAGTGAGAGTGGAGGATTATGGAAGAGGCATAGAGAACGTGGAACAAGCAATGAAGGAAGGGTTTTCCACCGCTTCAGACCATGTCAGGGAACTGGGATTTGGGGCGGGAATGGGTCTTTCAAACATGAGAAGGTATTCCGACAAAATGGTTGTTGTATCCGAAGCCGGAAAGGGAGTCGTCTTGG
Source organism: Mesotoga sp. H07pep.5.4 (assembly GCF_003664935.1). NCBI lineage: Bacteria > Thermotogati > Thermotogota > Thermotogae > Kosmotogales > Kosmotogaceae > Mesotoga > Mesotoga sp. H07pep.5.4. Next base: position 349,430 of record NZ_JFHM01000004.1, read on the forward strand.
AAATGCATTTCTATCGGAATGGGAGGAAATAAAATGAAACTGAACGATCTGATTGAGAAATGTGGAATGAGAGTAATTACTAGCCTGCCTCTAGACATTGAAATTTCCGATGCATATATTGGTGATTTACTTAGCGATGTGATGGGCAATGCCCCCTCAAATTCAATCTGGTTGACCGTTCAGTCTCATGTAAATATACTTGCAGTGGCCTCCATAGTTGGAGTGCGAGCGATCGTGTTGTGCAACGGTCTTCACTTCGAGGAATCAACTGTAAGAAAGGCAGAAGAAACTGGTATTGTCCTTCTTGAAAGCGATTATACTACCTTCGATACTGCGCTCAAGCTTATCAAGAGTGGGCTGAGAGGCTAGCGGGCTTTGTCGTTTCTTTGTGACTTCCATATTCACAGTTGTCTTTCCCCCTGCGCAGATATCACAATGACTCCCAATGCAATAGCTTTAACATGCGTTTCAAAGGGAATAGATTGGGTTGCAATAACCGATCACAACAGTGCGAGGAATGTCAGGGTTTTCAGTAAAGTACTAAACAGGTTTGGTGTAGTTGTCATACCTGGCATAGAAGTACACACTTTGGAAGATGTTCATATACTCGCTTATTTTCCCGAGGTTGAGATAGCTGAGGATTACTCTGAGTGGCTGAAAGAGGAAAAGTTTTCGCGATTATCGGTCGATCCAGAGATCTCAGGCTATCAGTTAATCGTTGATGAAGATGATACCTTCACTGGATTCGAAGAGATCTGGCTAGGTCAACCAGCTCTCTTGAGCATTTCGCAAACTCTGTCAACCGTAGAGGAGTATGGCGGAATCTCTGTAATGGCTCACGTTGAAAGAAAGATGGGACTTTTGACTCAGCTAGGTTTCATACCTGAGACCTGCAGGGAAGTACCGATGGAGATTTCGTTCAAGAGAACCCTTGAAAAGAAACTTCCTGTGGAGAACATCATTCATTCAAGTGATGCACACAGTTTAAGTATGATCACCCCCACCGTTTCGATTGAGTCAAAGGCAAGAAGCTTCGAGGAGTTTAGAAGCGCTCTCTATTCAAATGGAAGGTCGCTGAGAATAATATGGGATTGAGAACCATATGTGACCACATTATTGATATCGCTCAGAACGCAGTCGACTCTGGAACGGAGGAAGCTACATTGAGAATCGTCGAGAAGAGAGAAGAGAGTTTTTACTTTTCGGTTGTTGACAGGGGAAAAGGAATTTCGAGTGAATCACTTGAATCCGTTTTAGATCCCTTCTATACTGAAAAGAGAAAGAAAGTGAAATTCGGATTGGGGCTTCCTATGCTTAAGTTTGCTGCGGAGTCCACCGGAGGGGAATTTAGGATTCGTTCGGTCGAAGGATCTGGAACTGAAGTGAGTGCGAAGTTCTTGCTCTCGAGTATAGATTGTCAGCCTGTAGGAGATGTCCCTTTGACTCTATTTGCTGTTATTACATTGAGCGACCGTGTAGACTGGTCTATAGAGAGATTACTGGATGACGAGGGGTATGCATTTTCGTCGTCGCAGTTTCGAGAAGCTTTCGGGAACGACTGCTTCACTTCACCAGTCAAAATGAAGATGGTCTTGACCATTCTTCAAGAGGCAGAAATATCCCTGGGAGGTTTGTCAGATGTCCGTTAGACGATTGTTCTTGATTCTTGTGTTGGTCCTGGTCTCAGGATCTGTTTTTGCAGTTATTGTTCCTTCGAGAATTACCGTTCTTGACAACAGAGTGATCTCGGATGGAGAGGTGCTTGAGATACTTGATATTCAGCGGGGAAAAGAGATTAGCGATTCAGAACTCAGTGAGGCACTGGAAAGAGTTAGAAAGAGCGGTTACTTTTCAGATGTTTACTATAGTTTCGATGAATCTTCCGGTCTTTTGAAGATTCAGGTTGTGGAATACCCTGTTGTCGATGTTGAAGTTGTTTTTGACGGTCCAAAAATCGTTGAACCTGACGCTCTTGAATCGGTTTCAGTTATAGAGAGCGGTAAACCGGCGGATCCCTCGAAACTGATCTATGATATTCCCCTCACTCAGGAAGCTATGATGAGCAAACTCGAAGAAAACGGCTACATTGAACCTTTTGTTGAGGTAGAGTGGGAAACCGATAAAAGCAGAAAAGACGTGTTTTCTGGCAACATAAAAGATAGAGTAAAAGTCACATTTACAGTCAAAGTATCCTTTCTGTGGGAAGTATCGATTGAAGCACCCCTATCTGATGAGTCCAAGGCATTTCTGTCGAGCAAATTGCAGATTGATTGCCTGAAGAAGTATTATGACACATCATTTTTGGTTAGATGGATAAATTCTAAGAAGAAGTACGTGCCCAAGCTAGACGACATAAATATGATGGTTCAGACAGTCTACAGCACATATTATGCGAATTCCAGCGGTCAATGGGGATTTGATGACGAGACTTATCAGGCAATGATTCTTACGTTGAATAACGCGTTGAGAAACGCAAGACAGGTAACACTTCCCGAGGGAGTTAAAGAAAGCAGAGCGCTATCAATGAGCATTGCTTTTGCGCCGGTTGAATATGTAAAAGAAGAGTTCGATCTCAGAAGCGTCTTCATAGAGGGGAACGTCAATCTACAGAAAGGTGAAATCCTAAGAGAGACGGGACTCACTGAAGGTCAAAGAGTAGACAACGAGGTAGCGATGAGATCTATTCAAGCAGTTCAGGACTTATATACTGAGAGAGGGTATCCTTTTATCAGGATAGAACCAGTTATTGATGAGAAGATCGGCTTCTTCAGTATCAAGATTACGGAGCCTTTAGTAAGAGACATAACCGTTGAATTCGACGGTCCTAAGAAGACACAGGATTATTTGATAGTCGACAAGATAGTCATTCAGAAAGGCAATGTATTGTCGCTTGATGAGCTTAGAAATACATACGCTTTCTTGAACAATACCGGCTACTTTTCAAAAGTTGATATTGCCCCTGTTCCTGTTGGTGAGGATGCGCTCGACGTAAGCATTACGCTTCAGGAGACTGATAAGAATAATAAGATCGGCGGAGGAGGAGGCTGGCAGAATGGGTTGAATCTGTATCTCGATCTCGGACTTCTCAATGTTTGGGGCTACGGGCAGAACATCTCAACGACACTCAGTGTTACGCTTCCCATGCCGAACAATAAGGAAGTTATCGTGACTGACGGAGCTACAGAGACTACGACAAGAAGGCCAGCCTTTGATGCAACTATAGGCTATTCTATCCCAAAGGTAGGAGGAACAAAACTTGATCTCGATACGGCATTCAAGTTTAAATTCTCAGGATTCACGACAACAAATGATTCGACTGACACTATAGTCACGAAATCCTCCCAGGAAACGGAGTTCTTGTTCTCTTTGACTCCCATTTATAATGTTTCCCCTGGGCAGAAAGTCGGTTTTACCGCCGGTTACGAGTACATAATGTCTGAAAGCCAGGTCTCAACGGAAACTAAAACTGCTACGGAAGTCGACACGGGTAGTCTCTCAGAAAATTTTGATGGTATCTTCACTGGATTGAGCTATGAGCTGTCTACCCGAGACGATCTTTACAGGCCTACTATGGGAAGTGAGTACCTTGCCGGACTGACGGTCAGAGGTTTATTTGGAAAGGATAACGAGCCATTTATTTCGGGTTATGCGGAGTACAGAAACTTCATGTCGATAGGGGACCCGGTACTTGGTTTCAGAGTGAGAACTCAGCAGTTATTCCCGCTTTCACCAAACGGTGTTTTCAGAAGTTATTTGTTGACTCCGGACACATTTGTTCGAGTCAGAGGTTCGCAAATTATAGGCCAGAACGCGTACGGAGTTACCGTAGGTTCTGCGCAGTTAAGGTATCCCCTAACACCTGAGGCCTCTTCAATACCCTTAGATATTGTGGGATTTGGAGACTTGCTTTTCTATAGAAAGACACCAGGCGGAGACTTAATAGGAGGGAATTTCCTTGCTGACTTTGGTCTGTGCATAGACATATCGATACCGATGATAGGTTTGGTCCGACTTGGCTACGGTTACAACACTTTTCTTGCTGAGCAAAACTCTGGAGCAGGGAAACCGTATTATGGAACGCCGTTCTTTGGTTTTGGAGCAGCATTTTGATTAAATAAAGAAAGCGCGGCCTGGCCGCGCTTTCTTTAGATTTTCATCTGATTGACGTAAGGAAGTTCAAAACGGAGGCAGAATTTGCTTTGGGATTATATCCGCCTTCTTGAACTATAAGCTTCTGAACTTCTATTTCCCCGATCAACTTTCCCATCATTGAATAATCCTCGCTGCTGAGATTGAAATGGCCTATGTCATCATCTTTGTGACCGTCTGTACCCAGGGAGATGATCATGAGATCAGGAGAAAAGTCTTCGATCTCTTGCAGAGCCTTCGACAGAGTTCTCATGTACTCTGGGCCTTCTATACCTCCGGCAAGAGGAAAATTCATGTTAAATCCCTCTCCTGAGTCAGAACCTATCTCCCAGGAGTTCCCGCTAATCCAGGGATAGAAATTCTTAGGATCACCATGTATAGAGACATAGAAAACAGTATCATCGTAGTAGAAGATTTCTTGAGTACCGTTCCCATGGTGAAAGTCTAAATCGAGAATTGCAACATAACCCCTGGTGTGTTTCTGGTAGTACTTGGCTGCTATTGCTGCGTTGTTGAAGTAGCAGTAACCTCCACCAGTCGATTTGCCTGCATGATGTCCTGGTGGCCTGCATAAGGCATAGGAAACGGGTTCACTTTCAAGAATAGAGTCAACTGCATTCAGCGCTGTTGACACTGATGCGAGAGCACTCACATAGCATCCCGAAGTGACCGGTGTACCAGTATCGAAGAGCTTATCATAGCCGAAAACCTCTGGAAAATATTCTCTGTCTCTGGAAACCGAATTACTTTTCGCCTTGAGCCATTCTACGTATTCTGGCGTATGAACCTGAAAAAGATGGGAACAGTGGTAATCTCTTGGTTCTTTTATTTGAAACCCGGCAGATTCTAGAGCGCTACGGACAGATTCGATTCTTTCTGGTCTGTCCGGGTTTTCAATCCAGTTACCGTTATCAAGCTCCTTCATCGGGAGATGGAAGAGATGCCTTCTGTCGTAGAAAACTATCAAGGCTCATTCACCCGATTCTCGAAAGTATCCGTTTCAAGTTTGTCAACTCTGGTTTGGTGCCGACCACCTTCTTCAGACGAATTAAGAAAAGCATCGACTATCCAGCCCGCCAGCTCACTTCCGATCAGCCGTCCTCCAAGCACTAGAACGTTTGCATGATTATGTCTCCTGGAAAGAGCCGCCATCTCGGGGAAAAGGCAGAGAGCAGCACGAATGCCTCTGTGCTTGTTGGCCGCTATGGACATTCCAATTCCAGTTCCGCAAAGCAGAATACCATAATCGGCATCATTGTCAGTTACTGATTTACAAACCTTGTCTGCAAAATCAGGATAGTCTACCGAAAGACTGCCCGATTCTGGACCATGATCAATTACTGAATGGCCCTTACTCTCGACATATTGCACGAGAAAAGATTTGAGTTCATAAGCTGCGTGATCGGAACCAATTGCAATCTTCATGTTTCAACTCCTTGAAAAAGCGTTCTACTATTTATACCAACGCAGCACTCCGGAAAGTCTGCCTTGTATCTTAACTCTGTTAGCTTCAACGACAATTGGAAGCATTTCTGGATTTGAGGGAACGAGCCGGATTTTCGGCCCTTCGTTTTCGTACTTCTTCAGAGTGGCGTATTCATCATCTATCAGTGCTACCACTATTTCACCGTTGTTTGCCCACTCCTGCTTCCTTATGATAACGAAATCTCCGTTGACTATGTGAGATTCAATCATGCTGTTACCAGTTACCTTGAGCATGTAGTATTCGAATCCCCTTCTGATCATCCAAAGCGGCACGGGAATCTTCTCGTCTTCAGTTTGAACCGCTTGAATAGCTTCACCTGCCGCAACATTGCCAATAACTGGGAGCATCACAACATCTTCACCGGGTTCAAGCGACGAACCATCTGGGCTTCTCAAGACTCGAATTCCTCGAGAAACGCCGGTCCTTTCGATGTAACCCTTTTTTTCAAGAGACTCGAGATGTTTCGCCACCCCCCTTGGAGAGGATATCTCGAAATCCCTGCAGATATCCCTTATGCTTGGCGGGTAACCATAGAGCTTAATGAAGTTCTCGATGTACTCAAGAATCTTCTTTTGTTTCTCCGTCAGAGTCAATTCATGACACCCCCCTATGTTTGACTGGGATTTTTAGTCAACAACAACCGCCATCGATGCAGCAATATCGTTATCCTTCAGATCAACTATTCTGACTCCCTTTGTTACTCTGCCAGTGGGCCTTACCTGAGATACGGGGATTCTGATAGACATACCCAACTTAGTAGCAAGTATAACTTCATCGTCACTGTTAACTACTAGCGTTCCAATAACTTTCCCGATCTTCTCCAGCCCGTAAATGTTTTTTACTCCTAAACCTCCACGATTCTGACTCCTGTACTCAGATAAGCAGGTCCTTTTCCCACCACCTTTTTCGGTGGCTGTGAGTAGGAATCTCGTATCTTCGGAAGCAACGATGTTGGCGCCAACAACTTCATCGTTCTTCTTCAGCCTGATTCCCATAACTCCTGCTGCGCTTCTTCCCATGGAACGTACCTGATCCAGCGGGAATCTTATTACCATTCCGTTCTTTGTTGAGATGATTATGGTGTCATCTTCTCTAGATGTAAGCGATGCATCGATAACTCTGTCACCCTCGTTGAGGCTAATAGCCTTTATGCCGGAGATTCGTACATTCAAAAATGCTTCGAACTCAGTCTTTTTTATCTTCCCTGATCTTGTCGTGATGACAAGTTGCTTTCCTTGAACTTCTTCCTTTCTCGTCGAAAGAACGGCTTGCACGTTTTCATCTGGATCGATCTTGATGTAGTTTGCAAGAAGCTTTCCCTTAGAATCTCTAGACGAGTGATCGATGATGTGATTGCTCAACACGTAGGCCTTTCCTTTTGATGTTATTATGACCGTTTTGCTGAGTCTAGTGGTGGTAAGTATATTGACAACGAAGTCTTCGTCTCCGGTTCTTACTCCTATCACGCCCTTGCCGCCTCTACCCTGTTTTCTGTAGCTTTCGAGAGGAGTCGATTTTATGTAGCCCTTCTTCGTAACCATCAGGACTATATCCTCGTCCGGTATCACATCTTCTATATTGAAATCAGTTCCATTTCCCAAATCAATCCTTGTACGCCTAGCATCTCCGTACTTCGCTTTTATTTCATTCAATTCATCTAGAATTATCCCATAAACCTTCTCATCGCTTGCGAGAATCATTCTGTACTCGTTTATTTTTGCAACAAGGTCTTTGTACTCGTTGAGAAGCTTTTCAATTTCCATTCCTGTAAGCTTTCCCATTCTCATATCGAGAATCGCCGAGCTCTGCTCCTGGGTGACTTCCAGCGTCTCCATAAGGTTTTTGGAAGCCTCTTCGCTATTGGCAGAATTTCTTATTATATCCACAACAGTATCTATCGATCTCGTGGCCTTTGTCAATCCCTCAACGATATGTGCTCTCTTCGATGCTTGTTCTAAATCGTACTCCGTTTTCGATCTGATTACGTTGAACCTGTGGGAAAGAAATCCCTGAAGGATCTGTTTTAAGTTCATTACTCTCGGTCGCTTTTTTTCGTCTATAACCAGCATATTGACGCTAAAGGTTGTTTGTAATTGCGTGTGTTTAAAAAGCAGATTCAGAACTACATTTGGATCTGCTCCACGTTTAAGTTCAATGACCACTCTGAGCCCTTTTTGATCCGATTCATCCCTGATATTTCTGATTTGCAGATCACGATGGTTCTGAGTTGCATTCACAATCTGTTCTATAATATCCGCCTTCGATGTATTGTAGGGTATTTCACTGACAACTATTTGTGAGCTTCCTCCCGATTCCTCAATCTCTGCGATTGCCCTGACGGTTATCCTTCCCTTCCCTTCTTGATAGATTGAGGGAATGGAAGCGGCATCCATAATCATACCGCCAGTGGGGAAGTCCGGACCCTTTATGTGTCTTAGTAAATCCGATACAGAACATTCGGGATCTTTTATCAACAAACTGATAGCATCGACAATTTCCACAAGATTGTGGGGTGGAATACTGGTCATCATACCCACTGCAATCCCGGATGTGCCATTGAGAAGGAGGTTGGGAATCTTTGTAGGGAGTACGTCAGGTTCAGATAGCGATCCGTCGAAATTGGGCATCATGGGAACAGTGTTCTTATCGATATCTTGTAGTAATTCCTCGGCAAGCGTTTCCATTCTCGCCTCGGTATACCTCATTGCCGCGGGCGGATCCCTGTCTATCGAACCAAAGTTACCCTGGCCTTCAACGAGAGGATAGCGCATTGAGAAGGGTTGAGCCATTCTGACAAGCGCGTCGTATATCGCAGCATCGCCGTGTGGATGAAACTTCCCCATGACCTCACCAACTATTCGAGCGCTTTTCTTGAACCCTTGGTTATGATGAAGACCTAGCTCCGACATTCCAAATAGTATCCTGCGTTGTACAGGTTTTAGACCGTCACGCAAATCTGGAATGGCCCTTCCCACAATGACGCTCATCGAGTAGAGCATATATGAATTAATCAGTTCATCATCTATATTCTTGTGTATTATCTCTTCGGGCAAAGACTTTTTCCTCCTTGGTTGTCAAGAAACTTTTGCGCCTGGTTGCACATCCTTGTGTACCGTGAGCAGTGAAAGAGAATCACCGATCTTTGCAGCCAGGATCATGCCGTTTGATTCAATTCCCATAAGTTTTGCCGGTTGAAGATTCGCAACGATGACAACTTTAAGACCGACAAGTTCTTCAGGGTTATAGAACTGAGCAATTCCAGCTACTACCTGTCGCCTTCCTAGATCACCTAGGTCGAGTTGTAATTTTACGAGTTTTCTCGATTTTGGGACGATTTCGGCTTCAGTTACAGATGCGACCCTCAATTCGACTTTTGAGAAGTCATCAATGCTTATTAAAAGATTGTCTTTGATCTCCGGGCCCGTCTCCTTGTTTTCCATCTCAGTCACCTTCCTGTGCTTTTCGATTTCGATTCTAGGAAAAATCGGCTCTCCGTGACTAACTCTATTTCCTGCCACTATATCCGACCAGCTTACGTTTTCGAGGGTCATGGTTCCACCAAAACCTAACCTCTTTCGAATCTCTCTCGCTGTTCTAAACATTACAGGCTCAATCATTATGGAAACATTTTTCAAAGTGCAGACAAGATTGTGCAGAACCGTATCTAGTCTGCCCTTCATTTCCGGTTTTTTCCCCATTTTCCAGGGCTCAGTAAGATCGATATATTTGTTTCCGAATCTGATTAGCTCCCAAACTGATTCAAGAGCCTGGGTGAACCTCATATTATCCATTGACTCAGTGTAGGCAGAGAATGTCTTCTCCCCAAGCTCCACAAGGTCTTCGTCTATCGTTTCTGTGATGCTCCTTTCAGGAACAGCACCATCGTTGAATTTCTGAATCATGACGACAGTTCGATGCAGAAGGTTACCGAGATCATTCGCAAGATCGGCATTGATTCTGCTAATCAAGTTGGTTTCAGAGAAGTCACCGTCTCTCCCAAACTGTATGTCCCTTAGGAGGTAGTACCTCAAAGCATCGTTGCCGTAGGTTCTAACGAAGGCCACAGGACTGATTGCATTTCCGAGTGACTTTGAAATTTTCTGGCCATTCACGGTCAACCATCCATGGGCATAGATCTGTTTTGGCAGAGGAAGACCTGCAGAGAGAAGCATGGCGGGCCAAATTATCGAGTGAAAACGATTTATCTCCTTGCCGATCAGATGAACATCGGCAGGCCAGTATCTTTCGAAATGATCAATGTTATGAGGGTACCCAATAGCGCTCAAGTAGTTTATCAGCGCGTCAACCCAAACATATATGACATGTTCTGGATCATCTGGCATTGGAACGCCCCAGTCAAATGAAGTCCTGGTAATACTCAAGTCTTTCAATCCGGATTCCAAAATCCTTAGCATCTCGTTTCTTCTGAAGTCAGGTTGAACGAACTGGGGATTCTCTTTGTAAAACCTCAGAAGAATATCATTATATTTTGAAAGGCGGAAGAAGTAGTTTTCTTCGCTTACCCACTTAACTTCTCGTCCACACTCCGGGCAAGTTCTTCCTTCCTTAAGATCTTCTTCGTTCCAGAAAGTTTCGTCCGGTATGCAATACCAGCCCTCATACTTTCCCTTATATACGTCGCCATTTTCCTTTAGCTTGGAGACGAACGTCTGAACAGTCTTCATGTGGTATTCATCAGTCGTTCTTACAAAAGCGTCGTTTGTAAGCTCAAGTTCTTTCCAAAGTGCCTTGAATTTTTCAGCCATCTCATCGCAGTATTTCTGGGCTTCAACATTTCTTTCTATGGCTTCGTTAAGCACCTTCTGTCCATGTTCATCGGTTCCAGTTAGGAAAAACACATCGTATCCCGAGAGTCTCCTATATCTTGCGATAACATCTGCAACTATTGTCGAATACGCGGACCCTATATGCGGTTCGCTGTTGATGTAGTATATTGGCGTAGTGACGTAGAACTTCTCCACAGGACACCTCCAGAAATATTATATCATTTACTTAGCTAAATGTATACCAAACGAAACAATTCAAAGCGCTTCGTAAAGCGAGATAAGAGTCCTTATTCTTTCGGCTGTATCCTGAGGAATATTTGGTGACTTCTCCAGCAAGTCAGTGTTTAGAGAAACAACCTCTTCATAGATCTTTTTCAAAGATTGTTCGAAGTCTATCAATTCGCCATTGGACAGGTTGGATTTGCCCCATTGGATTGCAAACTGCAGCGTTTCTACTGGAGCCTCTGGGCCCATGTTCTCGCAGGCCCAAACATGTTTCTCGGCAACTTCAAGAATCTTTAGCTTTCTCTCTTCATTGGAATCGAGAACAGAGGGAATCGAGTTCATGTATTCAATATAAATATCCTCCCAGTCTGGGTATCTATTCCATGTGCCCGGAAGAAGCGAAATTGCCAGATCAAACCAGTATATTGCTCTATCAGCACTTTCGTATACCAGATCAATGAGTAACTGTCTGAATTCACCGCTCTCTCCAAAGGCGGAGGTCATCATGGTCTCTCTAGAACTGATGAAACTGTAGTATTTTTTTAACTCGCTGTTTATGCTAGTATACAACCTCCCAAGAATTCTAGGTGTTTGTCGTTCGCTGAAAAGTATTACTGACGATTCGTAATAATCGGCCGCGTCCAGAATCATCTGAATCTGAGTAATGAAATACAGCTGCAATCCCGAAACGTATTCGGGATTGTCAAAGACCGAAATGTTTTTCTCGAAGAAATCGCGGAAAGGAAGAGTCCGAATCGTCGTCCTGTGAACGGGGATTATTTTGGGGTTGCCCTTGAACTCCGGGATTATATCGGATGAGTATTCATCCTTGCCTGTGAGAATAGACTTCATGAGTTCCGGGTTGTCTTTGGCAGTTTCAAGTCTCAGTGTTTTTGTACCTAGCCCGGCGATGTACCATAATGGCTTTCCGAAGACCGGATAAACTCTGTTTGAGAACTTGAAATTCTCAATGGCCTTTTCATAATACTCCCCTGATCTCGCCAAGTAGAAGTTATATTGGTTAATTCGATTATCTATTTCGTCGAGTAATTTGCGCACCTCACTCTGCCGATCTTTCTCGGCCAACTCAAGAAGGTCTATTTGGCTCGCTCCAGGATACTTCGAACGAATCTCACTTCCTTTGGCGCTCATGTAGCTGGTAACGTCTTTAAGATAAGCATAATTGCCAGCGTAACTATTGATTTCATTCTTTGCTTGTTCGAGAGCCTTAATATTGAGGCTTTGAGCCTGGTTGTAGTAAGCGAGATAATACTGCTGATTAGTCTGGCCGATCCTAAAAAAGCCTTCCCCTATAAAGGCTGAGGTTTTCAGAAATATCAGGACCCCTGCAAGAACCATAATGACTACTGCAAACGGGAGTCTACTGATTTTCTTGTTTTTTAGATCTGGATTGAAGTATTTTCCAACAACAACTGATCCCAAAAAGATTGCCAGCATGAGATTTGGTTGCATGTGTAGGGGGAACTCAAAGAAACTGTGAACTGCCAGAGAGAATATTCCTGCCCCCAGCGATCCGTAAAGCAGTAAGTCCCTTCTATTGTCGATCTTAAGTAGATTCTTCAAATATCTAAAAACGAGCAATCCAACGAGAAGAACGATAAATAGAAATCCAATTAGACCCATTTCTCCCAGGCCCTGTACGTAGTCGTTGTGCGTCCTTTTGAAATTATTCCAAACTGGCATAAAGTAAGGACTATGCTGAAGAACATCTGGACTGTACAGCAAATGATAGAGTTGAAAAGTGCCAATGCCCGAGCCAAATGGAATTCTCAACTTGTTCTCACTTTCCAGCCACTGAAAAATCGAATTGTACCAAGCAGAAAACCTTTCATTCCAGGAACCCGAAGAAGTGATAGCATATTCCAGTCTTGCGGTTATGTTGATTCTTCCATCACCGGACAGTGGCGAAGGGGTGAGGTATAGATAAGAGAGTACTGCGATGATTATCAGAGCTAAGACAAAGAAAACGAGAGACACTCTGCCCAGTTTTCTGCTCTCAGAGTCTTCTAGGGCTTCCTTCTTCTTTCTCTTTTTCAGAAAGAAATAAAGAACAAGAAAAAGCAGGTTTCCGACGAATATTGCTGTTATCACCGTTCTTGTTTGTGACACGAATACGGAAGAGACCATGGGTATCAGAAAAATGAGCAAAGTAATCTTGAAAACTAGCTGGCCAAAATGTCTTTTGAGAAGAAAGCCTAGCGGTTTTCTCGATATAAGGAAGTAGAATATCATTGGAATGGTCATTCCCATATAATCAGACACGAAATTCGGGTTCCCAATCGTTGATCTTGCAGAAGCTCTTGCAAACGGCTCGCCGACCTTACCAAGAAAGATGTCCACACCTAGATAGAAGTTCAGGAGAGCGTCAAAAGCAACTACCGCAGCTCCAATTACAAAAAAGATCATTACAATTTCTAGCTTCTCGATGGTGTTCCATTTGTTCGAAATATAGACCGCTGTGAAAGAGAGAAAAACTACATAGAGAGCGATTTCTAAAGAATATCTCAGGTACTGTGGATTGTCCATAGAGACCACGATCAATGACAAAAGAGCCGCTATGCCTATTCCGAAAAATGCCAGATGAACGTCTCCAAATTCTACTGAAATCTCTTTTTTCCTTATTAACACAGAAAGAAAGATAATTGTGAATCCAATAACGTAGAAAAGATGTTTTCCAGTTGAAGGCTCATGTGTGAATCCCTTTGTGACAAACAAAGGGATGAACAGCGTTAAAAACAGATAGACAATTGTCTCGAAGTCTATAACGTGCTTCTTTACGGACATCCAAACCACCTCGTCAAAGCAAAGAGTTCAGGACTAAAAACGCAGAGAATTGCCATTATTAGTTTCGTCAGCATTCAGTAGCGAACTTTTCGAATTTTCGGTATTAGCTATTTTGATTATTTCTTTGTACGCTTTCTTCTTTTTTGCCTCTTTCCCTCTTCATTGTAATAGTAGTAGTAGTGATAGTAATAGCTTGAATTCTTCTCATCAACACCATTCACAATTACTCCAAGGATCTTGATTCCCACTGTTTTTAGATTCTCAACAACTATTCTCAAGCCATCCTTAATCGCCCTTCCAGGCCTCACGACCAGTACTATCCCATCAAGCTTGTTACCGATGAGAGATACATCTGAGGTAACCACAGCCGGAGGCATATCTATAAGAACTTTATCGTATCTCTGCTTGAGTTCTGAAAGGAGGGCATCGATGTTTTTCGATGAAAGCACTATTGTTGGATTGGGAGGAATAGTTCCAACCGCTATGAAGTCCATGTTAACCGCGTAGTGTTGTATAACTTCATCAATTGTTGTGTTTCCCATAATCACATCTACTGCGCCCTTAGTTATCTTTTCTGCCTTGAGGATCTTCTCTACCCTCGGACGACGCAAATCGAGATCTAAGAGAACGACTCTCTGACCGCTGTTTGCCATTGAGTAGGCCAGGTTCGCTATCACAAAACTCTTTCCCTCGGTAGGCAGAACGGAAGTAACGGCAACAGACTTTCCCTCACCCATCGTGAAGGAAAGGTTGCTTGCGGCCAACTTGATTGATTCTGAGGAAGGAGCGGTGGGATTCTTCTCAACGTACATTTCCTCGCTTGCCCCCTCAATATTCGGAATTCTACCAATGATAGGCTGTCTGCTAAACCGTTCTATCTCTTCTTCCGTCTTCAAAGTCTTGTCGAGGTACTCAGCAAGGAAGACCATGAGCATTCCGAGAAAGATTCCAAGCACACCTCCAATTGCGAGAGAAAGTTTTTTGTTCGGCTTTACCGCAGACTGGGGTACAGTTGCGGGATCAACTATTGCTGCGTTTCCAACTACGGCAGCTTCACTGATCTTCGCTTCTTCGAGCCTTTCTAGAAGTAGTGTATAGAGGCTCTCTTTCACAGCAATCTGTCTTTCAAGATCAAGTAGCTGCTGTTCCTTTGCAGGTAGGCTTCTGAGTTCAGATTGATATTGATCTCTCAGGAGACCCACCGCCTGAATTGAAGCTTGAAGTATTTGGAACCCGGCTTCCGAACTGATGACTCCTGTCATAATCTGCTGATAAGCTGGATTTAAAGTCATACCTTGACCGGAGGTTATGAACTCATTCTGTATCTGTTCCTCGATCAAGCTCTCGGTCTTTGAGATCTCTGTTATCTTCGACCTAACTCTTGGATCGGTTTTCGGATACTGTTCCTCTAGAGAAGCAAGCTCCACCTGCAAAGTTGCGAGACTTTGCCTCAGACTCGTCAGAACTGGGTTAACAGAGAAGCTCTCGGAGGTTTGCACCCACAAAGCCTTTATGCTTTTCGAATCATTGCTGTCGAAATCATCGAGCATACTTTGATAGGTCTCGATTTCCGCTTTCTTCTCTTCAGCGGATATCATAAGTTCGTTGTACTGCTTGTCATAACTACTAAGCATCTGAAAAAGAAGATCGGCATGCTTGTCGAGAACGTAAATTCCGGTCTCCTCTTTGAAATCCTTTATCCTATCTGTAGCCTCATTCAGATCACTTTCTAGTAGAGGAATCTGCGCCTCGATGAATTCTCGTTTTCTTGTCAAATCTCTTTTGGATAACTCTGCGAGCTTTGTATTATAAACATCGGCTAGTGTATTGGCGATATCTCTTGCGAGAATTGGGTCCCTGTTCTGAACCGAGACTCTGACAATTCTTGTATCCTTGACTGGAGAGACCGTTATCATTGAAGAAATCGTGCGTGTTAGTGATGTCACAAGATCTTTCTGTGAATATCCTTCCGCAAGAAGTCGGTTCTTTGTCTCTTCTGAATAGATTCTGTCCACCAAATCAAGCACTTCAATAATCTCTTCAATGTTTGTCCGGCTCTTAATCAGTTCAACTTCAGTGGAGATGTTCGATCCCGAACTACCGGTCAGGGAACTACTGAAGAGATCACTTACTGAAGATTGTGATGTGGGGTCGACCTTTATTGTAACGCTGGCTTCGTAAATAGGAGTAGCGAAAATGAGGTAGATTCCCGTCACAACAACAACTGCGAGCACTATAGAAACGAAAAGGATCATCCGTTTCTTAAACATTCTAAGAATATCTTCAAGAGTCAGTTCTCTGTAATCACTACCCTCGAACTCGCTCACTAAAGCACCTCCATCTAGAGAAAAGAATCGTTCAGAAAAAGTCTGTATCGATCATCATCGAAGTCGATAAGCAGTCTGTTATCGCCTTGTTTGTGCTTATCGCTTCCAGTAATATCCGCAATCCTCCGATCAACAAGAACTCTTGCCTTTGAATCCTTATCAAGGCTGTTCCAGTTAACCTGAAATAGAACTCCCATGTCTCTTAGCCTGTGTATTTCGTCTGTTGGTTCTACCTTCCCAAAGATAAATCCTATCTTTTTGAAAAGATAATGATATCTTTCCAAATGAGCGAGTATGATTCTAAACCCCGTACTTTGAAGCTTTCCTATGACTTCAAAAAGGTAATGTGGTTTCTGCTGAGTCGAGAGCTCTACTAGCAGAAAATTGGACTCACCCATTGTGATCAAATCAGATTCTAACACCTCAGGCCTAAGAAAGATTTCCGAACCAAGCAGAACTTCGACCGAATGATTATTCAGTTCGAATCTGAATTCATGCCATCGCCTCATTATTTCCGCAGGATCTGAAGGACTTATGGGAGAGAACAAATGGGGCGTCAAATAAAGCCTTTGCAGCCCCTTAAGTTTCATTTCTTCCAGGATTGCTAATGATTCCTCGATTTCCTCCACACCATCATCCACTGCGGGAAGCAAATGGCAATGAGAGTCAATATTCAAGTTCCTCAAACCTCACTTAAATATGCCAACTGCTGAATTCACTATGCTTAGCGATGACGCAACAATCGACATAATATCTTTAATATTCACTATTGGGGACTGCGGAACGAAGATTATATTTCCCGGTATCAGCGGGATATTCCCCTTCGCAGGTTTTCCTTTCTGCTGATCCAGGTCGATTACCATTGGTTCTTCTTCAAGATCCTGGAAGAGCAATGCATTTCCGAGCACAGCATAGCTTGTCGGTCCCCCGGCCTCTACAAGTGCTTCAATGGCTGTCATGCCGTCATAGTATCTAACGATACCGGGTTTCTGAACCTCACCGAAAACATAAACTCTGGCCGGTTCCGTGTAAGGTACATATACAGTGGATCCAGCGGGAACTACTTTTCTGGTGAGAGCGATGAAATCGTCAGGTGAAATAATGATCTCTTCCGTCTTGCCGCCTGAAGATATGAAGACTCTTCCGCCGCTTTCGAAATTTGTAATTCCTCCAGCAAGACTTATGAGTTCAGCCAGAGTCAGCTCACCATAGTCCGAGACTGGAAATACTCCCGGCGATTCCACATCACCGACCACCGCGACAAAAGAATCGTAGTTTCTTAATGCGACAATGGTATCTCCATCTTCTAGATAGCTTCTTGCGAGTTCCTCGGTCCTCAAGGCATCAAACAATTGCACCCTGCCATCTATTCCGATTAGGCTTAGCGTTGTTACGGCCTTTTCAACTCCGCCGGCAACTGCGATTGCCGTTGCAATGGAAGGGTTCCTGACGCTGATTTCATACTCTCCAGGTCTAGCGACGTCACCCAGGACAGTCACAGAGACGGGTGATCTACTGGACACATAGATATAAGTGTTATCAGACAGTTGATTTCCTCTTTTCTGCAAAACTTCTGGAGTATATTCATTGTATCGTTTGTCGTCATGAACAATTATCGCATCAACAAGACTTTCATCTATGAGACCTCCGGCCCTAGCTATAACATCGGAAAGTGAGTGATCCTCATCTGGATTGAAAGTGAAAAGACCTGGATTCTTAACTGCCCCAAGAACGGTTATTCTTAGCACTTGTTTTGGTACTATGAGTGTGCTTCCAGGTTCAATAACCGCATCCTTGCCTTCGTTCCTGATATTCGAAAGACTCACTGGTAGAATCTCCCCTGAGGGCAGCAATACCTTGACCAGGTCTGAGGCGGTGGCCTTTTCACCGCCAGCCCTTGCGAGAGCTCTCAGAACCGTAATCTCCTCCTGAGCTGCGAACTCGAATTTTCCGGGAGAGTTTACTTCACCGCCAACGTAGATGTATCGATCGTCACCCGGAACGTAGACGGTTTGACCCGAGACTAACATCACATCTTTTCCATCGACAAGATCTAGCCACAGTACTTCTTTCTCTTCGCCCGTGATCTTCACGTTTTGTGCAGCTTTTTCAGTCAAACCACCGGCTCTAGAAATAGCGAGTAGAAGAGATGGCAATTCGGTCTTAGAAAACTCAATCGTTCCTGGATACTTGACTTCTCCTATTACATTTACCCTGACTGGTTCATATATGGGTACGTAAACGAAAGAACCATCTTCAAGATTCATGTCAAGAGCCTTACCAAGAAGTATTGAGTCTACACTTACAGTTGAGGTCCTGCCAAAAGGATCCGTTATCTGTATCTTGCTACTCAGCGCAAGCGGGGTCATTCCACCTGCCCTTGCGAGAACAGTTGTTAGGGAGACTTTTTCTCCAGGTTCGAATTCCACGAGTCCCGGTTTGTTAACTGCACCCACCACAAACACCTGACGTAGAACATCTGGGTAAATTACTATTGATCCAGGGGATAAGTTCATATCGCTCTCCCCAAGATCTGAAATCTGTCTCTCTCTCTTTGTCCCGTCAGGAAGGATAATGGTAACCCTGCCATCCGAATCAAAATCAAGTTGATTCTGTTTTGCCAGTGCAGTCCTTAGGGTGATTTCCTCATTGCTTCCAAAGTCGACTCTTCCGCCCTTCTCTTTAGAGATTACATACACGAATCGATCGGGAGTTTCAGAAATATATATTATCGAATGATTCGATACCTGTGGATCTTGAATACGACCCATCATTACTGACTGTAGGTCAAGCTTTCTTCTCTGATTATCCTCAATTATCTCAACTTCCTTCGAAAGTGGGTCGCTTAATCCACCAGAAATCGCTATTAGTTTTGTCAGAGTTGGATTTGGCTCTTCTTTGCCTATTTCCTTTATTCCAGGCTCTCGTACGCCCCCCAAAACATAAACGAATCTCGCCTCGAGTTCGGGAATAAACACAGTAGCTCCATCTGGAATTACCGGAATCGGGTCTCTTGTTAGATCTTCGAGGCTATAAACAGCTGTAGAAGCAGACTTAGAATCTATTACTGTAATATTGAATTCGTCGCCCAGGTCGGTTATGCCACCAGCTGCTGCTATTACGGTGCTCAGATTGAAGGGGATACCGGGTTTAAGATTCACAGTACCGGGATTTCTTACCTGTCCAATAACATTTGCCACGTTATCCGCCTGAGGATAAAATATTACACTTCCGGTTTCCAGTTCGAGGTCAGATCTTTCAAGAGAACTAATTGAAACTCTTATCTCCTTACCAGACGGCGAAATCACCGAAATTTCCTTCTGTGAAGCGATCTCCACAAGATTTAGTTTGGCAAGGGCATTTCTGAGGGTAATGCTTTCGCCAGAAGAGAAATCAACTCTTCCACCATTTTCCTCAGAAACAACGTAGACGAATCGACTGTCGATTCTTGGGACATATATGAGATCGTCGTAAGAAATTTCCCGATCACTGGATATTCCCTTCAGAACTTCATCAAGATCTATTTCACTGATTTCCGATCCAGAAAGCACCTGAACGGACGAAATGTCTGCGTTTTGAGTGAATCCTCCACTTGCACTGATAGCACGCGTCAGAAGAAGATCGTCTTCATCGAGCTTGATCTTTCCGGGTCTTTCCACTTCCCCAAATACATATATCCATGTACTTATATCAGGAATTAACACGATTGAACCGGTCTCAAGCTGATAGTCTTCCTTTGATAGGGTAGAAACAGAAAGAAATTTGCTCATTCCAGCGGTGTCAATAATCGATATTTCCTTCTTCGAATTGAAGTTTAGTAAATTCATCTTTGCCAGCAGGTTTCTAAGAGTGAATGGTTCTCTTTCTTCAAAATCGATTCTTCCACCTTCTGCCGAAGAAACGACGTATACAAAACGACGCTCTTTCTCTGCTACATTTACGATAGATTGAGCTGAAAGAACCAAAGTGCTCTTAACAGCATCTTCGATTGAAAACTTTTTTGCCTCCCCATTTTCCAGAAGTTCTACAGAGCCAGCAAACTCCGTTACTCCACCTGATTTTGCAATTGCTTTTCCAAGAGTGATTTCTTCGAAATTCGAGAAGGAAAGGACGCCCGGGTTTTTCACTTCACCGGTGACGAAGATACTCTTTTCACCGCCTGGAAGTATTATCATCGATCCTGCATCGAGAACGGCATCTTCCCCTTGATGAAACTCACGACGTTCGCCTGATGTGGTTACAACAACTAATGGGTCCTGGCTTACTGGATCAAAGAGATCTACCTTTACTAAGGCATTGATTAGCGTAATTTCTTCATCTATACTGAATTCAACTTTTCCTCCAAACGATGCGGAGGCTATATATACATATCTTTCAGGCTGGCGTGGAACGAATACTGTTTCACCTGGGTAGAGGTCTATATCTTTGATCTGACCGCTGAGGAGTTTGCTGATTTCAACGGATTCCGGTTCATCTAGGTCTTTCCTCAGAATGTAAAGCTGGTCCGAAGCGGCCTGATTTACTCCTCCGGCCTCTCCAATAGCCTGAAGCAAAGTCAGCTTTTCACGGTATGGTATTGATGAAGGATTGCCAAACTCTCCAAGAAGTTTGACTGATTTTGATGAGGCATCGTTTGCTATGACGATGCTTCCAGCAGATAGCACAGGGTCACTTTTTATGCCGGATAAGACGCTGTTCAGACTAACGATCGAAGAATTCTCTTTAGCTTCGCTGAGAATCATGATTTCGTTATCATCGGCGGTTTCCTTTAGTCCTCCAGATTTGGCGATCACCTGAGTCAAAGTAATTCCAGGGCTGTATTTGACTAGTGAAGGAGAATTGAACTCGCCCATCGTCATTATCCACGCACGAGGACCTGTTGGAACGAATAATGTTGAGCCCTCAGAGATTTTCTCTTTTAGAGCGGATCCACCGGAGAGAATTGAGGATAGATCTATGTAATTTCTTGTTCCTTCGCTATCCACTATGAAAGATGAGGAAAGATCTGCCCCGTCTTTGAGGCCGCCCGCAAGAGCAAGCAGTTGAGAGATCCCAATAGTTTCGTCGCGCCACTCAATTGCTCCGGGTTTGTTAACTTCTCCCAGAACGTAGAACATGAATGGAGCAAACGACTTCACAGATACAGTTACCTGGGGCTCTGATGTAAGAATGCCCTTGCTAAGAAATTGTGAAGACAGAAAGGATTGAATCTCCTCTAGTGTCTTTCCCAGAAGCATAATGCTTCCAAGCGGAGGAACGGAAACAGTTCCATCCGGTCCCACAAGGGTTTCACTCGAAAGGTCGCTGGACCCATATACGGAAATCGATAGAAGGTCACCCGGTCTTACTGAATATCCTAGAAGTGACATTGTAATCAAAAGCACTATTGAAAGAGATATGATTTTCTTGTGCATCTTCCTTCCTCCTTCTTTACTAGTCAAGGTCTTCTCTCAGAAGGCTTTCTATAACTTTCTTAAGTTCTGAGAAATCCGGTGACTTGACAACATATGCATCGGCGGCCCAAGAAGAAAGATCGTGCTTGTAATGAGTATAAGCGGTTAAAAGCACAATTTTCATATTAGGAAACCGCTTTCGCACAACACCGGCAAGCTCGAGCCCGTTCATTCCTTTCATTTCAATGTCAATGGTCATGAGGTCAAACGAGTTATTTGTGCTGAGAATTTCAAGAGCTTCCTCAGCTGTGCCAGTACTCTTGACTTCAAAGCCAGATTCCGTAAGTTCTTCTTCGATTAGTAGCCTCAGATTCTTTTCATCTTCAACTATCAGTACTCTTTTCAAGATCAAACCTCCCAAATTCCTTAGTCGGCAACCTGAAAGTAAAGACGGTTCCTTCACTTCCGCTTGAAGCATGAATGCTTCCTCCATGCTCTTCTACAATCTTTTTGCAAATAGAAAGTCCTAGACCAGTACCGAGAGTCTTTGTAGTGAAGAATGGTTCAAAAATGCGCTTCAAAGTCTCTTCTGGTATAGTTTTCCCACCGTTCCAGGCTGAAAAACGGATTTCCTCGCTATCTTTCTCAAGAGTTACATGAACCTCATCTCCAGATTCGGAGGCCTCAATAGCATTCTGAACAAGATTGATTATTACCTGTTTGATTTTATCTCTATTTCCGTAATATTCAATTCTTTCTTCTTTCGTATATAGAACAAGTTTAACATTTTCCGACGCGGCTTTTTCTTCGAATCCAGCCAGTATTTCACGTGTCATAGAAACCAGGTCAAACGCTTCCTTAGATGGTTTGGCCTTTCTTCTAGAAACCTCAAGTACTTCGCCAACTATTCTGTCCAGTCTTTGAAGCTCATCCATGAGAATTTTCGCATATTCTTCGGTTTTCTTCCTGTCTGAGGAAGCCAGAATCCTTTTCACGAAGCCGCCGATTATTGTTATTGGATTTCTAATCTCATGAGCGACTCTTGCAGACATTTCCCCCAGAGCCGCAAGTTTTTCCCTACCCTTCAGTTCCTGCTCAAGATTTCTCCTCCTAGTTATGTCATCTAAGGAGAGAATCACGCCAGTTAGACCTTTCCTTTTCTCTTCTCTCAGCGGTGTTATGCGAACGTCGAAGTATCTTTCTCCAAAGGCTTCAAAGTATTGATCCGTTAGGGTAATAGTCTCGCCAATTCTCATCGCATCCGACAAAAGGTCGATAATGCTTCCAAGTTGTGGTTTCATTGATTGAATCTTCTTTCCAATCAATTCTTCTCTTTCAATGTTCAAAAGAAATCCAGCAGTTCTGTTGATTTCCGTTATTTCACCGTCAACAGAACAAACTATGATTGCTGATTCTAGAGACTGAAGTATACTTGAAACGAATCTTCGATAATAATTGGAAAGATTTCTCTCTTTTTCGAGACTCTCTGCCATCTGTACGATTCTCTTATAGTTCTCCGTAAGTTCAAGAGCTACTCCTGTACTGTCGGCCAGCAATCCGAGAATCTCTATGTCACCACTGCTGATTTTCTTCCGGGAATAAGCATTGTCAACCACCAGTACACCTTGTACTTCTTCTTCCCCTGACACGGGAGCAATGAGATACTCGTCAGTGCCGATAATTCTGTTCATCAAGCTCAGCTCTTCTCCCCTGAGCCTGAGCATTTCTGGAGAAACGTGAACCATTTTTTTCCTGAGGATGACCCTTTCTAGAATGATATTCCCAGGATATGAAATTGATGCCGAAGGCTCATTATTAGTGGTACTTTGTGCCGCCTCAAGCGAAACATCTTGAAGATACCTTGTAAGATCACTGTATGCGGATCTATCCTTGAAACTATTGCCCCTCGTAGAATTTACTTGGGTTTCCAAAATGAGAAGGGAACGACCGCTATCTACACGGAAGTATGTGGCGCGATCGAATCTCAGTCCTGAGGAATCAGTCGCGCCTATTAGAAGAATTCTAACTATTCTCTCTCTGTCCATGCTTCTTTTCATGGCCTCGGTAATTTTGTGGAGAACTCCAAGCTTGAAAAGCTGATCTTTTTGATCATTTATGAGTTCTTCATGTTTCTTCCCAAGCTGTCTTAGCTTCCTTACTTCTAGCTCCAACCTCTTTGTAAGTCTTATTCTGCTAATAGCAACGGCCATTCTTCTGCTTATATCATCAAGAATTTTAAGATCTTCTTTGTCGAGATGTTTATATGCTCTGAATTCTCCTTCAATATCTTCCCTGTCTGCAGCGACGATCAGTCCGTTTAGTGTTCCTTCTACTGCTAGAGGAATAGCCATGAAGGAGCCCACAGAAACATCTTCTTTAAAGATTGCAGATGAGAGATCTGATTTTCTCGCAGAAACGAAAAGCTTCTCACTTGCCAGTTCACTCAACTGATCATCAGAAATCTCTATTTCGATTCCCTTGAGAGGGTTATTACCGTTTCCCACAGCCGCCTTCAGGTGAAGACTCTTTCCCTGCCCTTCGAGATAGAAGATCCATCTAACTCTCAACATTTCTCTTGCTATCTCCAATGATTTACGTATCAATTCTTCAACTTGAGTTTCGGTTTCCAGTACCGAAGTAAGCTTTGAAACCAGTTTCAATCGTCTGAAAGCTTCCTCTTCGGCTGATCTTTTCAGCGAATAATGCAAAGCAAGCTCAATTTCCTTTATCCAGTCCTTGAGTGATTTATTCGATTCTGCGCCTGCAGGCATAATCAGTAGCCCATGAGGTTCTCCATCGTAAGAAAGACTGACGAGAAATACTTTTTCTCTGAATTCTTTGCCATGAGAGGAAACAACAACGTTCATCTCTCCCGAAAAATCCTCAGAAAGCTCCTTCAGAGAGGGATTTAGGCTTAACCTTATCTCTCTACCAGTGCGAGTGAAGGCTTCATCTGGGTTGACTTCTTTGAAAACGTTTCGATATTTCTCCAGTATGAACAGCGATGCTTTTGAAGAGGGTTCAGAAGAAATCTTCTTCAAAATCCTCTGGATTACTTCATCGGATGATTTCTCAAAATTTGTTTTCTTCAGCATTACCACCACTCTTTCCTGCAATTTCGTTCATCCATTTCATGTGTTGAACATGACTCCCATTCCAGTAAAGCTGACCACACCTGGTGCATTTGTAAAGCCTTTCTGCCGTAAGCACCACATAATCTGGAACCATTGCAACATCTTTTAGGGAAGCCTCTTCAAGCAGACCGTTGCATTTCGAGCATCTGCTAAGAAAGTGAACATCGTCCAAACCTATCTGGAATCTTTGAATTACAGATTTGAGCTGCGAGCGCCAGTTCTCCGACTTGATTAAATAAGATCTGATCCCAAATTTAATCGCGATCTCCATCGCTTTCTTACTCTTAGTCAAAAACACATCCCGATTCTCAAATGACTTGCCTATCTCATTTCTAGAGCATATTTCCGTGTCAAAACCCATCAGTCTGAGCTTCCTCGCTAGTTTGGTTAAGGGCTCTTCAACCAAAAATCTCATTTCTTCACCATAAAAGAGAACACTACTCCTGCATAGTTTCTCTGGTCAACAAGATCGAAGGATCCTGCACCTTGCAAGACAAAACCCTTCTCTCTTACAGAAGATTCGACTATAAGCATTCCGGCAAGGTTTAGAAGCTCAGTATTTCTTTCAAGAACTGCCATAAGAGGCTGGATGTATTCCTCATCGAAGGGAGGGTCCGCAAATACGACGTCAAATGCGATTCCGCTTTTTACGAATGATGGAATTGCCCTACGAAAATCTGAGCAGAGAATCTCCAGATCCATAGAGGGATCAATTCCCCGTTTGTTTCCAAGAATTGAATTGCAGGCCCTTCTTGAAATCTCAACTGCCAAGACGTTGGCTGCACCCCTGCTAATGGCTTCAAAAGATATTATCCCACTCCCCGAAAAAAGATCTAAAAGGGACTTTGAGTTTATATCTATAACGTCGAAGAGGGCCTTACGAGCTAATTGGGGAGTGTGCCTGGTTTTCTTCGCTGTTGTTGGGTTAATCATTCTCCTGGCGAATTTTCCGCCGGTTATTGTCAACATGCTATCCTACCTCAATCAGTCTAGCTCTCTCTGAATATACCCTTTCCATTTCGATTCGTAGAGCACCGTGCTCAAGGAGTTCGGGGTCTTCTTCCATCAGTTGTTTTGCGTCTTCTCTTGCCTTGAAGAGAAGATCTCGATCGTTTACAATGTCACCAATAAGGAACTGAGGCATACCATGCTGCCTTAAGCCAAGAAACTCGCCCGGTCCTCGAAGTCTTAGATCAAGCTCGGCGACGTCGAATCCGCTCGAAGTAGAAGCGAATTCTCTGAGCCTTGACAGAGCATCATCTGAAATAGCTTTATTCATAACCATTACACAGATAGATTTAAGATTGCTTCTACCGACACGCCCTCTAAGTTGATGTAGCTGAGCCATTCCGAATCTTTCGGGGTGTTCAATAACCATAACAGTGGCGGTGGGTATATCTATCCCAACTTCGACAACGGTTGTTGAAACGAGAATCATGCTTTGCCTTGATCTGAATCTCTGCATTATCTCTTGTTTCTCGTTATCGTTTAACCTGCCGTGAAGCAATTCAACACCTACCCCTGGGAATACTTCTTCTCTAAGTTTCGTTGCTTCATCGGTAGCATTTTTCAGATCGACCTGTTCTGATTCTTCGATGAGCGGGTATATGAAAAATGCCTGATGACCCATCTTCAGTTCATCTGAGATGTATGAGTAAAGATCTTTAAGTCTTTTTCTTGCGAGTATAATTGTTCTGACTGGGGATCTTCCTTTTGGCAATGTAAGAATTGTCGAAATATCGAGGTCTCCATAAACCGTTAAAGCAAGAGTCCTGGGAATTGGAGTGGCGGTCATGACGAGACTGTCGAGAAGCTTGCCTTTTGTTGTCAATGTTTCTCGTTGCTTGACCCCAAATCTATGTTGTTCATCGACAACCACAAGGCCAAGATTTTTAAATTCAACACCATCCTGGATGAGTGCGTGAGTACCGACAACCACATCTATTTCTCCCTTCTTCAACCTCATCCTCACAAAATCCTGTTCGTTTTTTTTCAATGATCCCGTCAACAGACCGGTTTCAATCCCAATAGGCGAAAGTTCTCTCTTGATCTTCTCATAGTGCTGCATTGCAAGTACAGAAGTAGGTACCATCAAGGCGCTCTGATAGCCAGCTTCGTAATTATCGACCATTGCCAGTTCAGCGACCAGAGTCTTCCCGGAGCCAACATCACCTTGAAGTAGTCTATTCATAGGCGAAGCGGCCCTCATGTCATCTCTGATTTCTTCGAAAGCAGTAACCTGATCTTTAGTTAGTTCAAATGGCAAGGATTCGATCAGTCTCTTCGACAAGACGCCGCTGATTTCCTTTTGGAGACCCTGATACTCTTTCCTAATCTGGCGTTTTCTGAATAAGATTGTAGTCTCAAACAGAAAGAACTCCTCATAAGCCAGCGATTCTCTAGCCTTCCTAATTTCATAAAGGCTCTTTGGAAAGTGAATAGCGGTAAACGCATGTTTTCTGGGAAGTAATCCCCTTTCAGTGGTTATTGAGGAAGGTACTAGATCGTCCAACGATCTTACCAAGCCGAGATTTCGTTTGACGATCTTTCTCATCATCTTCATAGAAATGCCCGAAGTTAGCGAATAAACAGGAAGGATTTCTCTTGGCACTTCGCCTTGGATCTCCTCTATTTCTGGAGAGTTCATCTCCATGGGGCCAAATGGAGTTTCCTTTGCCAAACCGTGAATCAAGTACTCTCGGTCCCTCCTAAGCTTCTGAATAATATAGTCCTGATTAAACCACTTAAGAAGCAACTGACCAAAACCATCGCTGACTACTGCTGAGATAATTGTATAACCCGATGCCTTCTTTGCAGAGAAGTTCAGAAGACGGCCTTTTACACTTACCTTTCGGTCAGGAACTATCGAGGAAATGGGCATAATTATCCTTCGATCTTCGTAATCTCTCGGGAAATATTGTATTAGGTCGCCAATTGTTTCGATATCCATTCTCTTCAGTATCTTTGATCTCGCTTCACCTACCGAATATGCGTACTTAATGGGTGTCGAAGGTGAAACCGGTCTACCAAGAAGAGATTCAATTTCTTCTGAATTGTGAAGTAGAAAAAAATTCCTTAGCTTGGCTATCATTTCGAGGCCGTTTTTCAATCTTTTGACCTTTCGATCATGAGGAAACTCGTCAATTCTGGAGAGGTAAGAAATAAACTTAGACAAGTATTCGCCAAGCGAGGAGAAATGAGACAACTCGGACCTATCGAGCAAAGATAGGAAACGCTTGAGCTCGGGTAATACATTATCTTCCCTTTTACCGCTGAGGTGAGCTTCGAGAAGTCTTTCACATTCTTCAAGGAATTGCTCCAAGAGCATTATTCTGCTTCTCTCTCCCCGTAGCAAGCAAGTCCAAAAACCGCAGGACCGCTGTGACAAGCTATCGTAGGCCATATTCTACCGCTGACCAGCTCAATGTCACTTCTAGATATTCCAAGTCTCGACTCGATCGATTCTATAAGCCATTCAGTTGTCTCATGCATAACGGTCAAATACTCTTCGCTTCCATAAATCGAGTAAAGCGTGATTGATTTTCTCCTGTTTTGAAGAAATTCCACGATGTTCTGAACCATCTGTTCCTGAAGCTTCTTCATACCTCTGAGTTTTGCTATTGGGCTTATAAATCCTTCTTCATCAACAGAAAGAATTGGTTTTATGTTTAGCAAGGTTCCTGCGAGCCCCTGTGCCTTTCCTATTCTTCCATTCTTAATGAGATACTTCAAAGTGGGAACACTAAACTCCATAAAAGTATTATCAATGACACGGGGTACGCTTTCAAAAACCTCGTCTAGACTACATCCAGTTTCAACGAGCTTGATAAGCTTTCTGGCCACAAGATTAGCACCAATAGACACTTTTCTGGTATCGACCACCCGAACATCTATTCCTTCGACCATTTTGGAAGCCATTACGCAAGTTTCGTACACCCCTGACATCTTTGATGAAAAGTGAATATCAAGAAGCTCTGTATATCCTCTTGACCTAATATCGTTATAATATTCAAGTACCTGACCCAACGGTGGCTGCGCCGTATGAAATTCCTTTGAGTTTTCAACGATTCTATAAAACACATTCTCCATGAAGTCAAAGTCATCGGTGTATTCCTTATCGTCAATTATCACCTTCATCCCCATGAAAAATAGCTTATGCTCCCGAACAAAATCCCTGCTAGGTGCACAACCGGAATCAACGGATATTGCTATCAAATCGCTCACCTGCCTTCGGCGAATATTATTTCTTCTTTATCTCCATTATCTAATCGCACACACCAACTCCCATTAATCTCATCCGTTTCCAAGTGATAACCGTTGATCTCAACAGCCAGCTTTTTTCCATGTTCCATACTGAACAGAAGAAGCTTTTCTGCTGAGACTCTTACTCCTCTCATTATTGAAGCTTCTAGCATCAGCTGGGTGTTTTTCCTGTTGGAACTGACAACGTTCAATGCAAAAAGGGAAGTTATGGTGCAAATGCTTAGAAGCAGTACAGCCAGAACTAGTGTAACAACATTGCCTTTTTTCATTATTCTCCTTTCAAATAACCTACGTAAGGAAGATTGCGACAAACCTCCTCGTAGTCAAGTCCATAACCGACTATGAACTGATCCCCAATCTTTTCACCTGTAAAATCAATTTTGACTCCATGATCGTGAATGGTCTTTTCGAAAAGCGATACTAGTTTTACATCCGCTGGTTTTTGCTTCCAGATATAGTTGATAATGTACCTGAGAGTTCCTCCTGTGTCAACTATGTCTTCAACAAGCAAGACGTAGCGATTGGTAACCGATTCATCTACCCAGGTTTTAACGCGAATCCTACCGGTAGTTGATGCTCCAGAATAACTGGAAACATGAACAAAGTTGTATCGGACCTTCAAATTCAGCCGCTTAAGTAAGTCACTGTAAAAATGAACCGACCCCTTCAAGATACATACTGCAGTAATTTCATCAGTAATCGGTGAATAGTATTCATTAATCTTCTCTGCCAGTCCATTGACAATTTTCTTCAGTTCCTCTTCTGAATAAAGGACTTCGATTCTTGCAGGATCAAAGAGCATTTCCTTCACCTCCGGGAGTCACGATAATTATACCATCGGAGGATGATGATGCGATCCAATAGCAAAAAGCTGAATGTAGAAATTGATGCACAATTGCGTTAGAATGCTTTTTGTCAAGCAAGGAAATTTGGTAGAAATAAATGTCTGATTTGTGGGCGGGGCGAAAGCATGAGTGAATACTATCTCCGTAACTATGTGGATTGTACGGAATATAAACTTCCTCTTGATCTCCAGGATGTCTTTGGAAGAAAGAGAGAGACTTTCTTAGAAATTGGTTTTGGGAGCGGAGAATTCATACTTCAGAAGGCAATTGAGAACCCCAATGCCGATTATCTTGGTGTAGAGCTATCAATGATAAGTGCCAAAAAGCTTTTGAAGTCACTCTCAAGGAATCATGTTGGAAATGTTCGCGCACTGCTTGTAGATGCATCTTTTGCTCTGCGAAACATACTTCCTAAAGATTCAATGTCGGGAGTATACATGAATTTTCCTTGTCCGTGGCCAAAAAAGAGACATTCAGAACGGAGGCTCAATTCAGTTAATTTCCTTGAGAAGATTGCCAAAGTGTTAAAAAAGGGTGGTTTTTTCCAGCTGTATTCGGATTCAAAAGAGTTTGTTCATGAAATGTTTGGAGAAGTTGGAAAGACGAACTGTTTCGATGATCCAGTCCTTGAAGTGAATCCTACGGTCGGAGTAGGAACAAGATACGAGAAGAAATGGCTGGATATGAGTAAAGAGATCTTTAGGATGAAATGCATAAGAATCAAATGCGAAATAAATGGTGAAGAGGACGTGGTTCGTGTGTCGAACTTGTGGATCGATGACATTGACGAGAAATCTCTTCAGAAAGTCGACGGGAAGAGTTTTTCGAAAAATGAGATTTTTGTGAAATTCATGGGGCTGTACAGAAATATGGACCGCAATACCTTCTTGATTGAAACGCTAACAGTCGATAGGGACTTCTCCCAGCGATTCTACATAAATCTATCAAGGCGAGGGAATCGTTGGCTCATCAAACTGGATAGCCAAGCAAGACCGTTCAGGACTAAGGCTGTGAAGTTTGCTCTGAGAGTATTGTCAGAGAAAATCGCGAAGAAAGATCCCGGTGGAGACGAAAATCATTAGATCTCTCAGTTATTGCCGATATTGTTATTGGTCAAATAGAAAACGAAAGCTCATTCTTCAAAGAAACAGTTTCCAAGCTATGAAGAAGTGGGGCGCTTCAGCACCCCACCCGGAACAGGCAACCTATAGCTTCTTGAAGAGAAGGGAAGCGTTGTGACCTCCAAATCCAAAGGAATTCTTCTGTACGAAATGTAATTCTTTTTTAACTCCAAAGTTCGGAGTATAGTTCAGATCACACTCTGGGTCAGGACTCGAATAGTTTATAGTGGGTGGAATAAAGGAATTTTTCATTGAGAGTAGAGTTGCCACAGCTTCTATGGCTCCTGCTGCACCTAGTGCGTGACCGGCCATCGACTTCGTCGAACTAATGTTCAAGTCTTGTCGATTTCCAAATAGACGCTTAATCGCTCGGGTTTCCATTAGGTCGTTCAGTGGAGTCGAAGTACCATGAGCATTGATGTAGTCAACTTCTGAGGGATCAACTCCGGCTTCTTCTAAAGCCATTTTCATCGCTCTGTACGCTCCGTCTCCGGACTCTTCCGGTGAAGTAATGTGAAATGCGTCGTCGGTTGAGCCGTAACCAACAACCTCTCCGTAGATCATAGCGCCTCGTTTCATGGCATGTTCATACTCTTCTATGATCAAAGTTGCCGATCCTTCAGCCATAACAAATCCATCACGATCACGATCGAACGGTCTGGAAGCCGTTTTAGGAGCTCCACGTGAAAGAGCGTTCATATTCGAAAATCCAGCTAGAGCAAGAGGTGTTACTGTGGCTTCCGAACCCCCCGTCATGGCAATATCGAGAATTCCGCCTCTAATAAGCCTTGTGGCTTCACCTATTGCATTGGTTGCCGAGGCACACGCTGTGGAAAGGGTGAAGTTTGTGCCTCTGAAATTGAAGCGAATTGCCAAAAGTCCGGGGGCCATGTTTGCTATCGTCATAGGGATAAGGAAGGGACTGATTCTTGACGGACCTTTGTTCATTAGAACAGAATGCTGATCTTCTATCACATCCATACCACCAAGTCCCACGCCGTAAATTACCCCCGCTCTTTCGGAGTTTATTCGGCTATTCCCCAGCCCGGAATCATCGTACGCTTCACTTGCGCTCGCGATTGCCATCTGGACAAACCTTGCATTTCTCTTTGCATCTTTTCTATCCATGTATTTAGTTGGATCGAAATTCTTAACCTGACCGGCAACCTTTGCCCCATATTCGGACACGTCAAATGTGCTTATCCAGTCTATTCCCGAGGTACCAGATTTAAGCGATTCCCAGAATTCTGTAAGATTAGTTCCGATCGAGCTAATAACTCCCATTCCAGTAACTACGACTCTTTTCATCTTATTTTTCATCGAGCGTGCTTATGAATTTGACAACATCATCAATGGTCCTGAAGCTAGACGCCTGGCTGTCGCTGATCTGAACTTCGAATTTGTCTTCAAGCTCCATGACAAGATCTACCAAGTCTAGTGAATCTGCACCGAGGTCTTCAATAAATCTCGAATTACCACTGATTTCACCAGCTTCCACTCCCAGACTATCTGCAACGACTGAGATCACTTTTTCCTGAATTGTTGATGTTTTTTCCACTGAGCTCACCTCTCAAAGTTTAGTTTTCAGTTCTTGATTTCCTGTAGTTCTTTAAGTATTCCAAGGCCTTCGTTTTCTGTGCTTTCTACAGAGACACTCCTATCTATCTTCTTCATAAACCCACTAAGCACTTTTCCAGGCCCCACTTCAACGAACCGATCTGCGCCTAGTTCGATCATCTTTCTAATAGATTGTTCCCATTTGACAGGGCTGTAAGCCTGTTCAATTAGCAACTCTCTTATCGCGTTTGGATCTTTAGGAAAAAGCTCTCCGGTAACATTTGAGATAACAGGGATTTCCGGAGGCTTGACATCAATGCCGTTCAAGAACTCTCTCAAAACTTCTCCAACTGGACGCAAGTATCGGCTATGGAAAGGAGCACTCACTGAAAGCTCCACACATTTTTTCGCTCCCTTTTCCATTGCCTTGTTCATAGCACTTCGAACTTTTTCTGATAACCCTGAAATTACAACTTGACCTGGGCAGTTGTAATTGGCTACAATAACCTCTTCGCTTGAAGAAATCTCAAGGCAGATCTCTTCGACTACTTTTTCTGGAAGACCAATTATCGCTGCCATCGTTCCATCTTCAGAAGACATCAATTGTTGCATAGCTGTCCCCCTCAACCTTACAAGACGAAGTGCGTCGGCATATCTAAGTGTGCCCGCTACGACTAGAGCAGAGAACTCACCCAGCGATAATCCGGCGCAAATGTCGGGTTTTCCCCACCTCTCAATAAGAGCATCGGAAAGGGCTATACTTAGCGAAAGAATAGCCGGTTGGGCATTATGCGTGAGCTTTAGTTCGTCTTCCTGCCCCTCGAGCATCATTGTTAACATGTCAAAACCCAGCAACTGTCCGGATAGTTCAAGAAACTCTCTAAACAAAGGACTTTCATCGCAAAAACTCTTACCCATGCCAACGTATTGGCTCCCCTGTCCGGGAAAAATCCATGCTACCATTTCTCTATGCCTCCCAGGAATCGAATTGTTTCTTCTGCCTCATCAATTATTGACTGAACTAATTGTGAAACATCAAGGATTTCTCCAATAAGCCCGCAGGATTGACCGGCCATCATGGAACCATCACTTATGTCACCATTTTCGACAGCTCTCTTGAGAGCTCCGACAGCTATTTTTTCAATTTCCTCGAATCCAGAGCCTTGCTTTTCTAGTTCTTTAATGCGTCTTGTTAGCCTGTTCCTAAATCCTCTTACAGGATGACCATTTGAATTGCCCGTAACGACGGTGTCTAGTTCATTTGATAACAGAATCCGTTCCTTGTATCTAGAATGTGCTCTACATTCAGTCGTGCAGATGAATCTTGTTCCCATCTGAACACCACTAGCTCCAAGTGCAAGAGATGCTGCTAATCCTCTTCCGTCAGCAATTCCACCTGCTGCAATAACTGGGATTCTCGTTGCTGAAACAACTGCTGGAACCAATACCATTGTTGAAACCTTTCCGATGTGGCCGCCCGCCTCCATTCCTTCGGCAATCACTGCATCGACTCCCTGTCTCTCTAGCCTTCTAGCGAGCCCGGAAGAGGCGACCACGGGAATCACTTTAGTTCCGGCCGTCTTCAATTTTTCAATAAAGCTGGATGGACTGCCTGCCCCAGTAGTTACAACGGGAACTCTTTCCCTACAGATTATCTCTATCTGTTCCTGCGCATATGGAGAAAGCAGCATTACGTTGACTCCGAAGGGCTTTGAAGTCAATTTTCTGATCTCGCGAATCTCATGAAGTAGATCCTCTGGAGAAAGATTCCCTCCGGCAATTATGCCTAGGCAACCGGCATTGGAAACTGCTGCAGCCAAATTATGTTCCGAGACCCATGCCATCCCTCCTTGAAGAATGGGGTATTTGATTCCAAGCATTTCGGTTAGCGACTGTCTTTGCTCATTCAAAGTAGATCCTCCTGGCACAAGTATGCTGGTTTAACAAAAGCAACAACATACCAGGACCTTTTGCCGTATTTTTGTCTGAATCTAGGACTGCTGGCGAGCGAACAGTTCGAAAATCAAACGGAGGTGATTTGTGAGAGACAAGGAGTTTGTAAAGGAAAGAATACCCCACAGGGAGCCCTTTCTTCTTGTCGATGGCGTGATTTCAATGACCGATTCCGAAATTCTTGCTTTCAGAGACTTGCTAGAAAACGATCCTGTTTTTGAGGGTCATTTTCCTGGTTATCCGATTTATCCAGGTGTGCTGATTCTTGAAGGTCTTGCTCAGACTGCAGGAATTCTTTTGCTGAAACCAAATGAAACACCGTTGTTTGCGGGAATAGAAAGAGCTCGTTTCAAGACCATAGTACGTCCGCCGTGCAGAATTGAGTACTCTGTCAAATTGATCGACAGTAGGATGAACGTCGCTAAGCTGGAAACATCTGCATATGTTGAAGGAAAACTGGCTGCGAAAGCTATTCTGCTTGTTTCATCAATATAATGTATTGTGGGCGTAATGCATCATAATTAAATCTACTCAAGAGATGGTTTTGGAAAGAAAAAACCCCTGTGCTATAATCAAGGCGTTAATCCTGCACAGGGGATTAAGGGGGTAAGCCGCCACTAGTCAAAGCGTGGCGGCATTTTCGTTTTAGAGCTGGAAAGAAGCCACGAATCTTACACCGTTTCTGTAAACAAAGAACGCTACGTAGTCCCCTTTCTTGATCTTTTCAGTATACTTCTCGAAATCGTTGACGCTCTCGATCGATTCTTGATTGCCATTTATGCTCAGACGAGTAATTATATCGTCCGGGCCTATTCCCAACCTGTAGATTATTCCTTCTGGATTTACTTCTCTTACTATTACGCCTCTAAATTCCTGAGGTATTCCTAGACGTTCCCTATCGCCGGGAGTTATTTCAGAAACCGATATACCGAGTGAGCTCACAAAAGCCTGTCTTGCTCCGTTGTCTTCTGTTGCTGAAGACTCGCTTTCTTGAGCAAGTGATCCTAGAACAGCAGTCAGTACGATTCTCTCTCCGAATCTGTCTATTGTAATCTTCACTTCGGAGCCTGCAGGGTAGTTCAATACTGCTGCCCTAAGCTCCGCTGAGTTTGTGATCTCTAGACTCTCAAAGCCAATAATGACGTCCTGTGGTTTTATTCCGGCCTTCTCTGCTGCTGAACCAGGAACCACATCTGTAATTAATGCTCCGCTGTCAACCTTTAGTCCGAGGGATTTTGAAACCTCCTCAGTGACCGTATCCATATAGACCCCAAGATATGCTCTTTGCACAGATCCGGTCTCGATAATTGAATCGACAAATCTGAGAGCTACGTTTATGGGAATTGCGAATCCAAGGGTGGTTCCAACTTCAGGAGCGATTATGGCAGTATTTATTCCGACAACTTGGCCATGAATATTTAGCAAAGGCCCCCCGCTGTTACCGGGATTAATCGCGGCATCTGTCTGAATTAGATTAGAATATACTCCGTTGCCATCTGGTTTTGGCAGCTGCCTTCCTACCGCACTTATCACTCCGAGAGTAACTGTGTGCTTAAGGCCAAGAGGATTCCCTATAGCAATTGCCCATTCGCCGATTCTCAGCGCGTCTGAGTCACCAAGTTCAACAGTGGGGAGATCAACTCCATCGGGATCGATCTTTATCACTGCAATGTCCAACTCCTCATCTCCGCCAATGTATTTGGCCGGGTAGGTGCTTCCATCAAGTAGAGAAACCGTGATTTTTTCCGCGTCTGAAACTACGTGCTCATTGGTGAAAATATACCCATCCTTGTTGAAGATGAAACCCGAGCCAACCCCGGTTACCTTCTGGCCGGGGATCTCTCCGAAAAATCGCCTGAAGAAATCCTCGAAACCGTAAGGATCGGTGATTGAATATTTCCTAGTGGCCTCTACATCGACTTTGACAACTGCTGGTCCTGCTGCTTGGACTACGTTGGTTATTGGGCTCTCGTAGCCTTCGTTAACCAGGGCCAGAGAAGCCACTGACAGAATTACAACAATAAGAACTGCAAGAACTTTTCTCATAAACTCTGACCTCCTTCATTATTTTGGCTACTCCGGTAAGAATTTGACTGAGCAGAGGAATTCGTTGTTCAAAAAATGAGAAGGTGATATACTGATAAAGTTATGTCTTCCAGAGGTGAGTTAATTGCAGTGGGTGTTTGTTCTAGTGGTTTTCATAAGCGCTTATTATCTGATAATTTCTGGTAAGTTTAATAGATCAACAGTTGCATTTGCTGCTGGTATTCTAATACTTTTGTCTAAAGTTATACCTGACTTCGATATGAAGGAGCTCGGCTACCTTGTTGATTTCAATACTATCAGTATTCTAATTGGAATGATGATAGTTGTTGGCACTTTGAGGACGACTGGTTTTTTCGAATTTGTTGCTGTTCACGTAGTAAGGTTCTCCAAGGGTAATGTGAGAGCTTTGCTTACATTCTTTGTGGTTACAATTGCACTCTTTTCTGCTTTTCTAGATAACGTCACAACGATTCTTCTTTTTGCACCGATAATCTTTCTTGTAGCAGATGCTTTGGAGGTTTCTCCTCGCACTTTCATCCTTGCTGGAGTTCTAGCGGCAAATATCGGTGGGACGGCAACTTTGATTGGTGATCCACCAAACATACTTATCGGCTCAGCAAGTGGGTTCGGATTCATGGACTTCATAAGAATTGATGGGCCGATTACACTATTTGCGTTGATAATTGCGCTAATCTACCTTGATCGACATGTTTTCAAAGATTACAGAGAAATGGGAGAAAAGCTGCAGCGTCTAGCCAACATGGATCCTAAGAAAGCGATAGTTTCAATGTCAGCCTTCTACAAGTCATTAGCTGTGTTCTTCGCTACAATTGTGGGCTTTCTTCTCCATGGTCTAATCGGAGTGGAACCTTCTCTTATTGCTCTTGCTGGTGCGGCAGCGGCTATGATTCTTAACGGAAAGAGCTTTTCGCATCTTTCCGAAGATATAGAATGGGATACGATATTTTTCTTCATGGGCCTGTTTGTTCTTGCATTTGCACTCCAGGAGGTCGGCATCACCTCTGTTATTTCCGACTTGCTTGGCTCTCTCTCCGGCAACAAAATACTGTTGTTCTTGACGCTTTACTGGTTGTCGGCAATAATGAGCGGCTTTATAGGAGCGGTTCCTGCGGTAACTTTCATGATACCAGTGATTCAGGGGATGACAACTAAGTTCGGCGTTCCGGCAGATATTTGGTGGGTGATCTCCATTTCGGCCTGTCTGGGTGGCAGTTTTTCAATAGCCGGTGCCGCAGCTAACATGGTTGGAGTGGGTCTAATAGAAAAGCATTCAAAGGAAAGACTCACATATGGGGATTTTCTTAGGTTCTCAATGCCTGTCACTCTTATTACGCTTGTGGCCGGTACCCTTTATATCCTTTTCAGGTTTTCTATCTAGGATCTCTTTGCGTACCAGAATTTCCTTCTGTCTGTTTCTTCCACCTGTCGACCGTTCAGTTAAGACTGGATCACCCTTCTCTGAAGCCATTTCGGTGAAGTACATTGCTGTGGAGATGGTTCCCGGTGTCGGTGTGAACAACTGCACCTGCTCGGGGTTATAGTGCATTTCTCTCTTGACAAACCTCTTCAGTTCAATCATGTCTTCCTTTGTGCATCCCGGGTGAGCCGCTATGAAGTAGCCTATAATGTGGCACTTCCCGTTAGAAAGGAGCCTAACCTCTTTGAGAAAATCTAAGAGAACATCTTTAGAGGGTTTGCCCATGTATTCAAGGACTTTCTGCACTGTGTGCTCGGGCGCAATTTTCAACTGACCAGAAACGTGGTTTTTCAAAAGTTGTTTGAGAAAATCCCTTCCGGATCTTTTATCTTTTAGAATGAGGTCATATCTGATTCCAGATGATACGAAAACATGTTTCACACCGGGGATTTTCCCTATTTTTCTAAGTAGATTAAGGTATCTTGAATGATCTGGTTTTAGAGAATCACACACCTCTGGAAAGAGGCATCTCTTTTTTGCACATGCACCGACTTTTTCCTTTATAGAACATTCGTAGCCGTACATGTTCGCAGTAGGTCCACCCACGTCAGTAACAGTTCCCCTGAATCCGACGTCTCTGGTGAATGAAGATATTTCTTGAATTATCGAATCTTCACTCCTGGAAACAACGGTTCTACCTTGATGAAAAGCGATCGCACAGAAGTTGCATTGTCCATAACAACCCCTATGACTTGTCACAGAATAACGTACAGTCTCTAATGCTTTCACCCTTCCCCTTGAAAGCGAAACTGGATGAACTCTTCTGGTAAACGGCAAGGAATAGTAAGCATCTAATTCTTCTGACGTAACTTTGGGTGGCTTGTTCTGGACTACATATCGATTGTCTTGAAGCTGGAACAACTGGTGTCCCCTTACCGGGTCTGTCTCTTCATGCATTACTTTTGTCATTTCAAAGTATTTCTTCTTGTCTAGAGATACTTCTTCATGAGATGGCAATTCAATTCCTGCGGGTTTAGAGCTGGACCAAAAAACCGTTCCTTCAACATCTGTGGGGACTTCTCTTACTTTCGAGATCTTGGTTGCGATTTCCAGAATTGGCTTTTCACCCATTCCATATACCAGCAAGTCTGCTTTGGAATCAAGCAAGATCGATTTTCTTATTCTGTTGCTCCACCAGTCAAAATGAGAAAACCTTCTAAGACTGGCCTCTATTCCACCGAGAACTATACGAGTTTCTTTGAAGACCTGCCGAATCAAATTTGAGTAAACAATCGTTGCCCGATCCGGCCTCTTTCCACCAAAACCTCCAGGAGTGTAATCGTCGCTCCTTCTTCTCTTTCCAGTCGATGTATAATTTGCAACCATTGAATCAACGTTACCAGAGGTGACACCGAAGAACAGAGCAGGTTTACCCAACACTGAGATGTCTTCGTTTGTTCGCCAGTCGGGCTGCGAAATGACACCTACTTTCCAGCCTTGTGATTCCAGCACTCTCACAATCATCGCCGTTCCAAAAGAAGGATGGTCAACAAATGCATCGCCCGTTATTAGAATGATGTCGAGACATTCCCATCCCCTCTCGACCATATCGCTCCTAGTCATCGGAATATTCATTAGACACTCCAAAAAAACGCGGGAAGCGAAAACGTAAGCCGGATCCTGTTCTCGTGACCATCTATCTCGGAGTTATGTTACCATAACCCTCAAGCATCCTACCCGAAAGGGAATCGGTGGGCATCCTCAGACCCTTTCTGCTTGGACTTGCTCCAGACGGGGGTTACCTAGCCTGCCGGTCACCCGACAGCCGGTGAGCTCTTACCTCACCTTTCCATCCTTGCCCGAAGGCGGTCTAATTTTCTATGGCCCTTTCCGGAGATCACTCTCCCTGGGTGTTACCCAGCGCCCCTGCCCATGGAGTCCGGACTTTCCTCGGATTTTCCGCGGTCACTCTTTTCGCTTCCCGATCTATAAAATAGAGCCTTGCTTCCCTGGTATCTACCTTCAATTATCATCTTTCTTTCTAACATATTCAATAGCTTGATTTTTGACATTCCCCAATTTCCAAACATTGTTCCTTCGTTAGGAGGGTCTGAGACAAGTCTATGTACAATGACTCTCCAGTCTAGATGCTCCAGAAATACCACTACTCTTTCCAGAAATTCATCTACACTTCCTATCTTAACTTCACCTGCTTCATACATTCTTGCAAGTTCAGTGCCTTTGACTACGTATAGAGAATGGAGTTTGACGCCATCTATACCGAGTACAGAGATCAGTCTTGCGGCCTCCGCAACATCCTCTTCAGTATCCCAGGGAAGATTCGATATCATATGTACAACCAAATTTATTCTTCTTTTCTTGATTCTCAGTACCGAATCGATAAAATGCGACAGAGTGTGACCTCTGTTAATGGTTTTGATAGTGTTGGGATTGATACTCTGAAGACCGAGTTCAAGAATCACATCAACGTCAGAAGTGAATTCTTCAAGTAGATCTAGAACCTCATCAGAGACAAGATCGGGTCTGGTAGAGATGTCGAGGATGACAACGTCATCAACAATAACCTCTCTGTAAAGCTGTCGTAGTTTCTTTACGGGTGCGAAGGTATTTGAGTTGGCCTGGAAATATGCCATGAATTTCCTAATACCCTTTTTTCGAAGGAATTCCATCCTACTTTCGAGCTGCTCTCTTAACGAGAGAGTCGAGTCTACTGTGAAACCACTTCCCGAGGAATCACAGTATATGCATCCACCTTTTCCATTTACTTTGTGGGGACATGAGAAGCCTGCATCAAGGGGAACTCTATGAACGGGTTCTCCATATCGTGATTTCAAATGAGTCTTGAGGTCATTGTATGGTTTAAGACTCAACTGATCTCACCAGACTCTTCTCATACTCTTTGAAGGCTCTTACCGCAGAGTCTACTTCCTCACTATTGTCCCCAAGAAAAATGTAAAGCCATCTACCGGAAAACCACGACTTCATGAAGCTCTCGCCGACTTCACCGGAGAATTCTCCGTAGATCCATGGAATCGCGCTTATGACTGATCTGATTTCATTTGAAATTTCCCTAACAAAGTCATACCAGAAACCTGTGGCTCTTGAAGCATTCTCAAATTTTGCTACGTAAACATTGAATTCCTTTGTGCCTTTAGCGAACTCTTTATGGAGAAGCAGAGTATCTTCATTTAGTTCTATCCCTAAGATCATGCCGCCAACACTAACCGAAGTAGAGATATCCATATAGTCGCTTAGCGCAAACCCCGCAAACTTTCCGGGTACGAGTTCTGATTTCGAGGCACTACAGGAGGAAAACAAGGTCGTAATTAGAACCACTATTACAATTATGCTGAAGTTTCGTATTTTCATCTCTTCACCTCTAATTCTATTAGTTTTTCAAAAAGACGAGCTTCTAGGAAGAGCTCAGGCCATCCCTCTTTACCAAGGCTTTCAAGATGATCCGAAAAGAGACTGTTGTCTCTTGGGTCTCTGAGCTCTTCGTCGATTTCGAGTAAAGGGACCAAAACGAATTTCCTTCTTATTATATCTTTGTGGGGTATAGAAAGCTTTTCAGTTGTCAGAATCATTTCTCCAAAGAGCAGAATGTCGATGTCGATTTCTCGCGGACCCCACCTGAACCTTTCAACTCTTCCAATAGACTTCTCGATTACCTTGATCTCTTCAAGCAAGAAGTGTGGATCACCTTTGAATTCGAATTTCCCCACACAGTTCAAGAATTCATTTTGCTCGATATTGCCTAATGGTTCTGTCAAGTAGAGCGATGATACTGATTGCAGCGTGATTTCCCTTTCTATTAGCATTGTAAAGGCTTTAATAATGAGATTCAGTCTTTCTCCCATGTTACTCCCAAAGCCTAAGAATAGATCCTTAGTCATTTAATCTTCTCCTTAATGACCACGCTTTCTCTTTCAGCCTCTGAACAGCGTCAGGAGAAAAGCCCTCCTTCCACCAGTATGGAAGGATCGAGTTGTCCAAAAGGAGTGGGTCGATATCCTCGTCGAATACGCCGCCACGGGTTAGTTCTTTCCACTGCACCGTTCCAGGAATGGGTGTGAATTCGTTGAGACTGGGGCTAATTCTTAGTTCTTCGCAGATTCTAAGAGAAGCCAGAACGTCTTCTTCGCTCTGGCCTGGAAGGTTAACCATAATAAAGGCGCTGATCTCTCGAGAAGTGAATCCCGCTGATGAAAGATTCTCAATCGCTACGAATATATCGTCTAGATTGACTTTTCCGCCTGTGGAATTTTGCATAACCGGATCGGAAGTCTCTAAACCGATTCTTATCGTCTTGAAATTGTTCATGTACATGAGATCGGCGGTTTCTCTATCGATAAATCTGGCGTGAACGCCGTTTGGCAGATGAAATCTCGCCTTGATTCGAAGACGCTCGAACTCCTCCATCAGTCTCTTGAAACCACTACCTACAAGAATTGCATCGTCAAAGAAGACGATATCTGAGAGCCCCTTTGATGCAGTAAGATGCTTGACGAACCTGGCACTCTTTACCGGGTCTCTTCTCACGAAGCTGTTCCAGAGGAGGCTGCTGGCACAATATGTGCATTTGAACGGACAGCCAAGGCTCGAAATCAACACGGCATATCTTGCAGATTTATAAACCGAATAGTCTGGATCGAGGTCGTCGAACCAGTCAAAATCGAGTGTTTCATTGATTCCCAGGAAACCAAGAGCCATTTTGAGTGGTTCCGTTCCGGTTCCGGGGCAAACCTTGTCTGCTCCGGAATACCGCCGGGCGTGTTCGGGAAGGAGTGTTGCATAAACTCCTCCAAGTATCACTGGAACAGAGGGCATTTCGTCCTTAATAATCCTAATAGTATCGTGTACTCCATAATGCCAGTAAGTCATCATTGAAGTGACAAAGACACAATCAACGTTCTTTACTTGTCTTATTTTCTTTCTCAATACTTCCTCGGGAAATCCGAACCTCTTGAATCTCCTGGGTATCGAGGCAATAGACTGGGGTTTTGGTATCTCGCTTTCAAGGAATTTCCCCGTTCCGTAATATTTCTCTCCGAATTTCGGAGAAAAGGTGATCAATTCATCATCATATCTATCGAGACAATCTATTAGAATTGATTGGATCCCGATATGCTTCAGGACTGAAGAAATGTACAGCAGACCTAATGGTTTTAGCCAATAGTCATAGGCCGACACATCTTCTATCCACGGGTTAACAAGTAGTATCTTCTTCAAATGGTTTCACTCTGTTATAGTAGAAACTTAAGCCTTTGAGTGTGAGATTCGGATCAGCGATTTCTATCAAACCTCCCTCAATTAAGAAGAGATCGATATTCCCGCCTGTACCCACAACTGTTGGCTTTTCTTCGAATTTCTCGATAATATTGTCAATAATCCCTTGAATTGCGAAGTATGTTCCGTTTACAATAC
This sequence comes from Mesotoga sp. H07pep.5.4, assembly GCF_003664935.1. NCBI lineage: Bacteria > Thermotogati > Thermotogota > Thermotogae > Kosmotogales > Kosmotogaceae > Mesotoga > Mesotoga sp. H07pep.5.4. The sequence goes on from NZ_JFHM01000004.1 coordinate 392,407, forward strand.
CGATTCTCAAGTTGTCTTCTGTATTAGTTCCAAAGTAGTGGTCTTCGAAGAAGAGCTCCACTTCCGGTAGTTTTGCGGTATGCGAGAAAAGTGCGGACATTGCTGTCCCAGGCCCCGGAAGGATTGCTCCTCCCACAAAATTACCGTCTTTTACGATGTCTATGGTAATTGCTGTCCCCGCATCGACAACTATCACATTGTTTCCATAGCATTCCTTTGCCCCTAAGACATCGGCAAGTCGGTCAGCCCCAATCTCGGCTGGGTTATCCGTATTCAGCCCTAAAGGGAAAAATCTATCCGGCCTCAAGAAGACTGCAGGTTTCGGAAGATACTTTCTTGTGAAGTAGTTAATTGTTCTGTTCAACCTAGGAACAACACTTGCAACACACAGGCCATCTATTTCTCCGACAGAGTAACCCTTAATCCTAAGAAGCCCATCAAGGATAACAAAGAGTTCATCTTCAGTCTCTATTCTTGATGAGGGGAGTCTCCAGACTTCCTCAATGCTCTTCTCGCCGGTAAGTCCTAGAACCGTTGTTGTATTACCAATGTCAGCAAGTAAAACCATGTTATGACCTCCTAAGTAGATAGTATCATCAGTCTTCAACTCTTGCTACTTGTGGAGGCTTCAAGAAGCGCTTGTTCTTTCACAGTTTCTTAATAATTCTCTCCACTTGATAGGCAGATGATGTGATGATATAATCTTTCTGCCAGCGCAGGCTGGAGACTGAAAGTGGGAGCGACTCGCTAGCTCAGCAGGTAGAGCACCTGACTTTTAATCAGGGGGTCGCGGGTTCGAATCCCGCGCGAGTCACCAGCGAGAGTGGCGAAATTGGCAGACGCGCTGGACTTAGGATCCAGTGGGGAGACCTGTGAGGGTTCAAGTCCCTCCTCTCGCACCAGAGAGACTAGTTTTCATTTGCGGATGTAGCTCAGTGGTAGAGCACCTGCTTGCCAAGCAGGGGGTCGCGGGTTCGAACCCCGTCTTCCGCTCCAGAAAGACGCCGTTCGGCGTCTTTATTTTTTGAGCGCACTTGTTGCCTCTACAGGAAGCAAGAGAACACATTTGACTCTTGCCCAGAGTTTCTATAACGATTGTCTTTCGTTTTTTGAGAGCAGTTTCATTTTGAGAGTGAGCAGCCACTGTTTTCTCTTTAGTGAGCTTCGTATATTCTACTCCCATTCTATTGTTGCAGGCGGCTTGTCTGTTATGTCGAAGACAACCCTTCCGACTTCCCTTACTCCTGAGGTTATTCGCGAAGAGGCTTCTCTGAGGATCTCATGAGGCAGTTCGTGCCAAGACGCAGTCATACCTTCTGAGCTATTCACCGCTCTCAGTGCTACAACATAACCGTATGACCGCTTGTCGCCTTTAACACCAACACTGAAGACGGGAAGCAGAACAGCGAATGATTGCCAGATCTTTTCTGATTCACCTGATTTCCTGAGAACATCCATGAATATCGAATCAACTTCCTTCAGGATTCTCGCTTTCTCAGAATCAACCTCGCCTATTATTCTCACGCCTAGACCTGGACCGGGGAATGGCTGCCTGGTCAGTAAAGACGGTTCAATTCCTAGAGAATATCCTAAATTTCTGACCTCGTCTTTGAAAAGCTCTCTTATAGGTTCCAGAAGCTTCAGATTCATCTTGTCAGGAAGGCCACCAACGTTGTGATGGCTCTTGATCTTTGCGGAGTTTTTCGAAGCGGCTCCTGATTCTATTACGTCGGAATAGATTGTACCCTGAAGAAGAAAGCTCGCATTCAGTTTGTTTGCTTCTCTTTCGAAGACTTTTATGAATGTTTTTCCAATGATCTTTCTCTTTTCTTCGGGATTGTCAATTCCCTTTAACTCTCGAAAAAACTCTTCCGAAGCATCAACGTTTATCAGTTTTATACCAAGGCTTCTAAGAGCTTCACAGACTTCTATATCTTCATTCTTTCTCATAAGTCCATGATTTACAAAAATCCCAGTAAACGCATCACCCACTGCCTTAGAGGTCAAGACCGCTGCAACGGTTGAATCGACGCCGCCAGAAAGGCCTCCAACTACTTTCGAGCTGCCAACGATCCTCTTGATCTCTTCAACTTTGCGCTCAGCAAAAGCGCTAAGTTTCCAGTTTCGAGAGGCATTACAGACATTAAATACGAAATCTTCGATTAGATTTGTTCCAAACTGAGTGTGATTAACCTCTGGATGAAACTGAAAAGCGATGTCTCTTCCGTTGGAGAAACCTGCAGTTATGCCGTTCTTGCTTCTAGCTATTACCTTACATTCAGCTGGAAGCGACGTAACCTCGTCTCCATGACTCATCCACGTTACTATTTCTTCTGGTATGTCACGAAAACGTTCGTTGTCCATAGACACATTTGTAAGTCCGTACTCGCCAAGTGCACCGCTTCGGACTTCGCCTCCAAGCTTTTTCGCAAGGAGATGCATCCCGTAGCAAATGCCCATTATTGGAACTGGAAAACCTTCTAGTTGTTTAGGAAAACCGAGCGCGCCTTCCTCGTAGACACTCTGAGGTCCCCCTGAAAGAACTACTCCCTTAATTTCGCTTTCGACTTTGAATTCCTCTGGACTTGCAACTGTACAAAAGACGCCCATCTCCCGAATCCTTCTTGCAAGAAGAAGTGTGTACTGCGATCCGTAGTCTATAACAGCTATTCTATCCATACGGCCTCCCAAAAAAGAGCCAAATAAATCCTAAAGTAGTTCCAGCAGAAAAGGTTCAGCATATTTACCATGAACCATCGACTAGATCAGGAAAATCAGCCGAATAGTTCTCTTGAGGAATCTCAAGGCAAACGCGACACGTCTGGCGACGCAGGCATTATCACCATCGGCCAAGCAGGCCGACACTCCAGTTCCTGCTGAAGCTAAAAGATTCAATCTTATTGGTAAGGTTAGTGCCAATCCCTGCTGTTATCAGCATATCTCCAACCCTTACTTCCATGCCTCCGCCAACAATGAAATCTATGTTACTTAAAAGATCAGCGTTCATAGATACTCCAGCACGAGCAGAAAAGAGATTGTTGTATGTATACTGAGTCGAAAGACCCAGATATTTTATTGCCATCCCCTCTCTTGTGCCTAATTCAAGTCCAATCATAAAAGGGTCAGGAACAAATCTTATCCCAGCGAGCAGATCGACTGAACTTACGGAGGAACCACTGTTCCACAAATCGCTGCTGAAGGAAACTATGTATTCAATCAGTTCATATGCCTTACCTGTGATACCTCCCCTGACTGAGACACCGTAGGTTGTTGCCGTGGCGGTCGTCATGTTTAATTCAAAATCCGCCCCGTAAGCCGTAAAGGGGCCAAGCGCACCCGATATTGTGTAGCTAAGTGATCTAACATTCGATGCATTTTCAGTGTCCATGTAGTATTGAAGCATCCCTGCCATTCCATCATCTGAATCCTCAAAGAGATGCAGGTAGAGAGCACGTTGATTTGAAGAGGGAGAGGCAACCGTAGTCAGTTCAACGAAGTGCGTTGAGAAAGCTGAATTAGTTATCCCATACAAATCAGAAGGACTGCCAAATCCCGAATCATACTCTACTGCAAGGATACCATTTCCACCCGTTTGAAGCTGGAAGGGATTCATTGCCACAGTAACAACACAAAAAAACACAACGATCAGAATCAGGAGCTTCTTCATCTTATCACCCCATACGTTCTTCAGAAGTCTTAAGGTTCTCTGTTTGAATTAGGCCAGTCTCAATACAATGTTCTTTGAATTCGGCCAGTCTGTCGTCAAGTATAGCTTGTCGGATCCTTTTCACAAACTGCATAAGAAAACTAATATTGTGATAGCTTAACAGGATCTTTCCAAGAATCTCATCCCTTATGAAAAGATGGTGTATGTATGCTCGGCTGTATGTCGAGCAAACCTTGCAACTGCAATCGGGATCAACGGGTCTCTTGTCTTCCTTGTTTGTTGAGGACTTAAGATTGATTCTTCCATTCGATGTCAAAGCCGCTCCATGCCTTCCTAACCTGGTTGGAAGAACACAGTCAAACATATCTATGCCGTTTTCAACGGCGGCCATTATGAGTTCTGGAGAACCTATCCCCATCAAATACCTTGGTCTTTCTTCAGGTAACAAATTTACAGATCCCGACAAAATTCTTTCCGTCGTTTGGAAATCCTCTCCAACGCTCAGTCCGCCAAGAGCGAAACCTTCAAAATCAAGTGAAGTAATTCTAGCGGCACTTTCTTCCCTCAGGTCACTAAAAAAGCCCCCTTGGACTATACCAAAGAGAGACTGCATACTTTGCCCTTTGTGAGAAAGCAGAAATCTCTCCGCCCAAATCGTAGTTCTCTTTACTGACTGTCTTACATAGTCTTTGTTTGCGCTTGGTTCAACACACTCATCGAAGGCCATGGCAATATCCGATCCAATCGCCTCCTGAATCTCTGAAGAAAGCTCAGGAGTAAAGAAGAGTGCTCTGCCATCAAGAGGCGATCGAAACTTTACCCCATCGTCAGTAATCTTTTTTTCTTTTAGAGAGAAGACCTGGAATCCACCGCTGTCAGTCAGAATCGAATGTTTCCACGACATGAATTCATGAAGCCCACCAAAGCTCCTGAGAACATCCAGCCCGGGACGTAAGAAAAGGTGAAATGCGTTTCCAAGTATGATTCTCGCGTCAAGCTCTTCTAACTGATCTTGCCATAATCCCTTTACTGTTCCGTTTGTGCCAACAGGCATAAAAACCGGAGTTTCGAATTCACCGTGAGGCGTGACGATTACCCCGGTTCTAGCTTTTGAATCCGTACTCTTTGCCTTGAGTTTCAGTTCAACCATTACGTTTTCCGATTATCTCAATTATCTTGTTGTATGAGGAATCAATCTGTTTTTCAAGTTGTTTCATCTCTTCGTTTATCCATGCACCGTAATCAGGGTCTTTTAGGGATTTCATATTAATCATGACATTTGCCTTAGCAATTCTATGGACTGCAAGAAGAAGATGGGCAGCGCTCTCCGCGTCTGAAAGAACACTGGAGTTGCCCCATTTCGCGAGACGTTCAACGTTCACGATGATGTTTTTACATCTCCTGGCAAGGTCAAAAGGGACCTCGATAGCTGTCTTTAAAGCTTGCTGAATTTTCATCTCTCTTGCATTCTTTTCATCATCGGTCGCCTTTGGCAACTTATACGCAGATAACACCTGATCAAAAGCCTGAATATCTCGGTTCATCAAGTCACACAGATAATTGCTTTCCGATTCGAATACCTCTAAACAAGATTCCATGTGACCTTCTACGTCTTCATAACCTTTTTTTCCAATAGTGAGATTTGCAACCATGGAACCAAGAGAGGCAGCGAGCGCTGCCACAACTGCTCCGACTGCTCCCCCACCAGGAGTTGCGGATTTTTCAGCGACTTTCTTCAAGAAGTCCTTTAACGGTAATGTGCAGAAATCCATCTCAATAACCCCCCCGATTCTCTTTTGATTCATCTGACACAATATTGATTCCTGAACTAGTACCAATTCTGCTTGCTCCGGCAGAAATCATTGCGAGAGCTTCCTCTCTCGATTTAACCCCTCCGGAAGCCTTAACTTTGCAAGCGTCTCCCACGACAAATTTCATTAACGATACATCATCTACCGTAGCCCCTCCTCCGGAGAAACCAGTCGAGGTCTTCACAAAGGCGGCACCTGCTTCTCTTGAAATAACGCAAGCAACGATCTTTTCTTCTTCTGAGAGGAGCGATGTTTCAATAATCACCTTAACAGTCTTTCCACGAGCCGATTCTACCACTTTAGCTATGTCATCAAATACGCTTTCGTACTCTCCAGATTTCAGCAAACCAACATTAATTACCATATCGAATTCGTCCGCTCCGTTGTCACATGCCCAGGATGTCTCAAATCCCTTCACTTCTCTTGACATCTGGCCTAATGGAAACCCTATAACCACAGTTTTTCTTATTGTACTACCGCTGAGAGACCTGTTAACCAGAGGAAGATACCCAGTGTTCACACAAACGCTCCAGAACTCAAACCTAATGGCCTCTTCACATAATTTTTCCACCATCTTTGGAGTAGCATCTGCTTTCAAGAGTGTGTGATCAACGAATTTGGCAATATTAAGGTTCTCCGGTAATTCTCTCTTGATAGGAGAATACTCCTCTTTGTACCTTCTAACTTCTCTTTCGATTGTCCCCTTAAGCATGGCATCACCTCTCTATACCAGAATATTCTTGAGACTACAGACCTAAATCAACAGATATTTCTTGCATTGCTTTCAGAGAAAGAGAAAGGAAATCTTCGAGAGACATTCCAAATTCCGAACAACTGGCCATTTGCTCTCTGCTGGCACCTCTTGCGAATGACTTTTCTTTGAACCTGTTTAGTAGAAAATTCACATCAATGTCTGAGAGTTTGCTACCCTTTCTAATGAGAACTGCGGCCACTATGAATCCTGTGACCGGGTCGGCAGCATATATTGCTTTCTCGATTAGCTTGACCCGTTCTTTCTTTTCACAGTGAGCAAGAATCGCATCGCTGACCTCATCTGGCAAGTCTTCGTTTTGAAGCATTGAAACAGTCTTCAGACCATGTTGATCGAAGTTGTCTTTTGTGAATTCGTAATCAAGATCGTGGAGAAGTCCTGCCATTGCCCAAACATCCTCATTCTCGCCGAGTCGTGCTGCGAGGGCTCTCATTACCGCCTCGGTGGCCAGCACGTGTTTAATAAGATTATTAGATCGTATGTTGTTCATTATTAACTGCATTGCGTGATCTCTTGAAATCATTTTTCTGCCACCTCCGCTTTAAATGTTCTTCCTGCTGCAAAACTGTAGAATGTACCGCTTCCTATTATAACGTGATCAAGCATTTTGATTCCCAGCGTTTCTCCAGCTTCCCTTATCTTTGAAGTAACACCTTCATCTTCTCTGCTAGGAGATGGATCACCGGAAGGGTGGTTATGAACCAGGATTATTGCAGCGGCCATCCTGCTTATTGCAGGTTTGTAGACCTCTCGCGGGTGAAGAAGTGAGGAATCCAGTAATCCCACACTAACCGTATTCAATCCTCTGTAGTTGAGTTTGCTGTCTAGGGAAATAACTCTTACGGTTTCTCTATCCATAAAGGCCATATCATGGCAAAGATGGTAGACACCTTCAGGTTCATCCAGCCGAACTTTCGTTTTCTCAGTCATTTCTCTGAAGATCCTCTGTCCCAGCTCAAGAGCGGCCTTCAAACAAACTGCCTTTGCTTTTCCAAGGCCTTTTGTATTCAGTAGTTCGTTAACTTCAGCAGAAAGAAGAGCCGTTAGAGAGCCATAGTAGCCAAGAAGTTCTTCACTAAGCTGAAGTACGTCTTTTCCTTTGATTCCTGTTCTAAGAAGAATCGCGATTAATTCGCTGTTTGACAGCGCGCCAGCGCCCTTATCCAACAGTTTCTCTCTAGGCATTATCTGGCCTTCCAATTCAGATTACCCCCCGCGTGTGTAGCTCATGCCACAATCTTCCTATTGGAAGTCCCATCACATTATAGAAGTCACCTGTTATGCTCTTCACGAAAAGAGCACCATAATCCTGAATTCCATAAGCTCCAGCCTTGTCAAGTGATAGACCGCTTTCAGCATATTCTTTGAGGACCTCCGATGGAACCTCTCTAAACGTTACGTCAGTCTTCTCCACAAAGTTGAATTCGCTTTCTTCGTACATTACGGAAACTGAGGTGAAGACAGAATGAGTTCTGCCCGAGAGGACAAGCAGCATTTCGTAGGCTTCTTCCACTGAAGATGGTTTTCCAAGAACAAGTCCATCAAGAACGACTACCGTGTCTGCTGCAATTACAGTGGAAGAAGGATTTCTAAGCATGACATTTTCGGCCTTCAAGTGAGAAAGTTCGCACAATTCCTTTTTGCAGAATCTTTCTGAAAGATTCTCTTCTACTCCCTTTGGAGGTATGACTTCAAAAGAGACCCTCAGTAGATGCAGAAGCTCCCTTCTTCTTGGAGAAGAGGAACCGAGTATTAGTCTTGCCAAAGTGAATCACCCATCCTTCTTATGACTTCAAATGCTACATAAGCATTAATCGAAGCGGAAATCGATCCAAGTACCAACATATAGGGGTAAAGAAAGATGATCTCTATATTCTTAATAATAAGCGAAGAAGCTACCATTAGCTGTGAGAAATTGCTAACCGCTGCGCCTGCTATACTTATTCCAAATAGACCAAACTTTCCGGTTTTGTTCATAAGCCACATTGTTGCTGCGGACGAAACTGCGCCTGCAACTCCCATCAGAAAACCTGGAGTAGCGAGTCTGCCTGCCAGCAAACTTCCGATGATACTCTTGCCTATTGAAAGAGCCAGGATGTCGCCGAAAGGCAAGCCGGCCAGCGCTATGATCAAGACAAGATTGGAAAAGCCCCATCTTCCTCCCGGGATTGGAAGTGGAAACGGTATTAGGCTTTCCAGAAGATAAAGAACAGACCCTATCGCCATTAACATCGATAGTGTAGTAACTCTCTTTGCTTCCATCATTTCTCCACAGTCACTCGTTTAACCAGAGTTTTGAGACAAAATCATTGACCCGATTTCTTTCTTGATCCCAATTCTTCACGAAATGTTTCGGCCTCTGTTCGTGGCTCACTTGATTTTCCTAAGTCCCTATTGAGTTATCGCATCAACTTCAGACCGATCCGAGACGATCTTTATCAAAGTTCTGTTTGGTACACATACGATTGGGATATTGGGCATGTTTATTGCTCCTTGGGCAACACAAAGCTTCTCCGGACAGTCTGAATCGATCACGGAAATCTTTCCGCCCTGGACTTTGACAACCATTCCTACATCGAGAAAAATCTCAGAATCTATGCTCAGATCTATAGTTCTCACCAGTCTCCCATCGTAGTACACTTCTGCGAAAGAAGAGCCGTTTCCACGCGGAAATGCAAAAAGGATCACCAGAGCAAACGCTACGATTACAATCAAGATGTCATTTCTCGTGGAAAATTTCATTTCTCCTGATACACTTCAAAACCTGGAGACCTGAAGATACTCATATCTTCCATTACAAGTAATACAAGGGCTCCAAATCTAGGCAGGAAAGTAACACCTGGTTCCATACCTATAACAAAAGCGGCCGTTGCATAGGCATCTGCGAGCATGGTGCTCTTTCCTATTACAGTTGCACTTATAACTCCGCTACGGGAAGGGAAACCCGTTTCGGGGTCAAAAATGTGGTGGTAACGTACATTGTCCTCAATAAAAAATCGCTCATAATCTCCAGAAGTAGCTACAGCACCATCGTAAAGGTAGATGTATTCAAGAACATCTTGAACACTTTCTCCTCTGGGATTTCTCACTCCAACTATCCATGGTCTATTCCCATACTTGGGACCGATTACTCCAATGTCACCCCCGGCATCGATGAAACCTGTTGCTTCCGGATCAAGCGATTTAATCTTTGCAATTGCCATATCGACTGCATAACCTTTTGCTATCCCTCCAAGATCAATCATCGCTCCATCAACCAGAGATACGTATCCCAGCTTTTCATCGTAGGTAACTCTTGAAAAGCCCGTTGAGCCCAAAGCGTCTTCGATTTCCTTATCGCTGGGAATCCTCTTTTTAGAAGATGCATCATCGAATCCCCATAGTCTTGTTAGAGAATAGAGGGTCGGATCGAACGCACCGGACGTGTTTCGAGCTATTTCCAGTGCTGACCTAATTAGAAAACTTGTTTCCTTATCTATGTCATGAAGCTCTCCGGTTCTGTTCAGCTCAGCGATTACGCCATTGTTTCTGCTCCCAAATTTGTCATCTATCCTCTTGATCTCGGTCATAGCAGCCTCTGCGAGTGTAACTGGGGACATTGTGGAAGAGGAGACTCTTATTGTCACATAAGTTCCCAGATGATACTCGGTTTTGTCATAGTACTCCAATGGCTTCTGTCGAAAGAAAACAATTGTCAGCAAAATTATTGCGGAAACAAAGAGGAGTCCATACAGGAAAATTCGGTTTCTCAGAAGACTATTGGGATTTCTTTTTGGCAATTGTTGCACCTTCCTTTTTCATCTATGCCAACCACAGAACTTCGCATACCTCTTCTCTCGACCAGGAGGTTTCCGCAATACGGACATGTTGTGTCCGATAGACCTGGAAGATCGATATTCCCAACATAAACGTATCGCAAGTACTCCTTTGCTACTTCGGCAAGTTGTATTAGAGAATCAGGCGAAGTTGGGGGTATTGTGCTCTTGTAGTTAGGAAAGTATCTGTTAATATGAAGTGGGATATCCTTAGACAGCCCTGAGATCCATTTAGCTTCCTCCCTCATTTCTTCAGGCGAATCGTTCTTGCCGGGAATAATGAGCGTAGTCAACTCAATGTGCGTTCCCGCTTTCCTGGCTGTCTCTATTGATCGAAGAACAACTCGTTTTTCTGTGCCGATGTCTTTCACGTAAAACTCGTCATTCCAACCCTTAAGATCGATGTTCATACCTCTTACCGACTGCGAAAGAAGATCCATGGGTTCCTCGTCAATCACTCCGTTTGTAACAAGTATGCTATATATACCTTCTTTGGCTGCTGCTCGAGAGGTATCAAGTATGAATTCGAAAGAGACAATCGGCTCGTTATAAGTGAAAGCTATACCTCGCGATTCTCTCTCCAGAGCAATTTGAATAAGCTGCTGGGGCATAACACGCATTACCGTCTTTGGGCGTTGCTTCGAAATCTCCCAGTTCTGACAGAAGTTGCATCTCAAATTACAGCCCCATGAACCAACTGAAAGTATCTTCTCGCCAGGGAAAAGATGATAGAGAGGCTTCTTTTCAATCGGATCTATAGCAATTGAAGTGAGCTGACCGTAATTAAGAGAATATAGCATTCCGTCAACATTCTTTCTTACGCCACAAAAGCCAACCTGATCGGGCTTGATTATACAATGCAAGGGGCAAAGAAGACACTGCAGTACCTTTTCCTCGCCATACTCATCAAAGTAAACGGCCGGTTTCATGAATTCACCTCTTACCGGTTTCAGCGATACCTTTCAACTGAAAACCTGAAAATACTGTAATCTTCCGATTCCCTTATGCCGGCTTTCCGTAAGGCTATCGATAGCTGCTTTTGAATCGTGTCTACACCTTCAAGATCGGGAAGCAGGACTCCTTTTCTGTAACCCAGAGAAACAATGACGCCATATTTCTTAGGATCAAGTCCAGAAAGTGTGGTTCTTTCTGGAGGGCTAAGAATATCGACGGAAACATCTATGTCAGCTAGTTCGCTCGCCTCTACAGGAGGGAATCGAGGGTCTTTTGTAGATGCGGAGATAGCATTCTGGATTATTTCAAGAGCAACATTTTCCTGCAAAGGGTATATCGTTCCTATGCAACCTCTAAGCGAGCCGTTTGATGTATGGAGAGAAACGAAACAACCTGCTCTCCTAGACAGGAACTCTTCAGAAACCCAGTCAGGGGTTCCAATTAAAACACCATGGCGAATAAACTCCTCCATAGCGCATCTTGCAATCCTTACCGGCTCAGAATAATACAACTTAACGCCTCAATCGAAGAAGATCTGGGACAGTTTGTAATACTCAAAGGGAACTAACTTCTTTGTAGCTATTCCATATTCAAGGGGAACAGAGATGATATCATTGCCTTTAAGTGCAACCATTCTGCCAAAATCGCCTTTCATGACAAGCTCCATTGCGTGAACTCCGTATCTTGTGCCCAGAATTCTGTCAAATGCCGTGGGGGTTCCACCTCTCAGAAGGTGCCCCAGAACAACGGATCTAGTATCATAACCCGTTCTCTCAGAGATAATATTCGCCATATAATGGGCAATCCCTCCCAGTTTTATATGACCAAAGGCGTCGATCTTGCTTTCATCGCCAACAACATTTTCCAATTCAGTTGGTTTGAAGCCCTCTGCAACTGCGATAATCATGTATCCGAATCTATCCATTCGCTTCTTGACATAGGTTAGGATTTCATCTATTGTCATTGGGTATTCAGGAATAAGGATTAGATGTGCGCCGGCAGCCATGCCAGCTTCCAAAGTCACCCAACCAGCTTCTCTCCCCATTAATTCAACGATAATGATCCGTCCATGTGACTTTGCAGTAGAGTGCAATCTGTCAATCGCGTCCGCCCCAACATTTACCGCAGTTTGATAACCAAAAGTATAATCGGTGTTGGCAACATCGTTGTCAATGGTCTTTGGGACTCCAATTGCTTTGTATCCCATGGATGAGAGTCTTGCAGCCACGGTCAAAGTATCGTCGCCTCCGATTCCTATAATCACATCAAGACCGAGTTTCTTGATGTTTTCCTCCATTTTTATTCTCATATCTTCCGATTTAAAAGGATTTGTTCTAGATGTTCCAAGGATTGTACCTCCGAGAATGTGAATACCTTCAACATCGTTATCGGTGAGTTTCATACTCTCACCAACAACCAATCCCTTCCAACCGTGCATCAAACCGATAATTTCCACGTTTTCCGGAGCAGATTTCACGATGCCTCTAATAACTGCATTCAAACCAGGACAGTCCCCGCCGCCCGTCAATATTCCAATTCGCATTACCGACCTCCTGTAAGCCATAAATGGTTATAATACATACACTGTATAATTATAACATGAAGAGTCCTAAAATTGTCTGATGACAGAGAGGAAAGAGGCTTATGAAGCTAAGTTTGAAAGCATTGAAAGAAGAAATGACCTCCAAGGATTATTCACCTACGACAATGAGAGGTCTCATAGTGAAGCTCGGCCTAACTGATCGGGAGGATAGGGCGTTGCTCAAGAAGTATCTCGAAGAATTGACCGATTCTGGCGAGATTATAAAGGATTTAAAAGGAAGGTACATTGTTCCTGGTGAAAAGACTATAGTTGGTACTATTGAATTCGCAAGAAGAGGGACGGGAGCTTATATAAGCGTTGAAGACGAAGAGGATGTTTTTGTCGCTCCCGAAGACAGTGGTTTTTCCATTCATGGAGATACTGTTCTTGTGGAAATAACGGGAAGATATCGAGAAATTAGAAAGGGGAAGGTCATCAAAGTAATCAGTAGGAATAAAAAGAAAGTAGTCGGTACATTCAAGACCAGGGGCATCATGGCTTTTGTCGTCGCTGATGATATGAGGATAAAGACTGACTTCTATATCCCTCCCGAAGGATTCAATGGAGCCAAACCCGACGAAAAGGTTCTAATCAAGATCACCAGATATCCTTCCCCGGGGAGGAATCCTGAAGGTGTCGTAGAAAAGGTTATTGGTGACGTGTTCAGTCCCGAAGCAGATTTGATGACAGTTATTTACAGACAAGACCTTCCAGAACCGGGTTACTTTCCTGAGCAGGTGAGAAAACAAGCAGCCAGGGTTGCAAAGAGCATTGATCTTCAAGAAGTTAGAAAAAGAGAAGACCTTCGAAATGAATTGGTTTTCACAATAGACGGTGATGATGCAAAAGATTTCGATGATGCAATATCGATAAGAAAGAGCAGAGAAGGAAATTACGTTCTTGGTGTACACATTGCGGATGTGTCGCATTATGTACAAGAGGGGACTCAGCTAGACCTGGAAGCTTATTCTAGAGGGACTTCTGTTTATTTGCTCGATACGGTTATTCCGATGCTGCCATTTGAACTTTCAAATGATATATGTTCTCTTAAACCTGAAGAGGACAGACTTACTCTTTCGCTGCTGCTGGAGATTGACCCTGTTGGACGTGTGGTTTCCTCGTCAGTGAAGAATTCCGTTATTAACTCTAAGAAGAGACTAACATATTCAGAGGTTAACGATTTCCTAAATGGTAAAGCATCTTCAGATATTTCGGAGAAATTGAGACCAGTTTCTGAGAGTCTCAAATTGTCGCACGAATTGGCTCAGAAGATACGGGACATCCGCAAGAAGCGGGGATCAGTTATGGATATTTCATCTAGAGAGGTAAAGATCATCTTTGACGAGAAAGGCAGGGTAACTGATATTCTGCCACAGAGTAGAGGAATATCCGAATGGATAATCGAGGAGTTCATGATACTTGCAAATGAGACTGTTGCTGAGATATTTAACAATCAGGGGTTACCGTTTGTGTACAGAATTCACGATAAACCAGATCCAGAATCAATGATGCAACTAAAAAATTATCTGGAAGCACTTGGATTGAAAGTCAAGATTCCGAGAAACGTTCATCCTAAGGCTCTTCAGCAAATACTTGAGAAGTCCAAAGATCACCCCCTCCACTCCTCCATAGAAAGAGTTCTAGTGAGAGGAATGAAGCGAGCTGTCTATTCTGACAGAAATATCGGTCACTTTGGACTGGCATCTGAAGCATACACTCACTTCACTTCTCCAATCAGAAGGTACCCGGATCTTGTTGTTCACAGGCTGTTAAAAGATTTGATCAAGAATGCCGGGGCTGATCTTAAGAACCATTCAAAGAATCTGGAGGAAAGTCTTTCCAAAATTGCCTCGTGGGCATCGAAGAGAGAGAGAATTGCAAACGAAGCGGAGTGGGATCTTGTGGACATGAAAAAGGTGGAGTACATCTCCAACCATGTGGGTGATTCTTTTGAAGGTGTTATCACGGGTGTAACAAAATTCGGAATCTTTGTGGAGTTGACCGAAAAAATGATTTCTGGTCTAGTCCACATTTCAACACTGGATGACTATTATGACTTCATTGAGGACCAGAATATTCTTGTGGGAAGAAGGAGCAAGCGGGTATTTAGGATCGGAGATCAGCTTGAGGTGAAGGTTGTAAGAGCAGACAAGACAACCATGGAAATCGATTTCATTATTGTCAATGATAACGGAAAGACGACCAGGAGAAGTAAGCGCTCCTCTCCCGATAAGTCGAAGGGAAAAAACTCAAGGAGCCATAAGAAATCACGTTGACAAGCTATCAAGCTCTTAATAATTAGTTGCCTTATGTAAGAAGCGCAGTGCACCGGTATTTTGAAGTCCTTCATGGTAAAGTGATTTTGGGTTTCTACCTGGAATGGTCTCTGTTCATTCTGATCTCGGCAGACCTCATTCATGGTGAAACAAGAATAGAAAGATTCACCAATCTTAGGTAAAATTACTTCTTCGGCGAGCAAACATGGTATATTTTTTACAAGTCACTCTGAGAAGAGGTGCTATATGGAGATTATTCGCCTCAAGAAAGACAAGAAGAGCTTTGATATCACGGACACACTACCATTTGCGATCGCAATCCTCGATGAGGTTTACGATGGTGATATAAACGTTGCGATACATGATTTGAAGTCTACTAAAATTGGGAAGGATCTTCTGACAATAGGTGGTTTAGCGGAAACTTTCGACAATGTTGTAACTCCCGAAAACTACGCTCCCATAGAATACGAGGAATTCAATGATTACTTGAAAGAGACAGGTCTCTCTGTGGCTTCTTTTACTAGAGGTACATTTTCGGGGTTTCAGGACAAAATACTCTCTATAGCTGATCGGGGTGACTATGAAAGCGCCCAGAAGTTTCTTGATTTGCTCATGGATGCAAATGTTGACAAAGCGACGGTTTGTGAGCTGAAAGGCTCTATTTTTCTAGAGTCAGGTGATGAAGAAGAGGGAATTAAATGGCTTCAAAATGCTCTAAAGATAGATTCTTCACTTGTTACAGCGTATTCATTTCTTGGTCAGACATTCTATAACAGAGGTGATTTTGATAGTGCGGCAGATTGTTGGCAAAGGGAGATTGCAGCTTCTCCCGATCACCTTGTCACCTACTTCATGTTAACTGATGCCTATATTAATGCCGGTCGAATGGATGAAGCTCTGAATGTTCTCAAAGACCTTTCGAAAAGAGATCCAGACAGTATTCTTACAAAGGTGGAAATGGCCGAACTTTACGAAAAGATGGGAAACATAGAGATGCGGAGAATTGTTGAAGATGAGGTGCTTAGAACAAAACCGGTTTACATAAATGATGTGGAGCCTTGGGCAAAAATCCAGTTTAAGCACTCAAATTACGACGTTGTGGAAGAAGTGGCGACAAATTTTCTCAAGGAAAACCCCGATAGGCCAGAGCTTAAGATGCTGCTAGTCGTTTCTCATATGAAGAAAGGGCAGTGCGATGAGGCAAAGAGACTCCTTAAAGAATTCGAAAATGAGCAGGTTTGGTACTTCTATGGGAAGAAAGAGCTATTCGATGAATACCTCACTGAAGAAGAGAGAAAACAGTGTGGGATTACATAGTTCTTAGAGTCTCTCTCTTCTTCATTTTTGGGCTGATATTTGGAAGCTTTTCAAATGCTTTGATATTTCGTATTCCTTCAAAAGAATACTCAATGACCAGACCTCGAAGAAGTATTTGTCCAAAATGCAAACACCAGCTATCATGGAAGGACAATATTCCTTTGATAAGCTACATCTTTCTGGGAGGCAAATGTAGATATTGTGGGGAACCCATTGCTGCAAGGTATCCCGTCGTTGAGTTACTTACTGCACTGTTGTTCTCATTGAATTCAGTTGTCTTTTCTCTGTTTGGAGCAATTTCAATGTCAGTTTTGACTATTGGATTGATTGTCTCTTCTTTTATCGATCTTGAGCACTACATGATTCCAGACTTCGGCGTGATTCTTGTGGCTGCTGGCGGCTTCGCCTGGTCAACTGTTGAGGGTCGATTCCCTGCAAATTTACTTCATGCTCTTCTCGTTACTGGGGCGATGGTTGCATTTTTCTTCATAGCAAACCTTGTAAGGAAAGACAGTTTTGGTTTTGGCGACGTAGAATTGCTTGCAGCACTTTCTCTGGCATCTGGCATTATAGGTTCTTTATATACGATCATGGTAGCTTCTTTTGCAGCGCTAATTGTCTATGCAATAAATGCTGCCGCAAAAGGCAGAAAATTTGATCGACGAGCTCAGCTTCCTTTCGGCCCTTTCATTGCAGTCGGCGGGTATACGACAATCCTTTTTCTGGATTTTATCGAGGCACTGTATAGAATATGACTTTGAATGACTGGACGCTTGCTTTGAAAGAAACCGGTTACGAATTCGCGAGATTCCTCAAGAAAAGAGGCCTTTGCTGTTCTGTCACTGTCATCAGTGAGTACTGCGTTGAACTTTCAAACAGTGTAGTGCTCAGGCTTTATACGAACCGTAAAGGAAACAAGAGAATGGTTCTGCCTTCATTTCTCTCCGAAGAGAAGAGCGAATGGCTCCTGTTTAGATGGGAGGAATTCAACGGAAGAAATTATGATGGAGTTCACCTCTTCGTAGATGGTAGTTTCATGGACAATAAGGTAGGATATGGAGTATTGGTGATCACAGAAAATCAAATTGAGAAAAGAATCAACGGGTGTTTAAGAGAGAATCTCGAAATGAAAAACGTTACAGGTGAAATCGAAGGCGTGATTAGGGCGCTGGAATACTGTATGCGAAAGGGATATAGAAAAGCTACTATTCACTATGACTATATGGGACTAAGAAGTTGGGCGGAGGGGGAGTGGAAAGCGAAGAACAAACTAACGAGAAAGTACGTTGAACGGCTCAAGCAGTTCTCCTCCCAGATCGACATTGAATGGGTAAAAGCAAGATCACATATTGGAGAGACATTCAACGAGATTGCGGATAAACTAGCAAAAAAAGCAGTTGAAGATTGTGGATAGAATCTTTTGAGGATGGAATGCTGATCGATTTTTTCTGGCAACTTGGTCAACTTGGAGGAATAAATAGAAAAATGCTCTCAATCCTTCATTGTTTATGTCCTTAATGCCAATATTTGGTCATTCAGTAAACCAGCCAGTGGTGTTTCAGGGTTTTCTACTTTTACCGAAAACTTCTTGCATTTTATAGAAAACTAAACAGGAGGGATATCTTTGAAAGTTTTCATTAGTGCAGACATTGAGGGAACTGCAGGAATTGCGGACTGGAATGAAGCAAAAAAGGGTAATCAGGACTACGAGTATTTCAAGAAACAGATGACTGCAGAAGTAAAGGCAGCTGTTCAGGGTGCTCTTGAGGCTGGAGCCTCGGAAATAACTGTGAGGGATGCCCACGGGAGCGCAAGAAACATCGATCCCTCTCTTCTGCCGGAAGGAGTTCGACTTCTCCGTGGGTGGGCTAGAGATCCTTTCATGATGATGCAAGGAATTGATTCTAGTTTTGGAGCCGTGGTGTTCACAGGATACCATTCACCCTCTGGAAAGGCTCTAAATCCTCTTTCTCATACTATGACGGGGGACATATACTACCTCAAGATCAACAACAAGCTTATTAGCGAATTTGAGCTAAACGCGATGTCGGCCTCTTATCATGGGGTACCGGTCGTTTTCATCAGCGGGGATGAGGGAATTGTACAAATCGCTAAGCAAAACGTACCTGGCATACAAACCGTGTCAACCAACATTGGCAGTGGTGCTTCAGTAGATTCAATTCATCCCGCTAAGGCAGTGAAGTTGATCGAGGAAGGTGTTTACAATGCTGTGAAGAATATCGGAGTTCAACCGGTATCAATTCCGGCTGAATTTGAGGTTGAAATTGCCTACATAGAACACACTTTAGCTCATAAGTTATCTTTTTTCCCCGGGGTGACCAAGAAGGACGATCGTGTTCTCACTTTCAGAGATCAAGATTATTACGAAGTTCTTAGGAAGTTGCTCTTTCTTCTCTGACAGACTCTTAAGGGTGGTGATGAGAGCTTAGCAACACCTCAGTCAGTGATGATCGCGAGTGGATTTCATTCGTATGCTGTCCTTTGTTGGATAGTTGGAAGGAAGATTGGTTTCAAATTCGAAACCGCATTCGGAGTATAGAGATAGTGCCTTTCTGTTCCATCGAGAGACGTCCAAAACGATTTCTGCATCCATTTCGAGTAGATGATTAAGGATCCTCCGTCCATATCCCTTGTTTCTGAAATCTTCGTGAACTGAGATTAGACCGAGGTATTTTTGCTCGGGGAAAATGCCCATCTCCATTGATCTTTGAAGAGTTCGAAATTCATGCAAGAGTCTAAACCCAAAGATACTAAAAGAAAAGTTGATCATGTCAACGTGTAAATGCGACAGTCTGTTCATCTCCTCATGCGTGTAAAATGCATATATTGCGATTGGCCGATTGCCAATTTCGCAAACAGTAATGAATTCGAGATTTATCGCGCTGCCCATAATCAGAAGCCTAGATATGCCTGCCAGAGCTTTTCTTCCCAGTGCACGCTTGAAATGGGATGGGTCAGTATTGAAGACCAGATGCGCTACAAATTGCAAGTCGCTCGACTCGGATTGTCTGTATTCAATCTTTTCCTTCTTCACGGGTAAATTCTATACTCTAAAAAACGATTATTCAAAATCATAGTTGGCATGTATTTGCATACGAATTGTCAGACATACAGTATGCGAGGTGCGTCATGAGAGCTGCAAAGAGAGGAATTGACGAAGGTTTGCACATTGCTCGAACTCTTCTCGAAGGAAACGTCGAAGCGTGCGCAATTGTCTCTTCAGAAGGGAAGATCGTAGTTGCAAATTCAACATGGGAAAGGCTTGCCGCAGCTTGCTTCGATGAACTCAGTTTCTTGAGTGAAGAATTCGATATGAAACGATTTTCTGACATGCTCGACGAGGTTTGTGCGCTGAGGCTAAAGGAGTTTCTGTCTGGTAAGACTAAGCAAGTATCTTTCGCTCTTAATGATTTTGAGAATTCAAAGGGTTTACCATTTACGATAGTGATTTACAGTGTCGAGATTTCGGAAAGGCTTTGTTACTTCATTTCCTTGAGGGATAACAGTGAATCTACTGTTCTTAGAAACATTTTAAGAGATATTATGTACATCGATCCATTATCGGGATTCGGAAACGAAAGATCTTTAAATAGATTTCTCTCAAAGAAAATCTCCTCCTCGAAGGAAAATGGAGCTTGTTTTTCGATTGTTTGCACTATGTTGTCCAATTCCAAAGAGATAGCTGCAATGTTTGGAAAGAGGATACTAGATACCGTATTGCAAAGGCTTGGAAAGAGAATCACACTTCAGATAGAAGAAGGCAAGTCGTTTAGAATCATGGATGATGTGTATGTAACTGTACTGGATTGCAGCGATAGAAGTTGCGTTTCTAGAACTATGTCGGTTCTCACATCAGATTTGGAGAAACCAGTTGCCGTTTCAGATACTGATGTGTCACCTTCTGTCGTGAGTGGAATTTGCCAGTTCCCCATTGATGGAGAAAGATCTGAATCACTTCTCAGCAATTGCCTCACAGCGATTTTTACAGCTCAGAGAAAAGGCTTGAAGTGGGAATTTTACAACTGATTATCTAAGATAAAAAACCGCTGCATCAAAATCACCCTTGTTAGAGCCAACGTCTCCGTCAATTGAAGCTGAATAGCCAGCAACAACGAATCCATCACAAACATAAGCGATTGATAGTCCTACATCGTCTTTACTGCCTCCAAGATACTTTTGCCATAAGAGCTCTCCTTCAGCATCAGTTTGCAGCACCCAGAAATCACTGTAAGTTATACCAGATCTCTTCATGGCCTCGTCTACGGGCTGGTTGATTGATCGATTTGATTCAGAAAAGCCAATCGCTTGAATGCCACCCGCTTGCGTGATGAAGAAGTCTTCGATTATATCGTTACCAGATCCCCCATAGACTCTTGCCCACAATAAATCACCTTCTTCAGATAGTTTTGCTGCAAATCCGTCGTAGTCGGAAGAATCTCGCTGGAAAGTTTCTTCCCTGGAATTTGTGGAGCCTGTGATAATTATTTCTCCTTCGTCATTTATTCTGACAGAAGAAGGCGAATCCTCGCTCTTTCCTCCAAGCACTTTCGACCATATAACTTCTCCGTCTCTATTGACCTTGATTGTAAGAACAGAAGATAATTCAATGTAGATTCCATTTACCTGAAAGCGGTTGCCGGGATTTCCCTTTGCTTCACCGTCTTTCGAAGTTGTCTCGGCGACAATCACAACGTTGCCATCACCGTCGACATCAAATGCAACTCCTCGATCAAAAGAGCTTCCTCCATAGGATTTTTGCCATTCTAGGGAACCTGATTTGCCTAGTTTTACTAACAGGATCGAACGATCTTCTTTTGACTCCGTCTTTGTTCCTAGAATCAAGTATCCATCCTCTACCTCAATTACTGAGGTCGCCTCATTGAAGATACCCTCACTCTTGAATCTCCACTTTTCATTCGCAAACTTATCAAGCTTTATTACAAGCAGTGAAGAATCCGCGTCGAATCCAACAGCGGTTTTATCGATTGCTTTACCCACTACCAGGAATCCATCATCCGAGGTGGCTATGATGTCATTAAGCTCTACCCAACCAAGATTAAATCTCTTCTCCCACTCCATGAAACCGTTATTGTCGATCTTTACGATCCATCCAACCCTTGGAATCGAGTCTTTCAATGATTCGGATTCCGAAACCGGATCTGAGGAACCGCAAAGGATGTATCCACCACTGGACAGAGACTTTACTGTGTTAAAGGAGTCTCTTCCTTCAAAACCGACAATTCTCTTCCATGTCAAAACAGGTATTTCTTCTGTCGAAAAAGACCAGATGGGACCCTTTACCAATCCCCCGTTCCCATCATTTACAACAACCTGCCAGCTGTAAGTTTCTCCGTGTTCTAGAGATGGCAGCTCGTACATATTCTTGTTAATGCCTTTTGCAAGTAAACCAAGGCTCTCGGTGCCAAAATAGAGGTCATAAGACAGAATATCACCGTCGGGGTCACTACATTCCCAAGATAGAACTAGGTCATTAAAGAAGTCTTCAACTCCATCACCGGGATAAGGACCATGCGGCTCTTCGGGCCAGTGATTTTTGTCGATAACAATTATGCTGAAAGTTTCACAGTGCCACTGCCGCAAACTGTCTATAGCTTTTATAGTTACTCTGTGGGCGACAGGCGCCTCGCGTACCGAAGAACTGTAACGGTAGATATCTCCTTCAATAAATCCCGGCCCACCGACAATTTCGTAACTTATCTCGTTCATTTCAGAAAAGGTGAGTTCTGAGAGATCGATCTCTAGTCTGTCGCCTTCAAAGACTTTCTGGTTTGTAATACTTAGAACCGGGGGTGGTGGCAAGTTCTTTACTAAGAATGTAATGTGAAGCACAGCTTCCGACTTTTCAGACTTAACGATGATATCGATTGTTTCTTCAGGTAGGCTAAGCGTACTCGAATCAATTACGAGGAAGTCACCATCTATCTTTCCGTTTTCCCCAACCAATGAAAACTCAACGGTTGCCCCATTTGCCTTGACAAAATTAGACAGTGGTAGTGAAACAATTTCTCCATATTCTATTGTTACTGATTCGGACTCAGTTAATTCGAAATCTGGATTGTGCCTTTTCAACATTCCAAATCCAGAGAAAACCGCAACAAACGCAATGCATATAATAACGAGGAAAACGATTTTTCTCATTTGCTCTTTCAAAGCCTTACCTTTCGGCTCTTTTTCCTCGACGATCTCACAACCCAAATGTAAATCAACACTGCAAGTGTCAAAATCGGGATTAGCAACAAAAACAGACTTCTATTGCTCTTTTCATTTTTATCAGGGGCCGACAGAGTAAAAATCGCTTCCGAGGAATTTCCCTCGACATCTTTTGCAACAACAAGGTGTTCACCATATTCGTTCACAATAATGTGCATTTCCCTTTCCCTTTCATTTACTGGATAGGCCTTCCCGGAAACCACAACCTCTTTTACGTTTACGTCGTCACTGACTTTGAAGCTTAAAATCTTTTCGCCTGCAGAAGACGCATACTGAACAGGAATGCCATCAATTATCGGCTCCCCCGTTGTGACAGGGCTTCTTGAGAGACAGTCCTTTTCAACCCAGCCATAATCTGAAACGTAGTAGCAGCTCTCGCCTTCTTCAGCAACCTTAACTTGCTGACCTTTCCTCAGGCTGCCATAATCCTTGGAGACCCAGAAGAGTTCCTCTTCTCCCTCTAGATAAAAGGTAGCAACTGTCTTATTCCCATCGGAATCGTAGGCGTTGACAGTGTAAACACCAGTTCCGTTAACTTCAATAACAATTTCCGTTGATGTTGAATTGAGAGTGCGATGCGAAACGGTAAGATCGGGTGCTATTACTTCTGCAGCTGTCACAGTTCCGTTATCTGAAACAGAAAATGTCAAGTACTTATCTTTCCCAATGGAGACTTTTTGAGTTCTTTCGCCGATTATGATAGGAGGTTCAAGATCTGGAGGTGATATCGATAAAAAGGTTTCATCAACCCATTCCCCATTAACTAGGAATTCGTTGTTTCGGTAATCGTCCACTAATACTTTATCTCCTCTTTGATATGAGCTGATTTCCTTCACCACATACATGACCGTCTCTTCGAAGTGAACAGTGAGGATTCTTTCGTCGTAGGAACCGGAGCTGTCATAAGCTCTAAGTGTGTAAGTTCCTTCACCATCAGGGGAGAAAACTACGCAGCCATCTTCTCCAATCGCTACCTCTTCTTCATTCACAGTTACTCTTGTTACGGGCTGGGAAACCGTGAAACTTACGGTGCTCTTTTCTAAATTTATTTCTCGTTCACTGGTAGTGTAGATTCTTGGCAACTTATCTAGTTGAAGAAGAATGGAACTCAATTCCTTACCGACCTCAGCAGGGCTAGATCCATTTTCACAGGTTACTCTCTCCTTTGCCAATGATGAAGAGACCCAGTTTCCCTGGGAGTTATATGAGAAATACTCCCCATCACCAAAACCAATCAATGTTCCTACTGCTGAAGCCTTTTCAATGTCCCATACCTTCAATTTGCCATCTGTCGAGGAAGAATAGAGGACATGACCATCCATTGAAAGAGCTATCTCAGTAACGTCCCAGGTGTGCCCAGTTATCATTTTTATAAGGCTAAACGAAGGCAGAGAGAGAAGCTTTATTGTCCTGTCACTCGATGCAGTATAAACAACTTCATTGTCAATCAAGATTTTTGTTATCTGTGCGTTGTGAGCTCTTGTGGTCTTAAGTGAGGACCAGGTCTTGACATCGTAGGATTTCATTTGTCCCGCCTCAGATCCAAGAATTAGGATCGACCTTCCTTCATCCATGGAGACTGCTGTGAGGGCCCCTATTTCCGCTCTGATTACCTTTACCTGCTGACCCGTGGAAGAATCCCAGATTCTAAGGGTCCCATCTTCCGAAGCAGAGTACAGTCGATTCTGTTCAGGCCAATCCACAATTGAAAAGACCGATCCTGAATGGCCTCTAAGCGTTCTAATAAAAGCCAGGTCAGCAAGCGACCAGATCTTCACAGTAGCATCTGAGCTACATGAAAACAACGTCTTGCTGTCTTTCGTAACAATTAGATCGTTTACCGTGCTTGTATGACTGCTAAGCGATTTGATTTTTCTTCCTGTGGCAAGATCCCACACGATAATCATCCCATCGTCGTACCCGGCGATACCCTTTTTACCATCGGGCGAAACAGCGACGGCGGTTACCCATGAACTATTGAAAGAAAGGTTGTTCAGTAGTTTACCATCCAAAAGGCTCCAGACTTTGATTGTGTTATCAATATAACCTGCGACAAGTTTCTCTCCGTCTAAACTTACTGCCACTGAAGTAGCGCTGAATGCCTTGCTGTCCGGTGAATACTCTATACTGAACAGTACCACTGAGAAAAGCAAACTAGCCAGTAGAGCTATTTTTTTCAATTTTATCACCCTGATTGAAGTTTTCAATCAATTCTACCATTCAAGAATACTAAAGAACTGAACAACAATTCTCATAGAAATTTCTGTATCTCCAACCGAAAACCATTTGGATCCTTTGTAAAGAAATGATAGATCTTGAATTCCCGACTTACGTTTGGTTCGGAACACGTCACGCCAGCATCTTTCAATTTGCGGTAGAATTCATCAACCTCATTGGTCAACAAGGTAATGATAGAGTTGTTTCTTTGAGAGTCAAGATCAAGATGATTGCAGAAGCCTATCATTCCACCGCCTTGAGTTAGGAATATTTGACAGCTCTTCTGATCTTTATGTAGTTTAAGGCCAAGAAGGTTTACATAAAAGGAGTTTGTTAAACCTAGATCTTCAGTTCCGAAGAAGACGATAGAATTCTCAATATTCACTAACTGTTCCTCCCTTCAAAGTAAAGGTCCGATCAGCGATCGGACCCTTCCGGTTGATCTTTCATACGTTACTTTGGTGCCTTGAGGAGAAGTCGCACTTAAAAGGGTGTTGGTGTGCTTTGCGCCGGTCCTACAACTCTTTCTTAATCGATGTGTCTTTCATCTCGGCTTTTCTGAATTGAGACCTTTGAACGGTGTCTAAAGTTCATGAGAATTGTGTAGTTTGGGTTTAGTCAAATTTAAATGTAAGTTACACAAGCTTATTGATGTTCATAAAAGACCCCTAGAGCAATTTAAAAAGAACATTTCAAAAACACTCCGAGCAAAAGCGACCTCCAAAAGTTTAACTAATAGAGAAGCTCTTTCGTTAAACAGCGAGGTAAATCCTCCTCATTTTCGATGGAACTTCTTCTTAGTAACACTGAAACTCTCTCGAAGACAATCTCCTCGGTAACGACAGTTTAGCTTCCTAAATCCGGTCGTTTTCAAATTTCATTTCAGTGAATAACCGGTAAGCCTTCCGTGTCCAGTTGCGTAGGTAATTGATCTCGTATGGCCACTGCAATCACCTATGAATTTCAGATTCTTATAGCGACTGTTGTTGATCTTGTTTGAGTAAAACTTGACTTCCACGGCATACATGAGATTGTCTCGATAAGAGATTCCTGGGATTACTTCACTTAGTTTCTCAACAAATTCCGTAATGGAAACGGATATTCTCCTTGGCAGCACAAGATTAATATCTCCAAGAATATAATCTCCGTCAGGTAGCGTGGGCTTAACTCTCCCTAACCTCTTAGTTCTCTTGCTTTGTATGAAGTCCTCGTAAGTCTGAAGGATCACTTTCCTGCCACCAGCCAAAATATTACTTAGCCTGCTAATATATGAGCCATATCCTATTGGATCACGGAAGGGCTCAGTAAATCGCGTTGTACAAAGTATCGCAAAATTGGTGTTTTCAGAACTCCCACCCGAGTTTGAGTGACCGTTCACTGTCACAAAATCGTCGTAGTTCTCTAGAACTACCTTCCCTGAAGGGTTATTGCAGAAGGTTCTTACTGTGTATCCTGTCTTGGTTTTGAGTCTCACTTTAAACTCGTACATCTCTTCGTTGATTTCTTCCAACACATGATCTGGGATTTCAAATCTAACTCCAATATCGACTGTATTGCTAGAAGCCACGATTTCAGGATAGTGGTCTGTCACTTTCTTTATTAGTGCATGACCGCTTCTTCCAACAGCTATCACGACATAGTCAAATACAGCCTCGAATCCCTCGCCGCGAAGGATTATTTTCTCGTCTTCGATGTCTATGTCATCGACTCTAGAACCAAAGTGAAATTTAAGATTATTTCTAGTCGAGAATTCCTCAAAAATCTTTGTAAGCACCGAACTTAGTTTATCTGTACCTATATGCCAGAAGGTAGAATTAACGGGCTCGAAGCCTTTTGAATAAAAGAGATCAAAGAAACGCGATCTTCTATCAAAAGAGACACCTCTTTTCACCTCACGCCTATCATCTGGATGCAGTTTTTCCAGGTAGAAGTCAACGACTTCATTCTGGATTGCGAGAGGAATCTCCATGTCTCCTCCCATTGTTTCCGACACAAAGATCTTTCCATCGGACCGTATTCCGCTTATACTGGAACTGAAAATATCTTTTGAACGCTCCAGAACATGAATCTCATGATCCTCATCTAAAATTTCACTTATGAAACCTATCGATGCTGCTCCAAATCCTACAACTCCGATTTTCATTGTTTTACTCCTAAAAGAGAAATTTTGTCTTCAGGGATAGATATTATTCCCAGCTGAACTTGTACCTATGAAGCCGCAGTTCGTCCCGAAGTTGCACAAGTTGCTTTCTTAAAACCTCGTTTAAAGGGGCACCTCTGTTTTTCCTAAACTGCCAGGCTTCATATTCCTTTTCACCTGCGGTGTAGATTCTTTCTTGACCCGGTGCCTTTCTGGATTTCCTGAGTTCTCTGAGAATGTCTCCCGCAAGCTTCTTAAAGTCATCTAGTTGTGTGAACGGTTCTATGTCTATCGCAATGAAGAAATGGCCTATTGGAATCGGCTTTTTTTCGTTGTTATCGGCAATTCCTGTTAACATCTTCAGATAGCTTCCCGTTTGCAGCGCGGCCGACAGAATCTCAACAACAGTTGCGTAGCCGTAGCCTTTATACCCCGCTGTCTCCTCGCCTATGCCGCCCAGGGGAGTTAGAGCGGCTTCACCCTTTGTCAAATCGATCAGTATTTGTTGAGTGTCGGTCCTGGGTCTTCCATCTAGACCGATGACCCATCCCTCTGGTAACTCTTTTCCCGCTCGAGCGTACACCTCGATCTTTCCTCTTTGTGCCACAGAAGTAGCACAGTCGAGAACAAAAGGAAACTTCTCGTCTGTGGGGATTCCAAAAGTCAGGGGGTTCGTTCCCAACATATTTTCTACCCCAAATGTTGGGGCAATTGACGGACGAGCATTAGTGCCTGTAATGCCTATCATTCCGTTTTCAACTGCCATAATTGGGTAGTAACCCGCTATTCCATAATGTGTTGAATTTCTTACGGCAACCATTCCCATTCCATATCTCTTTGCTTTTTCAATAGCAAGTTTCATTGATTTGAACGCTATCACATGACCCATTCCATTGTGGCCGTCAATTACTGCTGTCGTGGCACTTTCTCTGACGATTTCGAACTCAGTGATAGGATTTTGAATGCCAGCGCGGATTCGATCCACATAGATAGGTTTCAATCTGCCAACACCGTGTGAATCAATTCCCCGTTTATCTGAGGTGATGAGAACATTTGCGCAGATTTTCGCGTCTTCTTCTGGAACCCCGATTCCAACAAATACATCCTTCATGAAAGCTTCCAGAGTATCAAAATCGACCCAAACTACATCTTTGTAGATTTCGTTCACAAGATTACCTCCCTTTTTCTCCTCCTTCTGACATTATACAATCTGTGAAAGACATCTTCTTTTTTTGCTTTCGTGAAGCATCGAATCTCCGTAAATCAAGAGAAGCAGAATCCGTTGAGGCATTTACATGAAACGCGATCGCTTCTTATAAATCGTCAAACGAGTGTACAGCTTGCTTTTCAAAGGCAGAATCGAGTAGAATTAATTGATGTAGGATAGATGAAGAAGATATTCTATATTATCGATGATGCAGGAAAGATTGGTGAAGAAGTTTGAAGGACAGAATTGGACCAGGAATATACCTCTACCCAATGCCTGTGGTGGTCATAGGAACGATGAATGAAGAGAGGCCTAATTTCACCACGATCGCGCTTTGTGGAGTTGTGGAGGTACAGCCGCCCATGATTCAGATCTCTCTGGCAAAGAGCAGACTGAGTTGCAAGAATATAGAGGATACCGGGTATTTCAGTGTGAATGTTCCTTCCCTTGACATGTTAAGAGGGGTAGACTACATGGGAATTCATTCTGGGAAGACCACTGACAAATCAGAACTCTTTAGAACCTTTCCAGGTGAAAAGGGAAATGTGCCTATGATTGAAGAGGCACCTTTGAATATGGAATGTGAGCTGGTTAGTAAATTTGAGTTCGGTGGAGCACACATTGCATTTGTTG
Source organism: Mesotoga sp. H07pep.5.4 (assembly GCF_003664935.1). NCBI lineage: Bacteria > Thermotogati > Thermotogota > Thermotogae > Kosmotogales > Kosmotogaceae > Mesotoga > Mesotoga sp. H07pep.5.4. Next base: position 421,050 of record NZ_JFHM01000004.1, read on the forward strand.
GAGAGGTTGTTCAAACATATTGTTCTGAATCGTGTCTTGTTGATGGACTTCCAAATATCAAGAAGATAAGTCCGGTAACCTTCTCCGTTTATGACAATTCTTATTGGTCCATTGGTATGCACCTTGGGAAGGCATGGAATATTGGAATAAAATACACCCCTCCAAAAGAAGGCACGGATTAGATCCTTCGAAGGAGGGGTCTTGAGCTCTACTTCTTTTCGTATGATGTTGGCCCATCGGCCCAGCCAGTTTCGTCCAACCATTCTTTGGGGTAACCGGTTGGTTGAGCCATGTTCCCTTTTTCATTTATGAACCCATCATTATATCTCACAATGAGATACTCGGACAGTTTCCACCATGCTTCAACTATTTCCTGGGAGTTTCTAGAGCAGAATCTCGCTAGATATCTGCCCGCTTCTTCGGGCTTTGTGAGAAGGATTTTTGTTATATGGGCTTCGATTTCCGGAAGACGACTGAGTGATAGTGCTTCATACTTCTCTTGCATAAGTTTAATATCCTCGTGCATATAGCTATATTTCAATGCCGCCCAATTAGAAACGAAGTTGAATGCCCACCAGGCGCTGTCTTTATTGAACTCCGAAGTGTCGCAGACTTGAATCGACTCAGGAAGATCGCTTACTCCTACGAAGAAAGGAATGAAACAAGTATCGGCCGGTTTGTCGAGCCCGAGCCACATGATTCCACCAACCGGATCTGGAAGCCAATTTCTCGCTTGACAGACAAAAGCATAACCACAGTACGTAACCGAAATTGGTCTTTCCCATGCACCTCCAAGTTGGCGGGAAGGATCCCCCACGTCGCCCTGTCCGTCATAAGGACCGTAATATCTATCTGGATAACCGAACGGCCCGGCCGCGACGCCCTTTGTGAGATCAAACTCTGTTCCTTCGTAGTGATCCCTGTATAGATTCATCACATCACTGGCTGAGACCTTGTTGTCAGGCTTCAGCGAAAATGGATACTCTCGAGTGAACCCGTCTTCTACCCATGGAGACAGATTCATGCTTGGTGCCATGGACGAAAAAAGGCGCCACACTCTTCTAAGCGAGTAGTATGGATGGTTGTACTCACCCAGGCTAACGGTTCTCAACCAGTCTAGAGGGCCGTCTTTCGGATCCCACCATCCGAATTTCTCAGCGACTTCATGAAGGGTTTCTCCATAAAGAAAATCGGGATTTTCAGTATCGATTTCCCTTATTCTAAACTGATTTGCCGCAACGAAGACCTCTCCATCGGGTACTCTCCTTGCGACCCAAAGACCTCCGGTTCCCTCGGGAGAGGGAGCCATTTCGATAACCCAAGCTTCATTAGGGTCTGCAACGGGCAGAGTCTCTCCCGTTCCGTAGTATCCATATTTCTCAATCAAGTAGCCAATCAACTCAACAGCTTCACCAGCTGTCTTGCATCTCTCAAGGGCTACTCGAGAAAGCTCGGATGAGTAGAAAATTCTTTTGCCAGGTTCTGGACCGATCTGAATCTTAGCACCGTCGGTACATTCACCAAACATCAACTGATGTTCATTCATAATCCCATAAGACCCATCAAAATAAGCGAAAGTATGATCTACTTGAGGGATCATTCCGATGGGAATTGAAAGGGGATACCCTGGAGTATCATATGCCGGAGCTCTATCAGACACGATTCTCGGATAAATGAAGCTGTTGTACTGGTGAAATTCACCCATCGCGACTGCGGAGCAGTACACAGGTCTGAATGAGCCAGGTTCATGATCCTGAGCTGGTACATATACTATTCTCTGATCGGCCAGATCGTTATCGTCTGAATGAGCGACAATCATCGATCCATCTGCACTAGCACCTTTCGTTACAATCAAAGTCGTACAGGCCATTGAACTACTCACAGAAACTAAAAGAAGAACAAGAAAACATTTTCCCAGAACTTTCACGGCACCTCACCTCTTCTCTCTTAAGAAAAATGGAGACTATTCCAGATAGAATAATCTTCAGGAATAATCTATGTGAGTCTCTAATCTCAAGCTCATCATTGGTGGAGAAGACGAAAATTCGGCTGATGAATCAAAGCATCTTCGAACCGATCGACTACATTTCTGTGTCGGCTGTGAGTCTTTCCAAACTGCTTCTTCCTAATGGGAGAAGGGGCAAACCAAACATAATCGTTTTTTGAAGATGATTCCGAACCAGGTTTTTGAAATCTACACAACAATACTAAATCAAGACCATAAATCGAAGGCATTCTCAAATCTCGGATGTTTCAAATCTGTTTTGATTCGACTGAACAGAGAATTGCGAAATCGATGGAACAAAAGGGAGTGAATCAAAGATCTCTGAGCGATTCTCCGTGCTCACGACTGATTCTTGTGACTTTGATACTAATATACTCCCGCAGGTTTGAAATCCAAAGGAAAAATTGATTCTTTTTCTTTGCTCCGCACTCTCTTAGAAAGTGTTACTAAAATTCGACCGGTGATAGTATATTTGAGCTATATTGAAAGTCAAATCACTTTGATTTTTGTTTAGGGAGGCACTTAATGGATCGAAAGGGAATTTTCAGGAAGAGAAAACCGCCGCTCGGTTCCGTTCCTGGGACTCTTAGTATAGATGAAGAATCACCATTTCCAAAGATCAGTCTCATTGAATTTGACAGAGATTACTTGAAAGAAGAAATAATTCGAAACGTAGAGAATCTGGCGTCGGTCATCTCCGCTACCGACAGAGTCCACTGGATTGATGTGCAGGGATTAGGAGACGAAGCGACAATCCGAAAGCTGGGTGAAGTCTTTTCTCTCCACCCGCTGGCTCTCGAAGATATCACAAATGTTCCGCAGGTTGCAAAGGTTGAGGAGTATGACAATTGCTTGTTTGTTTGTCTTCCCATGATGCGAATGGAAGAAGATTCAGTTGTTTATGAACAGATGAGTCTCTTCTTGGGCGAGACTTTTGTACTTACGTTCCAGGAGAGGTACGGGGACGTTCTCGACCCCGTTAGAAACAGAATGCGGAGGAACTCAAGAATAAGAAGTATGGACAACGATTACACTGCATATGCAATATTGGACACAATCGTGGATAACTACTTTCCAGTCTTGCAAAGTATCGGCAGTGAACTTGAAAAACTTGAAGAAGAGTTAGTTGAGAGCATCTCCAGAGAAAAGCTTAAGGATCTATATCTAATGAAGCAAAAATTAGCCCAATTGAGAAGGCTTGTGTGGCCTACCAAAGATGTTATAGGGCGAATCTCCAGAGAAGAAAGCGAGTACTTCAAAGATCAGACTGTTCTTTATCTTAGAGATGTTTACGATCACATAATTCAGTCACTGGATATGCTTGATATCAGCAGAGAGCTCTCGTCAGAGCTCATGAACTTATACCTCTCTTCCACAAGTAACAGATTGAATGAAATAATGAAAGTGCTGACAATTATCTCCACTATCTTCATACCACTATCCTTTATCGTCGGAATCTATGGGATGAATTTCGTTTACATGCCAGAGCTTTCCTTAAAGTGGGGATATCCCGTTGTTCTTATTGTCATGGGTGTAGTGGTTTTCATAATGCTCTTGTTCATACGCAGAAAGGGATGGTTCAGGAAATGATTCCCCACTTGTAGTTATCTTTGTGGGCAAACTATTGGCAGGTCTTCCGGAAAGGGAGAAAAGTTCGCTTATATGATATGGAGAGAACGCTTTCTATCACGAGAGGTTTTGTTGGATCATCTTGGGACGGATTTCAAAGAGAGATATACCCTTCTTGCGCAAGGGCTAGCGCTTATTTATTAATCTAAGATATTTTCAGGTAGCTTGAGTATAATTTAGATCTTAACAAAGAACCTGTATCATTTCCGATTAAGCAAAAAACTAGATACTTAATTTTGCCTTTGAGCCATTGGTTCACAATGTTATGCGAAGATCTCTGGCACGGCGTTCATTCAGTCAAGAGAAAAGCCCTTTCCAACGAGAGAAAGGCAACAATCTACAACATCGCCATCGTACAGCCTTCCGGCTCCCTCTGTAAGTTCAGTAATTGCTGTTGATGTTTCGTGAGCAGGTCTGTAAGGTCTGTGAGAAACGATGGCTTCAAATACATCGGCAACGGTGACAATCCTGGTTTCAAAGGGAATGTCTTTGCCTTTCAAGCCATGGGGATAACCCGAGCCGTCTAATCTCTCATGGTGCTTCCTGACAATGCTTGATATTGGCCAGGGCAGATCAATTCTTTCTAGCATTTTGAAACCGGCTTCGCTATGGCTCTGAATAAGGAACCACTCGTTTTCGGTGAGCCGGCCCGGCTTACTAAGAATTTCAGTTGGGACAGAAATCTTTCCAATATCATGAAGCAAAGCGCCTTCTCGCACCGTGTCTATTTGTTCCGGACCTAGACCCATCTCGGTAGCAATGGCTGTTGCAAGTTTGCTCACCCTTCTTTGATGACCTGCCGTGAAAGGGTCTCTTACTTCAACAACTGTAGAAAGAGTTTCTATAAGACCTCTAATAGTTTTTTGAGCGGATTCCTGAATCACATCTTCGAACTTGAGGCCACTTAGGCAGTATACGGTGGCCGTCACCTTTCCTGCTAGTGATGAATCTTCGATCCTCTTTACTGCGGCCTCGACCAAAACAGATTGTCCATTGCTTTTGTTTATAGAGAAGAGGTGTCTTTCACCAATTTCTTGACCCGCGGATGGTTTCTCGCTCCTCGAGTCAGACTGGTTTTCAAGAAAGTAGTTGATATTCTTTCCTATCAGGCCGCCTCTTTCTCTTCCTAACAGAATTTCAGCCGCCTTGTTGACAAACACGATTTTTCCGTTTTCATCAACCGAAATCACCGCTTGATCGATAGTGCCTGCCAAGTACCTTGCCGACAACAGTTCCATTCGAAGATTCATTTCGGCGGAGACTTCTTTATGTACACTTATCAAATCTCGATCAGAAAGTGGCTTTATCAACACCTCTTCATAGAAGCCTTCTTCAGAAAGAAAAAGCGCTTCCTGTCTCCCGGTTCGGGCTACTCTTATGAGTGCCTTCAAGAATAGGTGGTCGGCCTTGCTCATTGGTCTATCCAGGGGTATGCCCTCTATTACTGGAAGTCGCGCCAGACGATTGATCTCAAATGCGAGGTTTTTTGCCGCCGGGATGATCTTTTCGCGAGACATATCAACAGTGAAAATAGCCATTCCAGAAGTATTCTCTTCAAAAGCTTTTTTGTAAACCCTGAAATGATCGATTTCCGAGAGGATACTGAATGACGTGTTCGAATGCATTGAATGAAGCGTTGAATGGTCATCTATTCCCTGGAAGAACGAAGACGCTGAGGTTTTCTCTCGTTTCGTGAACGATGAACCAATACTTAGACTATTGGTCCTTCTGAATATCTTGATTTCATTGGAGTCGGATTTGTCTGAAGAAGAAGAGACTCTCCAAACTACTCCTTCGTCGTCAACGAAAATATCCTCGCAGTCGAAGAAGGCTTTGTATAGTTTGCCGATCAAGTCCCCAAAGTGCTTTTGTGAAACCGAGTTTTGGAAGACTACTCTACCATTCTTGTTAACAACTACGACCGCTTCATCGATAAGATCGAGACAAAATTGGGCTGAATCCTCCAAAGACAAAACTCATTCATCTCTCATTCTAAAGAAAAATAATAACAAACGTTGGTTCAAAAAATCTTCTCGCCTCTAATAATAACCAGTATTCATCTAATTCTAACACTATTCCAGCGTTTTTTGGAAAGAATAATCAACTGTTTGTTAATGACTTTCTCGTTTGAGTAAACCATCGCACGTTCGATAAATAAATTTAGGCCTTTCTTGGTCATCTTTTTCCAGAGAAGAAGATCTCTTCTATGGCTAAAGCAACACCATCATCATTGTTTGATTGAGTCACATAATCGCAGACGGCCTTCACTTCTGGAAGAGCATTCTCTACAGCTACAGAAAGCCCGACTCTCTTTAGAAGGGGAATATCGGCATAGTGATCGCCGATAAATGCAACTTGCTGACTGGCAAGACCATGATAATTCAGGAAGTCATCGAGTGACAGCCCTTTAGAGACTGAGGCATTAAAAAGAGAAAGAAGTCCCCAGCTGTCAACCTTTGACGCTATTTCTAGACGAACAGCTGTGTCCTCCATTTGCGACCAATACACATCCAAAAAGCCTGCATCATCCGACGCTGATATGAACGAGAAGTTGAAGTCGCCAGTGTATTTAGACGTTAGCCTGCCTAAGATCTCTTTCAAAGATTCAAGATCGCCAGTGATGTCGAGTTGAAGAAGGTTCGCACTCTTAACTACTTCCGTAAGATCGTCCAGTCTCACTATTCTGTTTATGTTGCTTTCTAGGAATGGCAAGTAAGGACTAAGAGCAAAGTCGCCCACATGATACCAGTCAGGAATTTCAGAGGAATCCGTTCTAAGGAGGAGATGACAGTTCAGTATTGATGCAAGAGAAACTGAGTATTCCGTTATCTTTCTTTCTATGCATCGCATGAGGAAGATTTCTCCCTTTCCCTTTGCAAGAAAGGCTCCATTCTGAAGAGCGTGAGGACCCTCAATGTTTAGAACGTCCAGATATTCACGAGCCATTAAGTAGTCACGTCCGGTAAAGATCGCTAGCTTTATTCCTTTTTCCTGAAGCCTCTCGATTGCATTCAAGGCTGATGCGGGAATTCTCTTGGAATTGTCAAGTAACGTCCCGTCTAGATCAAGAATCAGAGCTTTCAGTTTACTTGCATCGATTTCAGTGTGACCAGATCTTCTCAATACTCAATTCCCTCCCTTGCCAAAACTCCTTTAGAATAATAGTGCTTGATTTCTCTCATCTCAGTAACAAGATCCGCTTCTCTAATTATCTCGGCTGGGGCATTCCTGCCGGTCAATACTAGTTCAACCTCTTTCGGTTTCGAAAGCATGAGTCTTCGGATGTCCATTGAAGATACCAACCTGTAATGAAAAGCAATAAAAATCTCATCGAGTATAACGACCCCGAATTCTCTGCTGGAGATTACTTCTCTAGATCTGGCAAGACCTTTTCTTGCAACCTCAAGATCCTTGGTTTCTGGATCTCTAATGATAAAACATTCCCTTCCGAACTGCTCGATGACGATATTTTCAATGTAGTTAGGCAAGGATAGCTCACTGTATCTCATTCCCTTTATGAACTGGCCTATGAAGACTCTCTCACCTGCAAGAGCAGCTCTTACTGCAAGTCCAATTGCCGCCGTAGTCTTCCCTTTTCCGTTACCTGTGTAAATTTGCACAAAGCCCGTGTTCATTTCTGCCTCCTTTAGCTTCAGTATTCTATTGTACTTCATTGAAAGAATATGAATATTCTTCATCCTGCTAGAGTTACCAAGTTGGAATAAGGCCGCAACTATGTGATAACTTCGTACATTTATCATTTTGGAGAAGACCCTTCTTCGATTTACAGTCGGTTGTCAGGTCTGATCCCGAAAAAGCAGCGGTTTTATTTATAGGAAGATTGTGAACTAAATCACATTAAGGAGGTGCCAAGATGGCAAAGTATGAAGTAACAAAATCAGTTGATGTAAGAGGAGAAGTCTGCCCGGTTCCTGATGTTGAAACAAAAAGAGCGTTAAAGAAGATGAAATCAGGAGAAATCCTGGAGGTTTGGATTGACTACGCAATGTCAAAGGAAAGAATTCCGGAAGCGGTTAAAAGTATGGGACACGAAGTTCTCGAAATCGAGGAAGTTGGGAACAGCGAGTGGAAGATATACATCAAGGTAAAGTGAAAAAAAGGGGTGAGATGACATGGCCTGGACGGGTCTCTTAGTTGGTCTCGTTTTTGGAATAATTCTTCAGAGAGGAAGAGTGTGTTTTAACTCAGCGTTTAGAGATGTTTTGCTCTTCAAGGATAACTACCTTTGGAAATTAGGTTTTCTTGCTGTCGGTCTGCAAATGATCACAGTTCTCTTTGTTGCCCAAATGGGTTGGATAAAGATTGCACCACCAACACTGAATCTTTTCGGCAATATTGTTGGGGCTTACGTATTTGGCCTGGGTATGGTGCTAGCCGGTGGTTGTGCGTCTGGTGTAACCTACAGATCGGGAGAAGGAATGACAACTGCAATGATCGCTGCGGTTTTCTACGGAATTGGTGCAATGGCAATGCGGGGCGGAGTGTTTTCGCCCATAAGAACCTGGGCCTCTCAATTTAACGTTTCCGTCGATGCCAATTCCTCTGTCTACCTTGACAAGGTTGGTCCGACTCTTGCAACGGTCCTCAATATCAATCCCTGGATCCCTGCAGTGATACTAGCTGCGGTTCTTCTGTGGTATACATTGGGGACAAAGACAACAGAGAGAAAGACTAAGTTCAACTGGAAGGGTGCTGCGGTTTCTCTTGCTATTCTCTCTCCCATTGCATGGATAACAAGTGAGGCTGCAGGGAGAAACTACGGATTCGGTATCACCGGTGGCTGGGTCTCAATATTTGATTCTTACATCAGCAATCAGCCTCTTAGATGGGACGGATTCGAAATAATCGGTATCATTCTTGGCGCTCTCATCGCTTCACTTCTTGCCAAAGAGTTCAAACTGAGAATGCCCAAGAATCCCAAGACTTATCTTGTTGTGATGATCGGCGGCACGATGATGGGAGCTGGAGCCAGTCTGGCAGGCGGTTGTAATATAGGTCATTTTCTTGCCGGTCTTCCAACTCTCGCAATCTCTTCTATAATCGCTAGTGTGTTCTTGATACTTGGCAACTGGACAATGGCCTATATACTATACAGAAAGTGAGGCGTCTCTTTTGAGAATAACAATTCAAGTTTTCGCACCACCTTACTCATATGAGGATCTTGATTCAGCAATAAAGATTGCTGAAGCCGGCCTTAACAAGGGACATGAAGTTACGATATTTCTATTTGCAGACTCAATCCTTTCTATAAACAGTAAGGTCAAGCCTATAAGAGTAGACAGAGATATCCCCAGAAAATTGGAATCTATGATAAAAGAAAAAGGTTTGAAAGTTGAGATCTGTGGAATATGCATGGACTACAGAGGTGTAACCAAAGATATGATTATCGAAGGTTCGAATCCCAGTGGTCTTCCCGAACTGGCTTCACTGATTTTCAACAGTGACAGGTTTGTTAACCTGATGGCGTGAGGTGCTTTATGGATAAGAAGATACTTTTCGTTGTATATCAGGCGCCAGCAGGTTCTATTTGGGTAAACGAAGCATTTAGAACTGCGTTCGGAATGTATGGCGAGGATATTGAACCATCCGTTCTCCTAATGGAAGAGGCAACTGTTGCTCTTTCAAAGAAAACTAAGCCTGAATGTCTTGGCCTACTCTCGATTTCCATGTGTTTTAGGTTTATCAAGAGATACGAGACTGCGGTATACGGTGTCAGAGAACATGTGGAGAGATTCAAAGTTAAGGAGATCGAAGAAAGCTTCAATGCAAAGCTGATTGGAGAAGCTGATCTTGGAGACTTCTTCCACGATTTTGACAACGTAGTATTTATGTGAGGTGTCTGGTATGCATCTAATAGTAGTGAAGAACGGACCCAATAATCCTGCTGAAAGAGTAAAGATAAGAGCATCCAAAGAAGGGGACAGTGTTGTCCTCATTCAAGACGGGATTTTCTGGGCACTGAATGACATAGAAACTGAAGCAAAATGCTTTGCCATCAAGGACGATGTGGAGGCAAGAGGTTACACAGCCGATGACGTTACTGTGCCTCTTATAAGTTATGATGGCTTCATAGATATAATCGAAAAGTGTGACAAATCAATCGGTTAAGCTCTGAATGTGTGATACTTGAGGTGCGCTTCACAAAGAGGTGCACCTCTTTCTGCAGGAGGAATTCAAGGATGCCTCTTAAGCTTCCAGATCTTTTTAGAACTCTCTCAAATCAAACGAGATTAGAAATCCTTACAATGTTGATGGACAATTACCTTACTGCTACGGAAATCGCGACGTTGCTTCAAATAGATCTGTCAACTGTTTACAGACATCTGAAGCAGATGAAAAAACTTGGAATTCTAACTTCGACTCATCTACACGGAGTGGAGAGATTTGACTTCAGTTCTCCGCACATTTTTAGAATGCTGGATGAAGCAATTACGTTTATGGGTGAACTGAAGGGATTCAGCCCGATTGTTTGCTCGGAGGGCATTTGCAGTTATTATCTTGGCGGAGAGTTGGACGAAATTGAACCTGACCAGCTTCTCGATATGAGAGGCGAATCCTGCCCAGTGCCAGATATTCAAGCTAGGAAGACACTAAGAAAAATGAATCCTGGCGAGATCTTGCTTGTTATAGTGGATTATCCACTTTCTGGGGAAAGAATTCCTGCATCAGTTCAGAAAGAAGGGCATGAGTTTTTGAAAAAAGTGGCGGATAATTACGGCGATATAAAGATCTACATAAGGAGGAGAGAAAATGGTTGATGCCGTTGTGATTGGTGGTGGACCAGGCGGTTATGTATGCGCAATAAGAATAGCTCAACTTGGCAAGAGTGTCGCACTCGTAGAAAAAGAGAATCTCGGAGGCACATGTACCAACTGGGGCTGTATTCCAACGAAGGCCATGTTGACCTCTGCTCATTTATATACGGAGATAAACGAGAAATCCAAGAGGCTTGGAATTGATGCATCAGGACTAGGCTACGATCTAAAGAGAATAATGTCCCACATGAATAGGACGATTACAATGTCAAGAAAGGGAATCGAACACCTGTTGAAGAAAAATGGTGTTGATTTCTACAACGACGTTGCAGAAATTAAGGATGCAGGACACGTTCTGCTAAAGAACCATGGTAAAACTCTAGAGACCAGAAATATAGTCATTGCCGCTGGTTCTGAACCCTCCATATTCAAGCCGTTCAGTGAAATCGAAGGGATTTGGACCAGCAACGATGTCTTTCAGATGGAAGAGATGCCAGAAAGCCTTGTTATCGTTGGTGGAGGAGTTATCGGTGTCGAATTTGCAACATTTTTTAGCTCATTCGGAGTGAAGACTACAATCATTGAGCTTGCGGACCACATTCTTCCATACGAAGATAGGGATGTCGCCGATGACATTCGAAAGTCATTGACTCGACAGGGGGTTGAAATAGTTGAAAGAACGAAGGTGACTGAGGTGGAAAAGGATGAATGTATCTTCGTTCTAAATGCCGAAGGTGAACAGGAGCTCTCAGTTCAGGCTGAGAAAGTTCTTGTTGCAGTTGGTAGGAGGCCGTATATAACCGAAGATGTGAGAAAGCTTGGTCTGGAAATTGAAAGGGGAGTCGTCACGAACAGCCGAATGCAGACAAACATTAAAGGTGTTTACGCCATAGGCGATATAAGAGCCGGAATGATGCTTGCCCACGTTGCTAGCTATGAGGGTATAGTAGCGGCTCACAACATTGCCGGAGAAGTAATGGAAATGAATTACTCCGCAGTTCCTTCAATCATTTTCTCCAATCCGGAGGTAGGATCTACCGGCATAAAAGAAGACGATGTTGAAGATATGGAGAGAGTAATTATCGCTAAATTCCCCTTAAGCGCCAATGGTAGAGCAAGGACTGTACTTGAAAACACTGGGTTCGTAAAGGTAATCGCAGATAAGGAAAACGGAAAGGTTCTGGGAATGAGCATAGTCTCTCCATCTGCAACGGAGCTCATAATGGAAGGAGTAATAGCAGTCAAGAATGGGCTAACGGTCGAAGAGCTTGAGAACTCAATACACCCTCATCCAACACTATCAGAGACAGTACTTGGTGCGCTTGAAGGCGTAAATGGAATGAGTATTCATATCTGAGATAGTTCGTTAATAGAGGGCATCCCTTTGCAGGCAATGCTTCGGGATGCCCATGTTTATTTTCTGATGTCCGAAATCATATTATGCTTTTCTGTAAAACCTCGATTCCTTGAAAACATCTTTCCGTTTTTTTTGCAGGGTTTCTTTCATCGAATTTTGTTGCACTAACCTAGATGATTACAAATAAAGCTTTCTGAACATCCGTTAGAACTCTTTTGAATATATATTTCTCGTCTGGCTGAAGACCTTTGTCTTGGCGAAAGTATGCTTATAGAATAAAAGATCCAACTTGATCATTATATGGCCTTCAGTCTCAAAATCAAGCTCAGCCTTCGATTGATTTACTTTTGCAGAGAAACCCATGGGAATTTCCATCTCCGGACGAAGGACACAAGCGATAGTTACTCCCGGAAAGAACTTGAAGCCAAACTTTCCTTCAATTTCAGGAGATCCGTCGAAATCGATCTTATCTACAAAGGTTGAATTATGGTCTATAGAACCCCTTGTATAGCTTTTTCCATGGGGCCCGTGGAAGTCTATCTTCGCTTCGACTTCGTAATGGAACTTCGGATAAACCTCTATCTCTGGACCGAATTGAAGATCAATGCTCTCGATCTGCGTTTCCATTCCATAGAATAGCTCAATCGGTATGCTGACTTTTACGGGAATGCCGCATACACTGATGCTTACCTCTGGTTCAGCTACCTTCTTCGTGTTTTCAGTCTCGAACCCTTCCTTTCCAACTATTTCGAGTATAGAAGAGACTTTTGCCGGAAATCGAAGAGTTCCATTTGAGCTGAATTTGTTCCACGAAAGATGAAAGTCAAGACTGATATTCGCGTCGAGGACCAGTTTGTTCATGATTGCAGCTTTCATCTCATCATCATCAACGATAGATACTTCCCATTCTTTTGTAATCAGGTTTGTTGTTACACTCTCTGCAAAGGAACGATCACTTTCGGTTCCGAATTTCTCTATGATTTCTGATACATCACCTTCAATGTTCAGAATCAAAGTGTCCAGAGCCTCTTCAACAAAAGCTTCTTCCGTTTCAAGTGTAACTTTTGAAGGGTCAGAATCATTCACGGAAACAACTCTTCTCAAAGAATCTTTCATTGTGTCAAAAATATAATCACCATTTGAGAAATTAGGCAAAGAAGATGTCTTGGAAAATACGATTTGATTTTCGATTGCAGAGGGTTCCTGAACAAGAAGAGAAGAGTTTATCACAAGCGATCTAGGTATAGAATTGCTCACTGCAATTACGCCACTGGGAAATCTGGTTGAGGAAACCATTGGAGGTTGCTGAACTCTGAAAAGGACTTTTCTGAAGGAAACCGGGCCGGAACTCTCTGCATCGGGTATCTCGTGCCTGAAGGTTAGAAGATACCCACTGCTTATATACGGGTCCTGCATACCGGCGGCAGAATGGTATGAGACTCCAGAGAAGAAATCAGCATCGGATGAGCTCGAGAGATCTTGAGAACCTGCAGACACCGGCTGAAAAACTGAGTCAACATGCTTTACAATTGCACCTTCCGAATCGTAAATCAGATACTCATATTCGATACCAGTACCATCTATGGATTTGATGTAAAGATAACCATAATTTCTCTCCGCAATAGAAGAACCTTCTTCAGGTGCCCACTCCATTCTAAGATCCTGGAATGCAATCAGGGTTCCCTCTCCCAAATGCGAAATCGACATATCTGAAGGCGAAAAGAGGAGACCCCCTCCATAATAAGCACCGCCCTTAAGTTCTTCAAAGGGCACCCTGACTAAAACCGGGTTGTCTACTACAATGCACGAAGAAAGGGAAAAGACAACAATCACAGATGCGACAAACAGCAAAAACGATCTAGACAAGTTTTTCATTGTCCACCTCCAAGAAAAAGTAAAATAATGGATACTCATTATTACGGAAAACCAAAATGACTCTTATGTATTTTTATTTGTCCATTCTATGATTTCTATTTTGCCAGAAACATTCGGGATTTAACCAAGAAGGTTTAATCAATTGATTCGATCTAATGCTAACATATATTTGTGATCTTCTCTAAGCTCTTTGAGGATGAAGATAGCCACAATATGCCTATTAGAAAGCTTTTTATTGCCAGCTCTTGCTCTCGAAGTCGCTTACTCCCTTTTCCGCAAAGTCCTTATCTGGAAACTCTTCGATTTCTTTCGCTTCATCACGTGTGTCAATTGTATAGTAAGCTTCAGCAGGTGCAAATACGCATATCTGAGCTGCCCTGTAAGTTCGAAATCTCATTCCACATTTATCACAAAGACCAATATCCTCAACATCCCTCTTGAAATTCACTTCCCTGTTGTATCTTCGGCAGAAGGATCTGTTCTTTTCGTCTGTGAAGAAGTACATGGCTTGCGGCTGCCTGGAGTTCTCACCACCAGACAGCTCGGCCTCCTCAAAGTTTAACCACTTCCATGACGTCGAGTTAAGTCTTTCCAGATCAAGATCAGTTTTCTTCAAAATATTCACCTCTCGTGACACACCTTTTCAAATGAAATGTTATCATGAATGTACCTAATACACGAGGGGGAATGATTTTGAAGAAGTTTCTACTAATACTCCTGGCAGCGTTTTTTTCGCTCACCCTTATCGGAGCAGAGTATGCAGTCAGGATAACAAAAGGTGGAGAAGCAGTTTCTAAAGAGTTCTGGATAACAAGAGAGGAAATCGAGCAGGCATTTAACGCAACAGTGGCAAATGCGGCGAGCCAAGGGATTATTCTTGATCCTTATTTTGACAGTTACTTTACACCAAGCGAGCTTGGGCTGAAAACCATGATAATACCATACATCGTTGATGAGAAGCTAATAGATTACTTTGCTTGGGAGAGCAATTTGATTCCATCTGAAGAGGAAATTGACGCGGAAACCGATTCGATGATGGAAATGTACACCTCGAGTCCCGACATGGTTGAACAAATAGAGGCGATCTATGGTTCCATGGACGCTTTCAGATCGGAAATCAGAAACTATGTTTCCGATGCCCTTAAAGCTGAGCTCGTTCAAGAATCGGTGGCTCCTTTAAATGACGACGCTCTGGCGGCTTATTTCGAAGAGTTCAAGACGGAGATAAAGAATCAGTTTGAGACGATAAGAGCTAGACATATTCTGGTTACAGAAGAGGCTACAGCAACTGGATTAATGGACAGAATCAACAGCGGCGAAATCACCTTCGCAGAAGCTGCACTCCAGTTTTCGATAGACTCTTCAACGGCTGCGAATGGAGGCGAGCTGGGGTCAATAGTCAGAGGTCAGACCGTACCTGAATTCGAGGAAGCTATCCTTGCTGCTCCTATCGGCGAGTTGTATGGTCCCGTTCAAAGCGAATTTGGTTATCATTTGATAATTGTAGAAGAGAGAAATGAGATAAACAGCCTTGAAGATGTTGTCAACTCGGCCAGCTACAACGATTTCGTGTCAGGCTATCAAAACGATACTTATAACAGGTGGATAGAGAGCTATATAGAAGAAAACAAGTTCGACTATGAGATCTTGGATAATGAGCTCCTTTTCTACAATGAATATGCCAAAGCAAAAGCGACAGAAGAGACTGCGAACGAATTCTTCGTTGAGATAGCGTCGGGCATATTTGGCGATGGAACCTCGTCCGAAGCATCCTTGATGGAATATGCAGCATTTATTGAACTATCGGAAATGCTTGGCTTTACTGACAGTCCGGACTACGAGACAGCGATACGAAATCTCTTTGAAGCCGGTGAGAAGCGCGGTATGATCGTGCAGAAGATGTATGATCTGGATAGTGAAAACCCCGAGGTTGCTGCAGCATACTACAATGCATTGCTGGAGGAACTTGAAAACACGTTCATGAACCAGGATCTTCTTCAGCAACAGTTAAGCAGCTATGGACAGAGCTTTGTAGATTACGTATTCAACACAATTGGAGAGATTGAATCCGGTCTAACCAGCGTTCTTGAAAAAGAGATTTCCGATGGACTTAGAGCAGACGTTCTATACATTCTCATAAGAAATAACTCCCTTTCCCTTGAGCTCGATTACAGTCCCGACTGGAGGAAGGAGAAGCTCAATCAAAGACTCGGTTACTTAGAAGCTTTGATACAAGTTGAGCCATCTGAAGCTGCTCAGACGGAGATAGAATCTATAATCTCCGAACTGGAGCAAATCGAAGCTGAGGCTGAGACTCCTGCAGCAACAGAATGAGCTTGGCTTTTTAAATAGGAGAGCCGGGGAAGTTGCCCCGGTTCTTTTTTTGATTGTGGCAGACTTTCATCTTTTCAGTTTTTGCGCCATGCGGATACTTCTATCCCGTCGTTTTCTCAGGCAATTTCCTCCGCATTACCATAAGAGTCTCCTCCGTGTTTTCCCGGCCTCACTTCAAAGAGTCTCGACATTCCTTTTGCCAAGAAGACAATGGTGAGAATGGCATTTGCAATACACGATATCAACACAAGATAGTGAACTGGAAGCCTGTCAACTGCGAAGCCAAAGACCGCTGAACCGAGAGGTGTTGCAATTTGCGCTAGAATCGAAATTACGGAAAAGACCCTAGATCTGTGGCTGGTAGGAAGTACTCGATGAAAAAGTGTTTGAAGAGGAGTATTCACAAATGCGTTGAACACACCCATTACAACTATCGGTATTCCCAGTGCGGCAAAGAACAACCAAGACGGTCCACCGAAAAGACTTGTGAAGTAAGGAAAGAAGAGAGCGGCTAGAAGGAAATTTAAGACTGTCTCTGTTACTAATCCCTCCGCAAACAGTTTGTCCTGTTTCTTATTCACGAGAATCGTACCAATTAGAATGTTTCCAAAAAGGACTCCCAATACCCAACCCGACTGGAGAAAACCGTATTGTTCGCTAGAGAAACCAACCAATGTGCGGGCGAAAAAAGGAAAAACAACGGTGAAAATCGGAGTTGACAAAAAATTGGAAACCATTGCAAACATCAGAACCATCATCAAGCCATCTATCTTCTTTAAATAGCCAATTCCTTCAACTATATCGACAAAAACGCTCTTTACCGAGACGCGCGTTTTTTTAGTAGTCTGCTGATAAACTATGAAGATTTCACTAATCGCAGAAAGAATAAACGATGTTCCATTTATAATGAAGACTATTTCAATTCCGAAAAGTCCATATAGAACTCCGCCGAGAGCAGGACCGACTATGTAGGAAACGGAGTTAACCGCGCCAAGAATAGAGTTTGCCTTCAGAAGTTTGTGCTCTTCAATGATATCTGGTAGCATTGCAGAAGTTGCCGGGTCGAATGAAATGTCGAAAGTCGATATAACTAGCTGGAAGACAAAGAGAAGCGCTAGATTCAAGACACCGACATCTGAGAGGTATGCCATAAGAATAATTGCTGCTCCTCTAGCAAAATCCATATATATCATAATATATTTCCGATTGAATCTATCACCCAAAACACCGGCGATTGGTCCAAAGAGGATTCTGGGCAGCATCGTTACTACAGAGAATGTGCCCATCATCACCCCGGAGCCAGTTAGATCCAAAATGTAGAGTGGTATCGCAAGCGCTTGAACGCCGCTTCCAATAAGTGACACTAGTCTTCCAAGAGTGAAAAGCCAGAAATTTCTTCCCAACCCTTTCATCGAACCACCTCAATTTCTGCAAATGCTGGTTTAATATTATCACGTTTAACGTCAAAACATCAAGATCTACCTTAAATTATTGATATTAGAAATTGAGTAGACACAACAAACTTTATTATTTCGTTCAAGAAAGTAGAATTGAATCCCGATTGGGGGAAAAGTCTTGTCAGATCTTCAACTTCACCGGAGGTTTTGATCTGCCGTGCTATCATCTAGTAATTATGAATTGGAAGTTCTATTACTTTTTAGAAGTTGCAGCAGGAGTGTTCATAGATTTTGGTTATCAGTTTATGAAGTAGGAGGAGGATTTTTATGTCTAGAGTAGTTACCTTCGGAGAAATAATGATGCGTCTCGCATCTCCTTTGGGAGAGAGATTTGAGCAGACCAAGAATTTCGAAGTTGTTTACGGGGGAGCGGAAGCCAATGTTGCTGTTGCGATTGCGAAGTACGGCGGAAAAAGTAGATTCGTATCCAAAGTATCTGCCGATCAGTTTGGAGACGCGGCAATTGGGAATATTGGTGTTCACGGGGTGGATACGAGTTATGTTTTGAAAGACATTGGCAGGCTAGGTAAATACTTCTATGAATATGGCTATTCTCAGAGACCGTCAAAGGTAATTTATGACCGTGACAACTCGGTCTTCGCTAATTCAAAGCCCGGAGATTTCGATTGGGAAGAGGTTTTCTCAGATGCCACCTGGTTCCACTTCACAGGCATTACTCCTGCGCTTAGCGACGGGTTGATTGAAACATGTGAAGTAGCTCTAAGAGAGGCCAAGAAGCGAGGAATAACTGTTTCTTGCGATCTAAATTACAGGTCGAGACTATGGAGCAAAGAAAAGGCGAGAAAGGTTATGACTTCTCTTATGAATAACATAGATGTCCTTTTTGCAAATGAGGAGGATAGTGAATCTGTCTTTGGAATAAAGGCTGAGGGCACTAATGTGAGTGATGGCAGGTTAAGTGTCGAGGGATACAGAGATGTGGCAACAAAGCTTAGGGACACTTTTGATCTGAAGGCAGTTGCAATTTCCCTAAGAGAAAGCATAAATGCCAATTTCAATAAATGGTCGGCTGCGCTGCTCACTGGAGGAGAATTTATTGTATCTACGAAATACGACATAAACATAATCGATCGTGTAGGCGGAGGAGATGCATTTGCTGCGGGATTGATTTTTGGACTGGACAATTCATGGGAACCATTGAAGTCACTTGAGTTCGGAGTCGCAGCCTCATGCCTAAAACACACAATAAAGGGAGACTTCAACATCGTATCTAGAGACGAGGTCGAAAAGCTACTTGGTGGAAACGCTTCAGGAAGAGTTGTGAGGTAGGAATTTGACATCCCGCCATTATCTGCAAAGTTGTGACGTATGCGGTTTCTAGTGCAGCAATTCAGTTGGTATCCCAAAATGCCCTAAGTGTGGCAGCACTCTGAATTACAGATACAATCAAATTGGCGGAATGAATCTGGATGATTTTCCGGACAAATATTGTTACGGCTTGTGAAAGTACCATAGACTACTACCAATCGATGATATTCGCCATTGTGTAACGCTGGGAGAGGGTGCAACTCCTTTAACTGCTGGCGTTAGACTTCAGGCTGAGTTGGGAAACACCGGGAGAATAATGCTGAAAGACGAAACTCAGAATCCTACCGGCACTTACAAAGATCGCCCTGCAGCTATGGGTGTCAGTAAGGCTAAGAAAATCGCTTCAGGAAAAGTAATCATCGCTTCTGATGGAAACGCTGGACCTGCAACAGCCGCTTATTGTGCGAAAGCTGGACTCCATTGTTTCGTACAGATGCCCGCCGATACGCCTGTTGAAAGAAATGTGCAAACGATCTTATATGGTGCTGAACTAATTCTTGTGGAAAAAAGCAATGTGAGTGATTGTATAGACATGATAATGGATCTATCTGAATCTTCTAGCTGGACTCACCTTACAACTGCCTCATCAGTCATTCCTTATCACTTTGAAGGTACGACCATAGCTTTCGAGATTGCTGGAGATCTTGGATGGAATACTCCCGATTGGGTTATGATGCCCGAGGGAGGGGCCGGACTATCAGCTGCTATTTGGAAGGGCTTTTTGGAGATGAGCGAAGCTGGTATGATAGCCAAACTCCCAAGACTCCTAGTTGTTCAGGCTGAGGGTTGTGCGCCTCTGGTAAAGGCCTTTAAGGAGCACGATACCAAGATCGAGAGATGGGAAAAGCCCAGTACTCTGGCGAAAGCAATTAGCGTGCCTTACCCGCTTGACGGTGAACTTGCTCTTCGAGCAATAAGGGATTCCGGTGGGTCGGCTATCTCCGTGTCAGACAGTGAGATGGTTAACGCTACCCGTGTCATGGCAAGACACGAGGGTATTTTTGCAGAACCAACTGGCGTGGCTTCTATAGCAGGTTTGGCGAAAGCCCTTGAAGAGGGAATCGAAAGTAAGGAAGAATCAGTTGTTGCGCTTGTTACGGGGACAGGACTAAAGGTCATCTTATCATTTACCAAGCTTCTTGAAATACATAGGACGATTGGAAAGAACATTTTGGATCTGAAGAGCATTTTAGAAGGATAAAGAATAGTGTGTTCTGCACCTCAAATACTGGAACCCACTGGTTGCATCCAGTAAGGCCCTTTCTCTTTAGTCTGAAGTTCCCGAACTGAGCAAGCAAGAAATAGCTATCTGAAAGGATTTCAGAGAAATGAAGCGGTTATTTCTGTCTACGTTGCTGAGTTGTTTCAATCCTACAAGTTCAAGTGCTTTTCTCTGTACCTCGTTGGGAGTTGTTATTATCGTGAATGAAGGTATCTCCGGTACAGCAGGTACCCTGGCATCGTTACAGACAATCGTACTCATTTCAGATAGAAGAGTCTGAAAGCTGTGTACCGGTGTTCCGTCACTCAGCTTCTTCTTCCTCGTCTTCTCAAGAGCGCTTTCGGATCTTGTAGCCTGTAGTACATGTTCTCTATCGGTATATTCGTCAGTGAAGATCATGCTCTTCCATGACTCTCTCAAATGCCATTCAACATAATACGCTAGCATGCAGAGAAATATGTGGGCCCTTACTCTCTTCTCAAGCCAGTGGTGTATTGGTCGTATCTTCAGATCCACTCCCTTTAGCGTCCTGAATGCCCTCTCAACTCTGGATAGATTCTTGTAACTGTACACCACTTCTTCTGCAGTCAACTTCTCTTTCTCTACACTGGTTCGGATTATATAGAATCCGTCAAGCGAAGCTTCATTGGCTATACTCTCTTCATTTCTCCTGTAATCGAACTTCCCTTCCTCTATCGTGAAGATGAAATGCTTGGCCATCTTGTACCTGTTCTCTATCCTTCCCAGTGCCTG